>CAYSRR010000022.1:0-20733 GCA_964433375.1 uncultured Streptomycetaceae bacterium
AGTACGGCGCGCCGCCGCACGGCGGCATCGCGTTCGGCCTCGACCGCATCGTGACGCTGATGGCGGGGGCGGACTCGATCCGCGACGTGATCGCGTTTCCCAAGACGCAGCGCGCGCAGTGCCTGCTCACGAAGGCGCCGAGCCCGGTGGACGAGAAGCAGTTGCGCGAACTGCACATCCGCCTGCGTCAGGAAGCCGCGAACAAATAGCCGCCAAGACGCCAAGGCGCCAAGCACGGCCATAATAGAGCGAACGTCGAGGGCGCTGGCTCATGAGAGCGGAACTTCGTCTCGCATTCTTTCTGGGTGTTCTATTTTCTTTTTCCCCCGCGTCTGCGGGGGAAAAAGAATGGAAGGAGCACATGGGCGCCGGCTTCGCCTCGGTCAAGGCCGGCGACCAGCGTGCCGCGGCCATCCGCTTCGAGGCCGCGGTGCGCGAGGCCAATGCGGCTTTCGGCGGGCAGGACCCGCGCTACGCGGCTTCGCTCTATTTCCTCGCCGTCGCCTATCACCGGCAGGGCCGCGCCGGCGATGCCGAAACGAACTACCGGCGCGCGCTGGCCGTCACCGAAAAAATCCGCGGCCCGAATCACCCGGACGTCGCGACCCAGCTGAACGACCTCAGCACCCTCTACCTCGAGGAGGGGCAGCACGCGGCCGCCGAGCCGCTGTTGAAGCGCCTGCTTTCCATCCACGAGCAAGCGCTGGGTCCCGAGCATCCCACGGTCGCGGCCACGCTCAACCGGCTCGCCACGCTGTACCGGGAGCAGGGCCGCTATTCCCTGGCCATCCCGCTCTACCAGCGCGCGATCCGCATCCTGGAGCTCAAGCGCGGCCCCGAGCATCCCGACGTGGCGACGGTATCGAACAACCTGGCGCTGGCGTACGCGGGACAGGGCCGCTATTTCGAGTCCGAATCGCTGCACCGGCGCGCCCTCGCGATACGGGAGAAGGCGCTGGGCGTCAACCATCCGGAAGTGGCGACGTCGCTCCACAACCTGGCGGACCTGTACCGGGCACGGACTCGTTACGAGGAGGCCGAGCCGCTGTATCTGCGCGCGATCGGGATCGTGGAAAAGGCGCCCGGACCGGACCGCGGCCTGCCGACGATGCTGGGCAACCTGGCGCGGCTCTACGAAATGCAGGACCGCAAGGCGGAGGCCGAGGCGCTGCAGGAGCGGATCAAGGGGCTGCAGCAGAAACCTCCGGGTGAGTGAGGAGTGAGGCGTGAAGAGTGAGGTGTGGCGGCGCTTCGCGGCCGCCCTGCTGGCAACGGCGCTGCTGGCCGTTTCCGGCTGTGGCGCGGCGGAGCGCGAGGCGCCGGCGGCCAACGAAATATCCGCGGCCGACCTGCCGCAGGAGGCGCGCGCGACGATCGCGCGCATACGCCAGGGCGGGCCTTTCCCTTACGAGCGCGACGGGATCGAGTTTCGCAATTTCGAGAAAAGGCTGCCGCTCCAGCCGCGCGGCTACTACCGCGAGTACACGGTGCGCACGCCGGGCGTGAAGAGCCGCGGCGCGCGGCGCATCGTCGCCGGCAAGGGCGGCGAGCTTTACTATACGGACGACCACTACGACAGCTTCCGCCGCATTAAAGACCCGTGACCCGTGACTGTCTCTAAATACGACAAGATCATTCACTCCGGCCGCGCTGGCATCTTCGCCGCGCCGCGCGTGATCGGGCCTTTGCGGGCGGCGGCGAAGGGCAATGGCGTCGCCTGGCTCGATCTCGACCTCGCCGGCGCGCGCGACCGCGACGTTTTCCTGCGCCGCTGCGCCGGGATCTTCGAATTTCCCGGTTATTTCGGCCGCAACTGGGACGCGCTGCACGAATGCCTGCTGGAGGCCGCCGGCAGCGGGACGCCCGGGGCCGTCGTGCACTGGCGCCGCGGCGCGGAACTGGCCAGGCGCGCGCCCGACGCCGTGGGCACCGCCCTTGAAATCTTCAGCGAAGCGGCCATGTACTGGGGTGCGAGCGGGCGGGTGTTGCTCGTCGTCGTGGACCGCGACTGCGCGCCGGGGCTCGACCTGCCGCCCCTGCGCTGAAAACCGCAATGAAACCGCAGATACACGCAGATACACACAGATTGATCAGCATCAGGGCCCTGCAAGCTCGAATCCTGATTGGCGTTTATCCGCGTTTATCTGCGGTTGCTTTCTGATCCGATGGTCTACAAGATTCCCGTATCGGTGCTGGTCGTGGTGCACACGGCGGCGCTGGAAGTTCTGCTGCTCGAGCGCGCCGACCGGCCGGGTTTCTGGCAGTCGGTGACCGGCAGCCTGGACGCGGAGGGCGAGCCGCTGCGCGAGACCGCCGCGCGCGAGGTGCGGGAAGAAACGGGGCTCGACGCCGGCCGCTACGAGCTCACGGACTGGCGCAGGCAGAACCGCTACGAGATTTACCGCAGCTGGCGCGGCCGCTACGCGCCCGGCGTCACGCACAACACCGAGCACGTGTTCGGGCTGCGTCTGCCGCGGGCCGTCGAGGTCGCGCTCGCGCCGCGGGAGCACCTGCGCTACGAGTGGCTGCCCTGGCGCGAGGCCGCGGAGCGGGTGTTTTCGTCGAGCAATGCCGAGGCGATACGCGAATTGCCGCAGCGCGTCACGCGGCCGGGCGAGAAACCCTGACCAAAATACGGACTCTTCAGGAATTCGCTGCAACCCGTGCGGCGAATTCCTGTCATATATAATGTCCGACATCAGGCCTCCTGAGGTGAACTGGAAAATGGAAGCTGCGACGATCGCATTCGACCGGTTCAAGCCGCTCGCCGACGAGGCGTGCGACGAGCGCATACGCGCCGCGCGCGCGACGCTCGGCAAGAAGGCCGTGATCCTGGGCCATCACTACCAGCGCGCGGACGTCTACAAGTACGCCGACCTCACCGGCGATTCGCTGCAGCTGTCGAAGCTGGCGGCCCAGACCGACGCCCAGTACATCGTGTTCTGCGGCGTGCACTTCATGGCGGAAGTCTCGGACATCCTGTCCAAGCCGCAGCAGGCGACGATCCTGCCGGACCTCGGCGCCGGCTGCTCGATGGCGGACATGGCGAGCCTCGCCAAGGTGGAGCGCGCCTGGCGCGAGATCGCCACCGTGCTCGACCCGGACCAGCACGTCACCCCAGTGACCTACATCAACTCGGCTGCCGACCTGAAGGGCTTCTGCGGCGAGCACGGCGGCATCGTGTGCACGTCCTCCAACGCCCGCCAGATCCTCGACTGGTCGTTCGCGCGGCGCGAGAAGGTG
This sequence comes from uncultured Streptomycetaceae bacterium, assembly GCA_964433375.1. GTDB lineage: Bacteria > Pseudomonadota > Gammaproteobacteria > Burkholderiales > SG8-41 > SG8-41. Next base: position 3,244 of record CAYSRR010000022.1, read on the forward strand.
CTGTTCTTCCCCGACCAGCACCTCGGGCGCTGGACCGGCTACCTCATGAACATCCCGCTCGCCGAGATGCTGGTGTGGGACCCGGACGAGGAGATGGGCGGCCTCACGCCCCAGCAGATCAAGATGGCGAAGATCCTGCTGTGGAAGGGGCACTGCTCGGTGCACCAGATGTTCCAGCCGCAGCACATCCTGCGCTGGCGCGAGAAGAACCCGTCCGGCATGGTGATCTCCCACCCGGAGTGCAAGTTCGACGTGTGCAAGCTGTCCGACTACGTCGGCTCCACCGATTTCATCATCAAGACCGTCGCGGCGAGCGCCCCGGGCACGCGCTGGCTGGTGGGGACCGAGCTGAACCTCGTGAACCGCATCGCCGAGGAGTACAAGCCGCAGGGAAAGCGGGTGCAGTTCATGGCGCCCACGGTCTGCATGTGCTCGACGATGGCGCGCATCGATCCCCAGCACTTCGCCTGGGCGCTGGAGAACCTGGTGGCGGGCAAGGTCGTCAACCAGATCAAGGTGCCGAAGCACGATGCCGAGCTCGCCCGCATCGCGCTTGACCGCATGCTCGCCGTCTCCTAGGAAATCGCCGGGGATGTCCCCGTCGATTTCCTGAAATCACGGGTACGAGATGCGCGAGCTGCGGGTAGCGACCTACAACATCCACAAGGGGCTGTCCTACACGCCGCTGTTCAACAGGCGGCTGACGATACACGACCTGCGCGACCGGCTGCGCGCGCTCGACGCGGACATCGTGTTCCTGCAGGAGGTGTACGGCCAGCACGAGCGCCACGCCCGGCGCCACCACAACTGGCCGGCCGCGCCGCAGTACGAGTTTCTAGCCGACGCCGTCTGGCACGATTTTGCCTACGGCCGCAACTCGGTTTACGACGCCGGCCACCACGGCAACGCCATCCTGTCGCGCTTTCCGATCGCCCGGTGGGACAACGAGGACGTGTCGTCCCACCGCTTCGAGCGCCGCGGGCTGCTGCATTGCGAGATCCGGATCCCGGGCTGGGACGAAGCGCTGCATTGCGTGTGCGTGCACCTCGGCCTGAGAGACCACGAGCGCAGCCGCCAGATGGAGAGGCTGCGCCAGCGCATCGAGCGCATGGTGCCGCCGCGGGCGCCCCTGGTCGTGGCGGGTGATTTCAACGACTGGCGCCAGCGCGCGACGCGGGAACTGGCGCACCCCCTGAACCTCTACGAGGTGTTCGAGCTGGTGAAAGGGCGGGCGGCGCGCACTTTCCCGGCGGCGCTGCCGTTCATGACGCTCGATCGCATCTACGTGCGCGGCTTCAAGGTGCCCACCGCCCACGTTCACCACGGCAACGTCTGGGCGCGCGTTTCCGACCACGCCGCGCTGACGGCCACGCTGGTGCGCCTGTGAGCGGGTTCGTCAACGGCAACCGCATCACGCTGTTGAAGAGCGGCGTGGAGTACTTTCCCGCGCTGGCGGCGGAGTTCGACGCCGCGCGGCGCGAGATCCACCTGGAAACCTACATTTTCGAGGCCGATGCGACCGGGCGTTCCATCGCGGCGGCGCTCATGCGCGCCGCGCGCCGCGGCGTGCCGGTGAACGTGATGGTGGACGGGTTCGGCTCGAAGGACCTGGATCCCGCGCTGGTGCGCGAGCTGCGGGCGGCCGGCGTGCGCTTCCTGGTCTACCGCCGGAACATTTCGCCCTGGACCCTGCGCCGCACGCGCCTGCGCCGCCTGCACCGCAAGATCGCGGTGATCGACGCGCGGGTCGCCTTCATCGGCGGCATCAACGTGCTGGACGACGTGGACACGCCGGGCAGCACCGTGCCGCGCTTCGATTACGCCGTGCGCGTCGAGGGGCCGCTGCTGGCGGAGATCCATCCCGCGGTGAAGCAGCTGTGGTCGCGCGTGAGCGCGGTCAGCCTGCAGGCGCGCGGAGCGGAGCCGCACCCGCTCGCGCCCGAGACCGATTTTTGCGGCGGTCAGCGCGCCGCGTTCGTGGTGCGGGACAATATCCGGCACCGCCGCGATATCGAGGGGGCCTATCTCGCGGCCATCGGCCGGGCGCGCAGCGAGATCATCATCGCCAACGCCTACTTCTTCCCCGGGCAGCGGTTCCGGCGCGAGCTGATCGCGGCGGCGGCGCGGGGGGTGCGGGTCGTGCTGCTGCTGCAGGGCAAGGTGGAATATATCCTGCAGCATTACGCTTCGCGCGCCCTCTACGGCCCGTTGCTGGACGCCGGCGTCGAGATCCACGAGTACCACCAGAGCTACCTGCACGCGAAAGTCGCGGTCATCGATCGCCACTGGGCCACGGTGGGCTCGTCCAACATCGACCCGTTCAGCCTGCTGCTCGCGCGCGAAGCCAACGTGGTGATCGAGGACGACGGCTTCGCCGGCGAGCTGAGGCGGAGCCTGCTGGCCGCGATGGGCGACGGGGCCGTGCAGCTGCAGCGCGAGCGCTGGGCGGACCAGCCCTGGACGACCCGCTTCGCGACTTGGAGCTGCTACCAGATCGCCCGCTTTCTGACCGGCGTGTTCGCGTACGGGAGGGCGGAGGAGTTTACCTAGAGCCTGTTATGCACTTGGGATGATGGGGATGAGCTTGTGAAGCATGAGGCAGGCAAAGGCGAGGTAGTGGAATCCGGCCAGCGTTTGAGCGAGCCGCTCATAATCGCGTGCCAGGCGCCGGAATCGAGCGGCCCAGGCGAAGCTGCGTTCCACCACCCAACGGCGCGGCAGCAGGACAAAGCCGCGCTTGGCCTCGGTGTGCTTGACCACTTCCAGTTCGATTCCATGGGCGTTGGCGTCCTCTCTTGCCGTCTCACCGGTATAACCCTGATCCACATAGGCCAGCGTCACGCTCTGGCCGGTGACCTCCTGCACGGCGTGCGCCAGTTGCTCGACCTGCGCCCGGTCCTGCTCGTTGGCCGGGGTCACATGCAGCGCCAGCAAGTGGCCCAGCGTGTCCACTGCCGCATGCACCTTGGAACCCTTGCGTCGCTTGGCCCCGTCGTAACCGGCTCGAGCCCCCGACTCCGGAGTCGATTGCAGCGTGCGGCTGTCCAGGATCGCGGCGCTGGGCTGGGCGCCGCGGCCAGCGTGCATGCGCAGCAGCGCGCGCAGGTCGTTCACCATCTCCTTGAAGCAGCCGGCATCGAGCCAGCGGCGCATCTGCTGATACACCGCCGGCCAGGGCGGAAATTCGTGCGGCATCATGCGCCACGATGCGCCGCTGCGAACCAGCCAGCGCAGCGCGTTGAACACCGCGCGCAGGTCGTGTCGGCGGTTCTCGCCGTCCAGACGGTTCAAAGCCAGATACGGGGCTACGAATGACCATTCTTCGTCGCTTACGTCACTGGGGTAAGGCTGATACTTCCGTGGGGGTCTCTTCATCCCCACTATGTGCCAGATTACGCAGCAAAGTACAAGTCCATAACACGCTCTAGAAGGGCGTGAGTCGTGATTCGTGAGTCGTGATTCGACGTAGTTCTCCTGCCCCGGGCGGGGCAGGAAGTCTACTCACCACTCACCAATCACGACTCACGCCTTTCCTAGTAGCGATACTGATACCCGCCCGCGCCGCCCTTGCCACCCGTGCCGGCGGGAGGCGTTGCCGGTTCGTGGGCCGGGGCGGGCGTGACGTCGCGCACGTTCGAGCCCAGGGAGCCGGCGCTCGGCGCCGGGACGGCCGGCGCGTTGTCGACGATGCCGACGCCGACGCCGACGCGCACCGTCGGGCCGGGATCGTGGGGCAGGGTCACCGTGACGTCGCGTCCGTTATAGCGGTACACCACCGTGTAGCCCCGGATCACCTCGCGCTCCACCTTGACGGTGCGGCACGGCTGCGCCGGCGCGGCTGCCGGCGCGGGGCCGCATTCCTGGCGCGGTTCGCTCACGCGTTCGACGATCGGCGTGGAGGAAACGACCGGCGCCGTGTCGATGAAATCGACCGCCGCATGGGCCTTGCCCGCAAGGGCCATCAACAGGGCGGCGGCGAGCAGTTTCCTCTTCATGTTCTGGTCTCTTTCGTGCGTGGCGACGGAGCGAACGATAAACGCGATTGGGCCAGGCGACGTTGCCAACTTTATACCCGGGTACCCAAGCCGCGTGCCGATGCCGCGCGCTTCGGTATCGGGATACAAAATGGTGCAAGCATGACCTGCCGGCGCTTCAAATCGGAGCGCAATCGCAGGTTTTCACGCGCGGCATAATTCATAACCAACTGATTTATATAGGAAGATGACCTGGCATCACTATTGCATTACCTGATAATGAAAGCGGGGGACGTAAGTTCCACGCTTTCATCCTCCTCCTTTGGTACGTTTCGGGCGTGGCTCACACCACGCCCGTTTTTTTTGCCTGACCCGGTCGAAAAAGCCTTTTCCGGCCCCATGTTACGATCATTGCCTGATAAAGCGTGTCGAGTGTCGAGTGTCGGGTGTCGGGTGTCGAGTGACAAGCGACCTCCTGGCCATGCTTCAACTATCCCTCGATACTCGCTCCTCGGCACTTTTTTCTCATCCCTCATCATGACCCAGCATCACGGCGCCCTGCAGGGCACCTTGCCGCAGGACCCGCCGGCGTCGCGCGGCCGCGAATGGCGGATGGTGCCGATGCTGCTGCCGTACCTGTGGGAGTACCGCTGGCGCGTCGTCATCGCGCTCGCCTGCCTGGTCGCCGCCAAGCTCGCCAACGTCGGCGTGCCGCTGGTGCTGAAGGAGGTCGTGGACGGGCTCGATGCGTCGCGCGCCGTGGTGGCCGTGCCTTTCGCCCTGCTGATCGCCTACGGCCTGCTGCGGCTGTCCACGACGCTGTTCGGGGAGCTGCGCGACCTCGTGTTCGTCCCGGTCACCCAGCGCGCGATCCGGCGCCTCGCCCTGTCGGTGTTCCGCCACCTGCACTCGCTGTCCCTGCGCTTCCACCTCGAGCGCCAGACCGGCGGCGTCTCGCGCGACATCGAGCGCGGCACCAACGGCGTCTCGACGCTGCTGTCGTACATGCTGTTCTCCATCGTGCCGGTGATCCTGGAGTTCGCCCTCGTCGCGGCGGTGCTGTTCGCCCGGTTCGACTGGCGCTTCGTCGCCGTGACCTTCTCCGCCGTCGCCTGTTATATCGCGTACACCTTCGCGATTTCCGAGTGGCGCATCGGCATCCGCCGCCAGGCGAACGAGCTCGACTCGCGCGCCAACACGCGCGCCGTCGACAGCCTGCTGAACTACGAGACGGTCAAGTACTTCAACAACGAGGAATTCGAGTCGCGCCGCTACGACGAGAACCTGAGGAGCTACGAGGCGGCCGCGGTGAAGAGCGAGGCCTCGCTGGGGCTGCTCAACATCGGGCAGAGCCTCATCATCGCCGTCGCGGTGACGGTGCTGATGATCCTGGCGGCGGAGGGCGTGGCCGCGGGCGCGCTGACGCTCGGCGACCTGGTGCTGATCAACGGGCTGCTGATCCAGCTCTACATCCCACTCAATTTCCTGGGCATGGTCTACCGCGAGATCAAGCAGGCGCGCATCGACATGGACCGCATGTTCCGCCTGCTCGACGAGAACCGGGAAATCGAGGACCGCCCGGATGCCGTGCCGCTGCCGGCGGGCGGCGCGGTGATCCGCTTCGACCACGTCGTCTTCAGCTACGACGGCAGGCGGCCGATACTGCAGGACGTCACGTTCGACGTGCCGGCCGGGGCCAAGGTCGCGGTGGTGGGCGCGAGCGGCTCGGGCAAATCCACCCTCGCGCGGCTGCTCTACCGCTTCTACGACGTCAACGGCGGCGCGGTGCGCATCAACGGCGCCGACATCCGCGACGTCACGCAGTCGAGCCTGCGCGCGGCCATCGGCATCGTGCCGCAGGACACGGTGCTGTTCAACGACACGATCTACTACAACATCCGCTACGGCCGTCCCGACGCGCCGCGCGAGGAAGTGATCGCCGCGGCGCAGGCGGCGCACATCCACGAGTTCATCGAGAGCCTGCCGGACGGCTACGAGTCGGCGGTGGGCGAGCGCGGGCTCAAGCTCTCCGGCGGCGAGAAGCAGCGCGTGGCCATTGCCCGCGCCATCCTCAAGAACCCGCGCATCCTGATCTTCGACGAGGCGACCTCCGCGCTCGATTCGAAGTCGGAGAAATCGATCCAGGACGAGCTGAACCGCATCGCGCGCGGTCATACCACGCTGGTCATCGCCCACCGCCTGTCCACGGTGATGGACGCCGACCAGATCCTGGTAATGGAGGCGGGGCGCATCATCGAGCGCGGCACGCACCGCGCGCTGCTCGATCTCGGCGGGACGTACGCCCAGATGTGGGCGCTGCAGCAGCAGGAAGAGGCGGAGCGGGAGAAGATCGCGACGACGGTGGCGGCCTTCAAGTGAAGTAGTGAAGAAGTGATGCAGTGACGATGCGGGCGCGTCGACTCACGAATCACGATTCACGGAATTATGATGCGCACCAGCGTGCCGGCGCCATTCGACCCGCTGGAAAGCTGGACTTCGCCGCGGTGGGTGAGCGCGATCTCGCGCACGATGGCGAGCCCCAGGCCGCAGCCCTCGACCCCGGTGCCGAGCACGCGATAGAAGCGCTCGAATACCCGATCTCGCTCCGCCTCGGGTATGCCCGGGCCGTTGTCCTCGATGTTCAGCACGTATCCCTTGCCCTGCTGCGTGACGCGAACGGTCACGTGCCCGCCGGCCTGCGTGTAGCGCACGGCGTTGTCGAGCACGTTGTTCAGCATTTCCCTCAGCATGAACGCATCGCCCTCGATGCGCGCGTCGGCGAGCCTGCCGTCGAAACCGAGGTCGATGTTCTTCGCGAGCGCGCGCGGCACCCATTCGGTCGTGGTCTCCCGGGCGAGCGCCACGAGATCGACCGGCCCGATGTGCTGGCCGCGCGCGGAGCCCGGTTCCGCGCGGGCCAGCGCCAGCAGCTGGTTGACGAGGCGGGTGGCCTGGTCGGTCGCGGTGTGGAGCTGCTTCAGGGCCGCCTGTGCCTCGGGCGACGGCGATTGCCGCAAGGCCAGTTCCGTCTGGGTCTTGATGCCGGCGACCGGCGTGCGCAGCTGGTGCGCGGCATCGGCCACGAACCGTTGCCGCGATTCGAGCACCATGCTCAGGCGCGAGAGCAGTTCGTTCATGGCGCGGATCAACGGGCGCAATTCCTCCGGCACCTGCGCCTCGGGCAGCGGCGACAGGTCCCGGTCCGAGCGCGCGGCCAGTTCGCGCTGCAGGCTGGCGAGCGGGCCGAGGCCGCGTCCGACCGCGTACCAGACGATGAACAACGCGACCAGGATCAGCACCGCCTGCGGCCCCATGATGCGCAGCAGCAGCTGGCGCGCCGACTCGGTGCGCGCCATGAGGCGTTCCCCGACGTGGATGTAAACCGCGCCCGCGCCCGTGCCCGCCCGCACCGGCTGGCGCAGGACGACCAGGCGGATGGCGCGGTCCCGGAACACGTCGTCGTAGTAGCGCACGCGGTCCGTCGCGTCGCCATCGTCGGGCGGCAGCGGCAGCTCCGGGCTGCCGCTGATGTACTCGCCGTCGGTGCGGGTGACCAGGAAATGCAGGCGGCCGGATTCGCGCGTCTCCAGCCTCTGCAGCACCGCGTCCGGCAGGTCGATGTACACCCGGTTCTCGGCGCGCCTGATATGGCGGCCGATATCGATCGCCGCCTCGAGCAGCGCGCGGTCGTAGGCGAGGTTGACGAAGCGCTTGGCGATGTCGTAGTCCACCACGCCGCTGATCAGCCACAGCACGACCAGCGGCGCGGCCAGCCACGCCATCAGTTGCCGGCGCAGCGTCGTCCGGGCCCTAGCCATGCGGCGGTTTTTCGAGCAGGTAGCCCAGGCCGCGGATGGTGCGGATGGTGACGCCGAACGGCTCGAGCTTCTTTCGCAGCCGGTGCACGTAGACCTCGATGGCGTTGGCGCCGACTTCCTCGTCCCAGCCGTAGAGCTGCTCGGCCAGCTGCTCCTTGTTCACCACCCGCCCGCTGCGCAGCGTCAGCACTTCCAGCACGCCGAGCTCGCGCGCCGACAGCTCGAGCGGTTCCCCGTTCAGCGTCGCGCGCCGTCCGGTGGTATCGATCGCGAGCGCGCCGTGCGTGACCAGCGAGCCGCCGCCCGACTGGCCGCGCCGGATGAGCGCCCGCACGCGCGCTTCGAGTTCCGGCAGGTCGAACGGCTTGGTGAGGTAGTCGTCGGCGCCGATGTCGAGGCCCTTGACCCGGTCGTCGAGGGCGTCGCGGGCGGTCAGCACCAGCACCGGCACGCGCGAACTGCGGCGGCGCAGCCGGCGCAGTACCTCGAAGCCGTCCAGCTTGGGCAGGCCCAGGTCGAGGATCACCAGGTCGTAGTTCTGCGCGGCCAGCATGTGGTCGGCTTCACCGCCGTCGCCGGCGTTGTCCACCGCGTAGCTGGCGGCGCGCAGCGAGCGGATCAGCCCGTCGGCGAGCACCGGGTCGTCTTCGGCGATGAGAATGCGCATGGGGCTGTCCGGGCGATCGGTGGGGTGCTGATTCTATATCACGCCCCGATCCGTTCGCCGCGGTCCGCGCGAGTGCGCCTTTATTCACATTGCCCCAAAAATATTTGTAGCTATGTAAGTTTGACGTAAGGCGCGGGGACTAACCTCGCTTCGTTCATGCGGGAGGCTCAGCCAAGGCCCGCGCAGGCCCAGAGTTTTTCCTCCTCGGAGGCCAGGTAGTAGCGATTATCTGTGCTGAGCGGGTAGTTGCATGGCCTCTTCGCCTCCGCTGGGACACCCACACTGTCCCAGCGGAGTTTTTTTTGCCCGTCGCTTTCGCGATACCTGCCCGGGACGATACTGCCAAAGCGGTTGAAAAATCCCCTCTAACCCTGTATTTTACTGGTCAATTCAGCCATTCAGCGCCGCCGGGTTCCTGCCGGCGGCCTTGCCGGGAGGAGAGGGGTCTGAAGCCGCTGCTGATCATCATCGGGTGCTGCCTGGCGCTTGCGCCGGCGGCCCATGCCCAGTCCCCGGACAAAGTCCGCTCGACTGCCGTAGCCAAGCCCAAGTCCAGGTCCGGCGTTCTCGATCTCAAGTCCACCAATGCCCTCGTCATGGAGCAGGACGGGCGGCGCGTGCTCTACGCCAAGAACGAGGATGCGGTCGTCCCGATCGCGTCCATCACCAAGCTGATGACGGCGCTGGTGGCGCTCGGCGCGGACCTGCCGCTGGACGAGCGCATCACCATCAGCAAGGAGGACGTGGACGGCATCAAGGGCACCCGCTCGCGCCTGAGGATCGGCACCGAGCTGACGCGCGACGACCTGCTCAAGCTGGCCCTGATGGCGTCCGAGAACCGCGCGGCGTCGGCGCTGACCCGCGCTTATCCCGGCGGCAGCAGCGCCTTCGTGGCGGCGATGAACCGCAAGGCGATCGAGCTGAACATGTGGCGCACCCAGTTCGTGGACGGCACCGGACTGTCCAGCGAGAACGTGTCGACCGCGCGGGACCTCGCGCAACTGGTGCGCGCCGCCTACAGCCAGCCGCTGATTCGCGAGTACTCCACCGGTTCCTCCTACACCGTCACGCTGACGGACGGCCGGCTGCTCCAGTTCGGGAATTCCAACCAGCTGGTGAGCAACGCCGGCTGGGACATCGGGCTGTCGAAGACCGGCTACATCAGCGAGGCTGGCCGCTGCCTCGTGCTGCAGGCGAAGATCGCCGCCACGCCGGTCATCATCGTGCTGCTCGATTCCTGGGGCAAGCTGACGCGCATCGGCGACGCCAACCGCATCAAACGCTGGCTCGAAAGCCAGTCTTCCCGCCAGCCGGCCGGCTGATTGCGCCTTCAAGGCGGCAGGCAGCAGGCAATGGCGGCGCCTGCGCGCCCGCCTGTTGACGGCAAAACGAATCGCGAGGAGACATGAGGCAGACCGGCGGCCGCTTTGCCTTTTACGACCTGCATCCCGAGGCCGGCAATTTCCTGGACGACGTCATCGCCGGGCTCGCGCGCCCGCGCAAGGCGCTGCCGCCCAAGTATTTCTACGACGAGCGCGGCAGCGAGCTGTTCGAGGCGATCTGCGCGACCCCGGAGTATTACGTCACGCGCACCGAGGCCGCGCTGATGCGGGACCGGGCCGGCGACATGGCGCGGCGGCTCGGGCCGCGCTGCCTGGTGATCGAGCACGGTTGCGGCAGCGGCCGCAAGACGCGCCTGCTGCTGGAGGCGCTCGATGCGGCCGGCTACGTGGCCATCGACATCGCGCGCGAGCAGTTGAAAATAACGGCCGGCGGGATCGCGCGCGATTTTCCGGGCCTGCCGGTGGCGGCGGTGTGCGCGGATTACTCGCGCCCTCTGGACCTGCCGGACTTCGAAGGGCTCCGTCCGCGGCGCCGCGTCGTCTATTTCCCGGGCTCGACTATCGGCAATCTCACCGCGGCGGAGGCGACGGAATTCCTCCGCAACGTGCGCCTGCTGGCGGGGCACGGCGGCGGGATGCTGGTCGGCGTGGACCTGAAGAAGGACCCGGCGCGCCTGAATGCCGCCTACAACGACAGCCAGGGCGTCACCGCCGCGTTCAACCTCAACCTGCTGGCGCGGATCAACCGCGAGCTCGGAGCCGATTTCGACCTCGCCGCTTTCCGCCACCAGGCGTTCTACAACGAGCCGCAGGGGCGCGTCGAGATGCACCTGCTGAGCCTGAAGGACCAGCGCGTCACGATCGGCGGCCGGATCGTGCGGCTGCGCGCCGGCGAGACCATACACACCGAGAATTCGCGCAAGTACTCGGTGCAGGAATTCCATGTGCTGGCCCGCGAAGCGGGGTTCGAGCCGGCTGCCTGCTGGATGGATGCGGAGAAACTGTTTTCCGTGCACTACCTGCGGGTCGCGCAATCACCCGCGCAGCGCGCGGATGATTGACGATCAGGGTATGGACTTTATATCCGGTAATCCCGGCGAGCGGGGCGGATCCCGCTCATTTTCCATAGAGAAAAGTCCTCAAAACCGCTTTTCCTGGTAGTTCATATTACGGAATCCGGGCCAGCCCGGATTCCGTTCAGGGTACAATCCACGGCTTTCTTTCTCCCGCGCGATGCCGGCCATCGGCCCGCGCCGCGTTCCCGATGCCCATACACCTGATCGTGTTGTGCTGCGTGATGATCCACGCCGGCTTCGGCGGCGCCAAGGTCGCGCTGCCGCTGCACGCGCTGCACCTGGGCATGGATCCGTTCACCGTCGGCGTCATGATGGCGCTGTGGGCGCTGTGCCCGATGCTGATCGCGCTCTACGTCGGGCGGCTGGTCGATCGCGTCGGCGCCCGGGCGCCGATGACCGCCGGCACGATCGGCGTGGTGATCGCGCTGCTGGTGCCGTATTTCTTCCCCGGCGTGGCGGCGCTCTACGTGATGGCGCTCGCCGTCGGCACGGCGTTCCAGTTCTTCTTCGTGCCGGTCCAGGGCATCACCGGCGCGCTCGGCGGCCCGGAAGACCGCGCCCGCAACTACTCGCTGCTGGCCGTCGGCTTCTCGATCGCCTCCTTCCTGGGCCCGCTGATCGCCGGCTTCTCGATCGACTACCTCGGCTACCAGTACGCCTACCTGGTGCTGGCGGTGTGCCCGTTCGGCGTCGTCGTCCTGCTGTGGTTCAAGGGCGGGATGCTGCCGAAGGCCCCGATCGCGGCGAAGGGCGGGGAGAAGAAGGGCGGCTCGTTCGACCTGCTGCGCAACAAGAGCCTGCGCGACGCCATCATCGCGAGCGGCCTGATCTCGATCGCGTGGGATCTGTACCTGTTCTATTTCCCGATCTACGGGCACTCGATCGGCCTGTCCGCCTCGGCGATCGGCGTCATCATCAGCTCGTTCGCCGCCGCGGTATTCGCGATCCGGGTGGCGCTGCCGGCGCTGGCCAGGCGCTGGAGCGAATTCCAGATCCTGCTCTACGCCATCGGCTTTGCCGGCCTGGTGTTCGTGCTGTTCCCGTTCCTGCAGAACCCGTTCCTGCTCGCCGCGGCTTCGTTCCTGCTGGGACTGGGCTGCGGCGTCGGCCAGCCGATGTCCATGTCGCTGATCTACAGCCTGGCGCCGCCGGGGCGCGCGTCGGAAGGCGCCGGGTTGCGGGTGACGTTCAACCACTTCACGCATCTTGTGGTGCCGCTCGCCTTCGGCGGCATCGGCACCGCGTTCGGTTTCGTTCCCGTGTTCGCGACCTGCTCCGCGCTGCTCGTCGGCAGCAGCTGGTACGGGCACTTCAGCGTGCGTCGCGCCGCCCGCAACTGATACGCGCTATCCTTGGGGGCGATGCGCGTTCTCGGAAAAATTCCGTATCCCCGGGTCCTGGCCGCGGCGGCCGCCGGCTTCGTTCTCTACCTGCTGGCCGGCTTCCTGCTGGCGCCGTGGGCGGTCGAGCGGGCCGTTCCCGGTTTCGTCGAGGACAGGCTGCAGCGCAAGGCGACCGTCGGGGCCGTGCGCTTCAACCCGCTGCTGTTCAAGGCGGAGGTCGACGATTTCGAGCTCGCCGAGCGCGATGGCGCGCCGATCGCGGGATTCCGGCGCCTCCAGGTCGATTTCGATCTGTCGAGCATCGTGCGCCGGGCGTGGACGTTTTCCGGGATCACGCTCGAAGGCCTCGACGTGAAGGCCGATATCGCGCCCGGCGGTCGCTTCAATATCGCGGCCTTGCTGGACGATCTCGCGGGGCCGGGGCCGCGGGAGGGCGGGCCGCCGCCCCGGCTGCTGCTGCGGCACGTCGTGCTGCGCGACGGGGCGATCGCGTTCAGCGACCGCTCCAATCCCACGCCGGCCGCCACGAGCCTCGGCCCCATCGACATCGAGTTGCGCGACATTTCCACGCTGGCGGAGCGCCGCGGCACTTACTCGGTGAGCGCGCGACTGGCCGAGGGCGGCAACCTCCGGTGGCGCGGCGAAATCTCGCTCGCTCCCCTCTCATCGCAAGGCGAGATCGCCATCCAGGGCGTGAAGCCGCTCACGGCCTGGCGCTTCCTGCAGGACGAGCTCGGCCTGGCCGAGCCGCGCGGCGAATTCGATATCAGCGCGCGTTACCGGGTGGCCTATGCGCGGGGCGCGCCGCAGGCCGTGATCGAGGGCGCGCGCTTTTCCGGCCGCGACGTCGCGCTGACGCTGTCGGGAACGGAGAGTCCGATGCTCTCGCTCTCCGCGATTGAAGTCACGGACGGGCGTTTCGACCTCGCCACGCGCGCGCTCGTGATCCCCGGCGTCGAGCTGCGTGGCGGCGCGGTCGCGGTGGAAGTGGATGCCGGCGGCGCGGTCAACTGGCAGAAGCTGGTCAAGGCGGGCGCCGGGGGCAAGGCCGCGCAGCAGGACGCAACTCCGTCCCGCAAGCCATGGACGGCGCAGGTGGAGTTGCTGCGAGTGGCGGACGTGGGACTGGATTACACTGATCGCAGCCGCGCGAAGCCGATCCGGATGACGGCGAAGGACGTGAGCGCGGAACTGGCCGCGACGGTCGAGATGCGCGAGGACGGGCTGCACGCGCTGCTCGAGAAAATCGGATTGACGCTGACCCGGCTGACGGCCGGCGAGGCCGCGCCGGCGGAGCCGCTCGCGGTGCTCGACACGGTCAAGCTCGAGAACGGCAGTTTCAACCTCAGCGAGAACCGGATCGGCATCGGCCGCCTGGCGGTCGACGGCGGCGCCGTGCAGGTGACGCGCGACAGGAGCGGCGCGATCCCGATCCTGGATCTTTTTTCCACCGAAGATGCCGGCCTGGTGCGCCGCGAGGTCGCCGACGCGTTGAAGCAGGCGGAAGCGGAAGGGCATCCCTGGCGCGTCGCCGTCGATGCGCTGGAGGTGGCCGGCACGCGTGTCGCGTTGTCCGATCACGGCTTCGGCGCGCCGGTGGAATATGACCTGCAGGACCTGCGCGCACGCGTCGGCGGTTTCCGCAGCGACGGCAAGGAGCCGGTGCGGCTCGACGCTACCCTGCGGTTCGCGCAGGGCGGAACGCTGTCCGTCAACGGCGCATTCAGGCTGTCCGGCGAGCAGGCCGAGGGGCGTGTCAGGCTCAACCGCGTCAACCTCAAGCCGCTGCATCCCGTGATCGCCAGCCGGACGCGCGCGGTGCTGGCGTCGGGCGAGCTGTCGGGCGACGTCAGGGCGCAGTACCGCCTGCGCGGCAAGCGTCACGTGATCCGCGCGTCCGGGCCGGTCAGCGTCGACAATCTCCTGTTGAACGAAGCCGAGGGCGGCGATCGCCTGCTCGCCTGGAAAGCGCTGAGCACGGACTCGGTCCGCCTGAGTCTCGACCCGGACGAATTGAGAATCGGGGAGGCGCGCATCGTCGGCCTCGGCGCGAAGATCGTGGTGTTCAAGGATCGCAGCGTCAACCTTGCGAAGGCGGCCACGATCGAAGCGGGGACGGCGGACGCCAGCGTTGCCCCGGCCGCGCCGGCTGCGCCCGCGCCGCCCGCCACCCTGGGGGATACGGAGCCGTTGTTCCTGGTCAACATCGGCCGCGTGAGCGTCGAGGGCGGGGCGGTCGAGTTCTCCGACCTGAGCCTGGTGCTGCCGTTCGCGGCCAACGTGAAGGAACTGAACGGCGTGGTGCAGGGCGTGAGCACCGACCGGGACAGCCGCGCGTCGGTCCGCCTCGACGGGCGCGTCGACGAGTACGGGCTCGCGCGCGTCGAAGGCAGCCTGCGGCCGTTCCGCCCGAAGTCGTTCCTCGACCTGGCCGTCACCTTCCGCAACGTGGAGATGCCGCCGCTTTCGCCCTATACCGTCACGTTCGCGGGGCGCCGCATCGCGTCCGGGCGCCTGGCGCTCGACCTGCGCTACAAGATCGACAACAGCATGCTCTCCGGCGACAACCGCGTGGTGCTGGAGAAATTCACCCTGGGCGAGCGCGTGGAGACGCCGGGCGCGGCCGCCCTGCCGCTCGACCTCGCCGTCGCGCTGCTCACCGACAGCCAGGGACGGATCGACCTGGCGGTGCCGGTCTCCGGCAACGTGGATGACCCGCAATTCAGCTACGGCCACCTCGTCTGGCAGGCCATCAAGAATGTCCTCACGAGCATCGTGACCGCGCCGTTCCGGGCGCTGGGCGCGATTTTCGGCGGCGGCAGCGGCGGCGAGAACCTGGAGAGCATCGCGTTCGATCCCGGCCGCGCGGTCCTGCTGCCGCCCGAGCGGGAGAAGCTGAAGCTCGTCGCCGAGGGCATCGCCAGGCGCCCGCAGCTGAAGCTCGTCGCCGAGGGTCAGTACGGCGCGGCCGACCTGGCGGCGCTGCGCCAGCGCGATGTCGAGGCCGCGGTCTCCACCCGGTTGAGGCGCCCGACCGCGGCCGACGCCACGACCGAGCCGGTGAACGTGACCGAAGCGAGGACGCAGCGCGCGCTCGAGGCGATCTTCATCGAGCGCAACTCCGAGGCCGCGCTCGACCGGTTTTCCGCCGAAACCGGGAAGTCGCGCGGCAAGCCGGTCGAACGCGTCAATGCGGCGCTCGCGCTGGTCGGGCGGGGCAGCGCCGACCGGGAGTTTTACGAGGCCTTGTTGAAGCGGCTCGTCGAGACCGCCCCCGTGCCGGACGATGCGCCGCGCCAGCTGGCCGACGCGCGCGCCCACGCCGTGGCGGGCTACCTGGTCGGGGACCTGGCGGTTCCCGGCGCGCGGGTCGCGGCAAAGGCCGCGACGGAACCGGGCGAGGCGCGCGTGAAGTTCGCTTTCGACGTCGCGGACGCGGCGGCCGTTCCTACTTCGCCACCCGCTCCAGAAACGCCAGCATCGCCTCGTTGAACACCTGCGCCTGCTCGACGTTGGAGAGGTGGGCGGCGGAGGGGATGATCTTCAGTTCCGAACCCGGCAGGTTCCGCGCGATCACGCGCGCGGCTTCCGGCGGCGTGCCGTGGTCGTGCTCGCCGACCATGACCAGCGCCGGGCACTGGATCTCCTTCAGCCGGTCGAGGTAGTCCACCTTCGCGATCGCCTGGCAGCAGCCGGCGAAGCCGTCGACGGGCGTGGCGCGGATGCCGTCGCCGATGCGCTGCATCACGTCCTTGCGGGCGTTCCGGTACGGCTCCGTGAACCAGCGCGCGAGCGTGCTCTCGACCAGCGCGTCCATGCCTTTCTCGCGCGCCATCTGGATGCGGTCGCCCCACATCTTCGCGGCATCCGGCGGGCGGCGGCTGGTGGTGTCGGCGAGCACCATGCTCTGGAACACGCCCGGGTACCTGAGCGCGAACGCCTGGCCGATCATGCCGCCCATGGAAAGCCCCGCCCAGTGAGTCTGCCGGATGCCGAGCGAGTCGAGCAGTCCCTTCACGTCGTCGGCGAGCTGTTCCAGCGTGTATTCCCCGGCGGGCGCGCTCGACTGGCCGTGGCCGCGCGTGTCGAAGCGCAGCACCTTGAACTTGCCCGTGAGCACCGGCATCTGCGGGTCCCACATGTGCAGGTTGCAGGCGAGCGAATGGCTCATCGTGAGCCACGGGCCGCTGCCTTCGATTTCGTAGTTGATCTCGATGCCGTTGGTCCTGATCTTCATGCCGTTCTCCGCGCAATGCCTCCATGGATGGAGGCCGGAGTATAACCCGCGGGTTTTTCGCCCCGGCACGACCGTCGCCGCCCGGCAAAGCCCGAACCGCGGTGGATGCAGGGGAATGATCCCGCGTGCCGCGCCGCGCGTTGCGTGGCGGCGACAGGCTGGTCGCCGTTTCACGCCGGCCGCGCGCGTTAACGATTTGATTTTTCTCGGTTCGACCATGCTGGCATGGATGTCGCTCGCCCGCCGGTCAGCGGGCTTTCCGGCCCGCGTCATGAACCCATACGCGATCGAATGGATGATCACTTGAGGAGATCGACATGAAGTACGGCATCGTAACCGTTCCCCTGCATGCGTGCCGCGCCGCGCTGGCGTGCGCTTTGGTCCTGGGTTTGGCGGCGTGCGACCAGCAGCAGAAACCGTCGCCCACCCAGTTCGGTAAAAACTTCGAAATCCTGCCCGGCAACGCCGCGAAGTCCGCGAGCAGCGGCGAAGCGCCGCCGGCCCCGGTATCCGTGGACATTCCCGATCCCGGCGACGCGGCGCTGGCATCCAGGGTCAAGGCGGCGCTCAGCGCCGAGCCCGCGCTCCAGTCGGTCACGGTGGAGGTCGTCGCGATCGACGGCGTCGTCACCCTGAACGGTACGGCCGACACGCATGCCAGCAGCGACCAGGCCGCGAGGAGAGCCCTCGACGTGGACGGGGTCCGCTCGGTCAAGAACGAGATCGTCATCGTCCGCGGCTCGTAGCCGGCCGGCGCGGCAATGCGCGGGCTGTCGCCCGATCGCGACAGCGAAAATCTTTGCTGGCCAGCAGGATAGGGCAACTGCAACCTGCGCCGTCTTTGATCCGCGACAGTTCGCGCCCCGGGCGCGCGCGGCGTTTTCTGCGAAACGTCCGCTAACCTCCGGCGCGGAAAACAGTTTTTCCCGCGCGCCGGCGACAGGCATGGTGCTTGCAGGCTACCGGAGGGATGTCAGTCCAAAGCGGCGTCATGCCGATCGGTATCGTCGAGCAGCCGGAGCCGGTGGTGGC
>CAYSRR010000023.1:0-18061 GCA_964433375.1 uncultured Streptomycetaceae bacterium
CTCGCGCCCCACCTGAAATGAGCCATCCAGTCATCCTCGTTACTTCCCCGGTCCTTGCGGAAGAGGGCCTCGCCCTGCTGCGCGGGATCGGCGCCGAGCTTCATTTCATGAATCCGCCGATCGACGAGGCGATGATGCTCGAGGAATTCGCGCGCCGGCGCTACGACGCCGTGCTGATGCGCGGGCCGGCGCCGTTCACGCCGGCGGTGTTCGCGGCGGCGAAGGGCCTGAAAATCGTCTCCAAGCACGGCGCCGGCCACGACTCGATCGACGTCGCGGCCGCGACGGCGCACGGCGTCGCGGTGATGGTGACCACCGGCGCCAACGCCGCGGCGGTGGCGGAGCACTCGCTCGCGCTGATGCTGGCGCTGTCGCGCGAGCTGCCGCGTTTCGACCACGGCCTGCGCGGCGGAGTATGGAAAAAGCCGTCCACCCAGGTGCGGGACTTCGCCGGCCGCACCGTGGGCATCGTCGGCTACGGCCACATCGGCAAGCACACGGCGCGCCTGGCGCAGGCCTGCGGGGCGAAGGTCGTCGTGTACTCGCGCTCCCGCACCGCGCTGCCGGCGGGCATGGAATGGGAAGACAGCCTGGAGCGGTTGCTGTCCCGCGCGGACATCCTGAGCCTGCACCTGCCGTTGACCGACGGCACCCGGCGCATCCTCGGCGAGAGACAGATCGCACTGATGAAGCCGGGCGCGCTCATCGTCAACACCTCGCGCGGCAACCTGATCGACGAACCCGCGATGATCGCCGCGCTGAAGAGCGGGAAACTCGGCGGCGCCGGCCTCGACGTCTTCGCGCAGGAGCCGCCCGATGCCGCCAACCCGCTGTTCTCGATGCCCAACGTCATCGTGACTCCGCACATCGCCTCGGCCACCGACGCCGCCCTGTCGCAGGGCAGCCTCATCTTCACGCACAACGTCGTCAGCTACCTGCGCGGAGAGATCTACGACCCGGCGAACTTCGTCAATCCAGAGGTCTTTCGCAAGTAACGAGTGGCGGGTGACGGGTGTCGAGTGATGCACGTCAGCGCGCCAGGCTGATGTTCACCGGCGAGAAATTGACCCGCTGCACCTCCTCGATTTGGCCGCCGCTCACGCGGCCTTCGACGATCTCGTAGCCCATCAGCGCGAACACGCGGTTGCCGAGGAACACCGGGCGGGCGTTGCCGTACCAGTCCACGCACGAAGCGCGGCAGTCGTCGTTGGCGTTTGCCGCGCCCTGTGAATCGAGCGCGCCCAGCTCGGTCAGCCGCAGCCCCTGGTTGCGCAGGAACAGCACCGCGGCCGAGTTGTGGCGTAGCTGGCGCGACGCGGCCTGGCTGCTGCCGATCACCGGCAGGCCGACCACGCCGGCGTTGTCGCCGTCCGGCTTGTAGTAGAAACCGTGGCTGCGCGTCTCGCCCTGCGCCGCGTCGCGGCGGGTGTAGCGGTCCTGCGCCGTGGCGGTCGCCGCGAGCCGCAGGCTGGTGAAGTGCAGGTCGCGCCCGTCCGAGCCGACGATTACCGCGTTGGCGTCCAGCGCCTCGATGCGGTCGACGCCGTGCGCGAGCGGGATCTCCTGGGCTTTCGCATCGGACGCGTAGCGCACCGCGTAGACCTGCGAGTGCAGCGTGCGCTGCGCGCGGTTCCAGCCGGCGCCCGCGCCGTAAAGCAGGTAGGAGCCGACATAGCGGTTCTGGATGGCGCGGCCGTTGGGACGCGGCAGCGGCTTGTAAGCGGCTTCCGGCGCGGCATCGCGACCGTCGGAGAAGAGGTCGAGCGACACCCGCATCAGCGCGTAGCCGCCTGCGCTGCGTTCCGCCGCCCACATGCCGTCGCCGCGGCCGTCGGCGCGCACCAGCACGTTGAGGTGGTTGTCCGCGCTTTCGAGGAAGGAGAACTGGTCGATCGGGCTGCCCGCGACTTTCAGCGCGGTCGGCGCCGCGCCGTCGAGCGGAATGCGGAATACCGCCGAGCCGGGCGCCGGAGCCGGGACCCGGGCGGGACGGTTGCGGTAGCCCGCCGTCGTCCACACGTACACGGAATCGCCGGAGACGTAGAACACTCGCCCCGGCGAGCCCATCACCGCGGTGCTCTCGCAATCCATCTCGGCCTGCGCCAGGTCGCACACCGTGACCGTATGCAGCGCGACGCCCTGGTGCGGGTCGAGCGGCTCGTCGGTGCGGTAGATGTGCGTCGCCGGCGCGATCGGCTTGAAGTCGGCGGCGGTGACGCCGGGTTTCCAGCGGCGCATCGCCGGGAACGATGCCCACGGCTCGCCGCCCCAGGGATTGAGGTGCATCGGCGTGTAGAACACCAGCTTCGAGCCGATCAGCCGGCTCGCGTAGTTGCGCGAGGAGTAGTAGTCGTTCGAGCGCAGGTGGTAAGTCGCCTTGTAGGAGAGCCGACCGGCGTCCGAGATCTCGAACAGGCCGACCTCGGTGCCGCCGCGCTGATAGCTGTAGCCGATCACGGCGATGGTGTTGCCCGAGATCAGCATCTCGTCGTACCACGCGCCGCCCGGGCTGATGCCGTTGCCGAACGCGTCGGAGACGGACGCTGGGGCGATCTCCTCGCCGACCTTGACCGTGAACAGCCGCCCGCGCCGCAGGATCACGAGGTGGTCGCCGTGGCGCTTGATGATGCCGCCTTCGTCCACGCCGGCGTGCTGCACGTTGGTGATGGAATCCGCGGTGGCTTCCGCGGCCGCTTTCGCGGGCGCCGACGCCGGCGCGGCCGACATCGTGGCGCCCATGCCGGCCGCCAGGTCGGATGGGGCGTGACTGCGCTGGCGCGCTTCGGCGCGGCGCCGGTGCTCTTCCGCCCAGCGCTTGAAGAGGTCCGAGATTTCCTGCTCGCTCGCGAAGGCGGTGAGCGTTTTCTTCGGCGCGGCGTGCGCGGCGCTCCCGCTGGCGAGGATCACGGCGGCGAGGGCGGACACGATCGCGGTCCGCGGCAAGAGGGCATTCGGCATGGTCGGGCTCCTGGTCAGTTGATTGTTGTTCGCCAGCCGGGTCAAGGGGTTACAACTCCCGCTCCCCGATCCGCGCCGGGCTACGGGAGCTATAAACGTAGGGCCGGTGCGCGAGGGGTTAATCTGAACGCAAGCGGCTATGATGTCCGCATGCGGTTCCGCTTGCGGCAGCATCTGTCCGGCAGCGCGCCGGGCGAGCAGCTGATCCTGTACGCGCTCATGGCGCTGTGCCTCGTCGGGCTCGTGGCGGTGTTCAGCCAGTCGGTGCTCTGGGGATTCATCATCGTCGGCATCTCGCTGGCCACGGGCCTGCTCGTGCTCGCGTTCGGCTATTACCAGTTGATGCGCGCACCGCGCCGACGCGTGGAGCAATGCAGGACGAAGCTGGAAAAAGCGGCCGCGGCGCACAACCTGGATCTCGACGCGGTTTTCCTGGGAGAGGGGGAGGGCGCGACGACGGGTTTCGGCGTCGCCGCCGCCGCGCGCAAACTCGTCTACGCGCACAACGGCTACCGCCAACCCCATCTCGCCGTGTTCGATTTCGGCGAGTTGGCCGCGGCGTTCGCGCGACCGGATGGAAAGCGCTACCGGGTCGAGGCCAGGATGCGCGCCGGCGACGGCCGCGCGCCGCGCGCGGCGCTGTTCCTGCGGGTGGAAGGCCGGGAGGAGGCCGAGTGCTGGATACGGCTGCTGAAGCCGTACCTGGGCGAGCGCGCGAGGTTCGTCGAGGCGGGCGGCGGTGAAGAGCGAGCCTGAAGCGCGGAACCTGGCGGCGATCTCGAACCGCACGCTGGGGCATTACGACCGCAACGCCGAGAGCTTCTGGCGCGGGACGCGCGATCACGACGTGCGCCAGAACATCGAGGCGCTGCTCGCGCATATCCGGGGCGAGCCACCGTTCACCATCCTCGATTTTGGCTGCGGACCGGGGCGCGACCTGAAGGCGTTCGTCGACCTCGGCCACGTCGCGGTCGGCCTCGAGGGCTCGGCACGCTTCGCGGAGATGGCGCGCGCTTACAGCGGCTGCGAGGTGCTGCAGCAGGATTTTCTGAAGCTCGATCTGCCCGCCGGCCGCTTCGACGGCGTGTTCGCCAACGCCGCGCTGTTCCACGTGCCCGGCCAGGCGTTGCCGCGCGTGCTGCGCGAACTGCGCGCCGCGTTGAAGCCGGGTGGCGTGCTGTTCAGCTCGAATCCGCGCGGCAACAACGAGGAAGGGTGGAACCAGGAGCGCTACGGCGCGTACTGGAACCTCACGACCTGGCGCCGCTACCTGGCCGGGGCGGGCTTCGAGGAACTGGCGCATTACTACCGGCCCGCTGGTCTGCCGCGGGAGCGGCAGCCGTGGCTCGCGAGCGTCTGGCGCAGGAACGAAGAGCAACCGCCGATGAACGCCGATGAACGCCGATAGCATCAAAACAGGAGTGTTGACCCATTACCCCGTTCCTGGACAGCGCGCCCGGCGCTTGACGGCTCCGCGGGCTGAGCGGATGCTTGCGCGCAACCCAACCGTCACCGGGACGCCACTTTGCTGGACAAGCGCATCAAGCCGAGCCTGATCGTCAAGTACCTCGACCAGTACGTGATCGGTCAGGACGAGGCCAAGAAGGTCATGGCGGTCGCCGTCTATTCTCATTTCCGGAAGATCGAGAAAGCCCGGCGCGACTCCGTCGAGATGCTGAAGAGCAACGTCCTGCTGATCGGCCCCTCCGGCACCGGCAAGACGCTGCTGTGCGAGACGCTGGCGCGCATCGTCGGCGTCCCGTTCGTGACGGCGGACGCCACGTCCCTGGCGCAGACCCGCTACGTCAACGAGGAAATCGAGGCCATCCTGCAGCGGCTCGTCGACAAGGCGGGCGGGAACCTGGAGCGGGCGCAGCTCGGTATCGTCTTCATCGACGAAATAGACAAGCTCAAGGCCACCCCGGGCCAGACCCACAGCGTTTCGGGAGAAAGCGTCCAGCACGCGCTGCTGAAGATCATGGAAGGCTTCCAGGTCAGGATCGGCGACGGAAAATACATCGACACCACCCACCTGCTGTTCATCTGCGGCGGGGCGTTCGTCGGCCTGGAAGAGATCATGTCGGGGTCGCAGACCTACGGTTTCATCGCCGCGACGGAAGGCGACAACAAGAACATCCTGGACCGGCTGAACAGCCGGGTGAAGCCGACCGACCTGTTCCAGTTCGGCCTGATCCCGGAGTTCACCGGCCGGCTGCCGATCATCGCCCGCTTCCGCGACCTGACCCGGGACATGCTGGTGCGCATCCTGGTCGAGCCGAAGAACTGCATCTACAACCAGTTCATGGAGATATTCCGGAACGAGGGCGTCGAGCTCGCCGTCGAGCGCAAGGTGTTCGAGCAGATCGCGGACATCGCCATCGAGTACCGGACCGGCGCGCGCAGCCTGCGCGGCATCTTCGAGGAACTGATCACCCCGATCCTGTACGCGGTGCCGGACGACCCCGGCATCCGCAAGGTCGAGATCGCCTCGCTGTTTACGGAGCCGCGCTACACCAGGACTTAGACCCGGCGACGAGCGGCGGCTACGCCGCCTTCTTGCGGTTCAGCTCCAGCTGCGCGTCGACCAGGCCGACGACCTCGTCGATCGCCGGGTGGGAGATGCCCTTCTGTTTCGCGATCGCCTGCACCAGGCGGTCCACCCGCTCGATGTTGGGCGCGCCGCCGTAGAGCGCGCGCGCCGCGGAGGAGGGCGAGAGCAACGACAGCGCGGCGTTGGCGTATTTCTCGAACGGCACCATGTCCTTCTCGGAGGCGCCGAGCGAGACGCACAGCTTGACCACCCAGTTGTAGACCTCCCTCGAGACCTCGAGGTTGCCGTGCACGGTGTCCTTGATCGGGCGCATGCCGTCCCTGGTCACGCAGCGGTAGTTGCCGGCCATCAGCATCGGCCATTTCGCGAGCGGCACCCAGATCGAGTCGTGCACCTTCAGCTTCACCGGCAGCTCGATCTTCTGGCCCGTGCCGTCGTCGAAACGCGCCGCTTCCACGTCCTTTTCGAGGCTGCGCAGGATCGCCGTGTGGGCGTCCGATTCGAATTTCGCCGCCTTGAAGTTGGTCGGCAGCCGCACCTGCAGCACGTTGACCTTCTCGTCCGGCGGGCGGAACGCCTGCGGGTCCGGGCTGCACAGCGTCATGTATTTCGGGTCGAAGCTGTCCCACACCGCCGCATCGGCATAGGCCGCGCGGCAGGCCTGGGTGTCGAGGCCCGGGATGCGCTTGAGATAGGGCAGCGGCGGCATGTTCATGATCGACATGCACGGCACCTTCGACTTCGCCACCGCGTCGAGCAGCTCGCGCACGCCGGGCGAGCGGTACTGCGGCTCCATCATCGCCAGCGCGACGAGATCGTAGTCGGCGGGGTTGACGCCCGCCGGGCCGCCGGCGGTGATCTTGCCCTGCAGCTTCTGCGAGTTGATCTCGACCAGGCCCTCGCGGCCCTTCACCGGCAGGCGCACGCGGATGCCTTCCTTGTTGATCAGCTCCGCTTCCGCCGGCAGGCAGATGAAATGCATGGCGTGCCCGCCCGGCAGCAGCTTCGAAGCCAGCAGCGAGCCGTACGACGCGCCCATGAACAGGATTTTGTAAGACATGCAGCTCCTCCTTTTATAGGTATCCAACCCGGCGGGACCGGCGTTCCGGATAATGGAAGCCGTTCTCGCGATCTATGTCCGACTGTATTCAATCTGCCGCCCGGGCGCAATGTTGCGGAGCAGCATAGCCTGCGGCAGATACAAGGTACAAGCGGCAAGTTACAAGAAAAAGCGCAGTACCTTGTATATCTTGAAACTTGTGTCTGGCTGCTGCCGAGCTGCGCGGCGGAAGGGTTCACCACCCGCTAGAATTGTTTTTCTTTCGCCTTTCGCCTTTCGACTTCCGACTTTCGCCTTGCGCTTCATCGCCCACCTCGACATGGACGCGTTCTACGCGTCGGTGGAACTGCTGCGCTACCCGGAATTGCGCGGCAAGCCGCTGGTGATCGGCGGGCGGCGGCGCGGCGCGGACGAGAGCGGCGCCTTTCCCACGCTGCGCCAGTACACCGGCCGGGGGGTCATCACCACGGCCACTTACGAGGCGCGGGCGTTCGGCGTGAATTCCGGCATGGGCTTGATGAAGGCGGCGCAGCTCGCGCCCGACGCGCTGCTCCTGCCGGCGGACTTCGACGCGTACCGGCGCTACTCGAAGCTGTTCAAGGACGCCGTGCGCGCGCTGGCGCCGGAGGTCGAGGATCGCGGCATCGACGAGATTTACATCGACGTGACGCAACTGGTCGAGGACAGCGCGGCGGAGGGGGCGCCCGACCCGTGGGCCCGCGCCCGCGTCGCGGCGCGCGACCTTCAGCGCGCGGTGCGCGAGGCGACCGGCCTGTCGTGCTCGATCGGCGTCACGCCCAACAAGCTGCTGTCCAAGATCGCCTCCGAGATGGAAAAGCCCGGCGGCATCACGGTGCTGCGCCCGGAGGACGTCGCGGCGCGGGTGTGGCCGCTGCCGGCGAGGAAGATCAACGGCATCGGTCCCAAGGCGGCGGCGAAGCTCGAAACGCTCGGCATCCGCACCATCGGCGATTTGGCGGGGGCCGACCCGGCGCAACTGGCGGACAACTTCGGCCGGAGCTACGGCGCGTGGATGCACGAAGCCGCGCACGGGCGCGACGAGCGGCCGGTGGTCACGTCGAGCGAGCCGAAATCCATCAGCCGCGAGACCACGTTCGAGGACGACCTGCACGCGGTGCGCGACCGCGAGCGGCTCTCGCGCATCTTCACCGGGCTGTGCGTGAAGCTGGCCGAGGACCTCGAGCGCAAGGGCTACGCCGGCCGCACGATCGGAATCAAGCTGCGCTACGACAATTTCAGGACCGTCACCCGCGACCTGACGCTCGACGCGCCGACCGGCGATGCCGCCGCGATCCGCCGCGCCGCCGGCCTGTGCCTGAAGCGCGTGCCGCTCGACCGCCGCATCCGCCTGCTCGGCGTGCGGGCGGGGAGCCTGGAGAAGAAATGAAGCGGTGACGAGTGAAAGATGCAGATACAAGTCGCAAGACGCAAGGTGCAAGGAAAAGCATCTTGAAGCTTGTAACTTGAAACTTGAAGCTGGGCTTCAGGCAAGGCGCATGCCGAGCGCCTGCGCCTGCCGCCGCTCGAACGCCTTGCAGCGCTCGTCGTGCGCCTGGCCGATGATGCCGCCGCGCACGGTGCCGCGCTCGACCGCCTTGTAGAGCACGCGCCAGCTCTCGGGCAGGCGGTCGCCGTCGGGCGGCGCGAGCCATAGCCGGAACAGCAGCCGCTTTCTCGCCGGGTCGTCGTGGTCGGTGAAGTCGGTGCGCGAGTGCAGCGTCGTATGGCTGTTGATGATCTGCAGGTCGCCGGGCTCGAGCCACATGTTGTGCGCGAGGTCGGGGCGGCGCACCACCTGGTCGAAGGTGTCGAGTGCCTGCTTGTGCCGCGCCGTGATCTTCGGTACGCCCTCCAGCTTCTGCGCCGAGGTCACGCGGTTCCAGTTCCATTTGCTGAAGAGCTTGCCGTCGCGCTCGTCGATCACGGGGTGCGGATAGGAGGGCGCCTCGTCCGGCGCCTGCTCGCCCTGGCGGCTGAAGTGGATCGGCTGGCGCAGGTACTCGGACAGCGCCGGGAACTCGCGCTTCATCGCTTCGTACGCCGCTGGCGTGCTGGTGGTGATGCTCATGCCGCCCGTCTTCGCCTTGTTGTAGCAGGAAAGCGCGACCATGTCGGCCGAGTCGGTGTGGAAATCGAGCTCGGCGTTCGAGTTGTAGCCGCGGCCGGTGCCGGTGCGGTAGGCGTTGCCGGCGTCGCGCACGGCGGAGATGTAATGGGTCGCCTTGCCCTGCGGCCGTCCCACGCCGGCGTGCAGGCCGATGGCCCAGGTGAGCAGCTCGAAATCCTTCTCGTCGAGGCCGTCGCGCGGCAGTCCCTTGATCAGCGCCACGCCGAGCCCGCGCTTCGTCTGCTCGAACGCCGCGGCGATCACCGGCCAGGCGGAGCCGGGATCGAAATCTTCCCGCCGGTAATCGAGCAGCGCCTTGTCCGGGTCGCGCGCTTTATTCAATGCCGCCAGCAGGTCGCGCCGCGCGCGCTCGTCGAGCGCGAACGTCCAGCGCTTGCGGTTGGCCTCGAGTTCGGCGGCGTTCCAACTCGCCGCGGACGGATCATGCGGGACGCTCACTTCTTCTCTCCTTCGTTCTCGCCGAAATAGCCGGGAAACTCCGCGGCGTAGCAGGCCGGCGAGCTGTAGCCGGCCGCGGATGGCCGGGGGCGGGGCAGGCGGCGCTCGTCGCACAGGCGCTGCGCGCGGGCACGGCATACGCCGGCATCGATCCGCGCCAGCCGCGCCCCGGTGACCGCGTGCAGCCCGGTCTCCGTCACCACGAAATCCATCGCGATGTCGTGCGGTTGCGGGTATATCGTCGGCAGCCGCGCGAATTCGAAGCTTACGCCGATCGCGAGCGGGCGCGGCGATGTCGCCGAGAGCGTGCGGTCGAAATAGCCGCCGCCGTAACCCAGGCGGTAGCCCTGCTCGTCGAAGCCGTTCATCGGCACGATCGCGGCGTCCGGCACGACGATATGGGTGCCGTCGGGAAACGGGATGTCGTAGACGCCGGTCGTCATCGGCGCGCCGGGCCACCACTCGCGGAATTGCAGGGGGCCGGCCTTGTCCACCACCGCCGGCAACGCGGCCGTCGCGCCGCGGTCGCGAAAGCGGCGGATCGCGAAGCGCGCGTCGAACTCGTGCTTGTACGGCCAGCAGAAACCGACGGTCATGCCGGCCAGCATCGGGAAGCCGGACACGATCGATTCCGTGATCGCCGCGCTCCATTGGCCGAACGTATCCTGCGGCACGGCGACGCGGCGCTCGACCAGCGCCGCGCGCCGCTGCTTGCGCCAGTCCCTGATCCGTGGCCAGTCGTGAGGTGTGTCCGATCGCATTCCCGTCGCTCGAACGGCTGCTGCCGTACGGCAATCCTACCGCACGACCGGCCGCGACCGAACTTGCCCCAGGTTCGCCGCCTCAGCCCGGTTTCCGGCCGGTTGCCTCCAGCCCGTCCTTCACCGCCTCGACGAAGCGTCGCGTGCGCTCGTTCCGGCCGTCGCGGAAGATCGCGCCGGGCGGCCCGTCTTCCGCGATGGCGCCGTCTTCGAGGAACAGCACGCGGTCGGAGATGCTCTCGGCGAACGCCATGTGGTGGGTGACGATCATCATGGTCATGGTGCGTCGCGCCGCGAGCTCGCGCAGCAGTTGCAGGATGCCGCCGATCAGCTCGGGATCGAGCGCCGAGGTGATCTCGTCGAACAGCATGACCTTCGGTTGCATCGCGAGCGCGCGCGCGATCGCCACGCGCTGCTTCTGCCCGCCGGAGAGCTGTGCCGGCCGGGCGTCGGCCTTGTCTTCCAGCCCGACGCTGGCGAGGTGCTCCAGCGCGATCGCCCGCGCTTCCCGCTGCGGCAGGCCCAGCACGTGCTGCGGCGCCTCGGCGACGTTGCCGAGCGCGGTCATGTGCGGAAACAGGTTGAAATGCTGGAACACCATGCCGACCTTGCCGCGCACGCGGCGGAAATGCCGTTCGTCGGCGGGCGCTTCCCGGCCATTTCTGTTCACGGTCCACGGCGACTCGCCGTCGATCTCGATCGTGCCGGCGTCGGGCCGGTCGAGCAGCATCAGGAGCCGCAGCAGCGTGGACTTTCCCGAGCCGCTTGGCCCGATCACGCTGACGGTCTGCGCGGCGGGCACGTCGAGGTCGATGCCGCGCAGCACCGGCAGCGCGCCGTAGGATTTTTGCAGGTTGCGCAGGCGGATCATTGGCGGGGACTCGGAGGCGTTCATACTTCGATCCTCAGGCGTCGTTCCGTCCACCGGATCGCCGCGGCGGAGGCGAGGCTCAGGACGAGGAACAGCGCGCCGACGAGGGTGATCGGCTCGACGTAGCGGAAGGTCTCCGAGCCGATCAGCTTCGCGGTCTGCAGCAGCTCGACCACCGTGATCGCGGAGAGCAGCGGCGTGTCCTTGAACATCGCCACCAGGTAATTGCCGAGCGCGGGCACCACCGGCGGGATCGCCTGCGGCAGGACGATCGCGCGCAGCGCGCGCCAGCGCCCGAGATTCAGCGCCGCGGCCGCTTCCCACTGCCCGCGCGGGACCGCCTCCAGCCCGGCGCGGTAGACCTCCGAGCAGTAGGCCGCGTAATGGACGCCGAGCGCGATCACGCCGGTGGCGAGAGGCGACATCTGCACGCCGGCGACCGGGAGCACGTAGAACAGGAAGAACATCTGCACCAGCAGCGGCGTGCTGCGCACGAATTCGACGACGGCGGCCGCCGGCCACGCGATCACGCGGTGGCGCGAGCGGCGGGCGAGGGCGAGGAAGAGTCCGAGGCTGAGGGCGAGCGCCATGCCGAGGGCGGTTGCCTGCAGCGTCACGACCAGCGCCCGGCCGAGCTGCGGCAGGATGTCCCAGGCGTAGCCCCAGTCGAAGATCATCGCGCGACTCCCTGCTCGAGCCCGCGCGAGGCGCGCCGCTCCAGCGCCCGCATGCCGGCGGTGATGCACAGCGCCACGGCGAAGTAGAGCGCCAGCACCAGGGAGAAAATCTCGGCGCTGTGCAGGCGTTCGGCGCGCAGGAGCTGCGCGGTGAACGTCAGCTCGGTGATGGTGATGAGCGAAACCAGCGCGGTGTTCTTGAGCAGCTCGATCGCGAGATTGCCGGCGGGCGGCAGCATCGCCGGCAGGGCCTGCGGCAGCAGGATGCGCCACAGCGTGCGCGTGCCGCCCAGGTTCAGCGCCGCCGCCGCCTCGCGCTGCCCGCGCGGCACGGCGGCGAGCGCGCCGCGCACGACTTCCGAGCCGTAGGCGCCGGTATTGAGGGCGAGCACCAGCACGCCCGCGGCGAACGGCGTCAGCGCGACGCCGAAGAACGGCAGCACGAAATAGAACCAGAAGAGCTGCACGAGGGCGGAAGTGCCGCGGAAGGTTTCGACGTAGACGGCCGCCGGCCAGTTGAGCCAGCGGCGGTGCGAGGCGCGGGCGAGCCCGGCGGCGAGCGCGATCAGCACGGCCAGCACGCCGGCCGCGGCCGTGAGCTCGAGCGTCACGGCCAGGCCGCGCAGGAGCGGAACGGCGGTGTCGGTCAGCCCTTGCACAGTTCCCGGGCCGTGATCCTGCCCGGCAGCTCGGCGGCGGTGAATCCGAACGGCTTGACGGCGGCCAGGTGTTCGGGCGTGCCGATGTAGCGCTCAAGCCCCGCGTCGAACGCGGTGATCAACTTCACGTCGTCCTTGCGGAACGCGAACGCGCCGTAGCCGCGAACGGGTTTGCCCTTGATGACGGGGTCCCGGAACGGCGCGGCGCGCTCGATCCCGGGCGCCCTGGCCCTCGTCAGCAGGCTATTCACGGTCAGGCTGGTGCCGGCAAAAGCGTCCACCCGCTGCGCCAGGACGCCCTCGAGCGCGCTCGGCGCGTCGGGAAACACCATGATCCTCTCCTCGGGCACGCCGGCCTCGCGCGCGTAGCCGCGTTCGACCGTTCCCGCGACCACGCCGAGGCGCGCGCGGGCATGTCGCGCTACGTCGTCGTAGCCATGCAGCTTCAGCGGGTTGCCGCGCGCGACGACGAAGGCTTCGCCCACCGAGTAGGTGGGATTGGAGAACGCGACCTGCTTGCAGCGCTCGGGCAGGATGTACATGCCGGCGGCGATGACGTCGAAGCGGCCGGCAACGAGGCCGGGAATCAGCGAGCCGAATTCGGTCAGCACGCCCTCGATGGCGGGGATGCCGATGCCGGCGAGCACCGCGCGCGCGATCTCCGGCGCTTCGCCGGTGAGCCGGCCGGTCGCGCTCTCGGCGTAGGCATAGGGCGCCTCGTTGGCGAAGCCCACGCGCAGGCTGCCCGCGGCGCGCGCGCGCGCCAGCGTGTCGCCGGCAGTGCCGGCGGCGCCGGGAGGCGGCGCCTCGGAGCAGCCGGCGGCGAGCCAGGCGCCGGCCAGCGCCGCCGAGCCGAGGAGAAAGCGGCGGCGGTCAGGCCCCCGCGCCATCGCCGGGCTCGATCGGCACGATCGGCGCGCAGTCCTCGCGCGCCGCGATGAACTCGGGCCGCGGCTTGAGCC
Source organism: uncultured Streptomycetaceae bacterium (assembly GCA_964433375.1). Taxonomy (GTDB): domain Bacteria; phylum Pseudomonadota; class Gammaproteobacteria; order Burkholderiales; family SG8-41; genus SG8-41. The sequence continues at coordinate 13,087 of CAYSRR010000023.1, forward strand.
CGCCGCGCGGGTCGTTGAGCCGGTTCTCGACGCTGTTGTAGACCATGAACAGGTTGGCGCGCGGGTACGGCGAGATGTTGCTGTTGGAGCCGTGCATCGTGTTGCAGTCGAAGAACACCACCGAGCCCGCCGGCCCTTTCATCGACTGGATGCCGCCGCGGTCGGCCAGCAGCTTGAGCGCCGCCGGGTCGGCGATGCCGTATTCCTGCTTCTTCAGCGACTGCTTGTAATGGTCGGGCGGCGTCTCGCCGGCGCACGAGATGTAGTGCATGTGCGAGCCGGGCATGAGCATCAGCGGGCCGTTGAACTCGTTGTTCTCGGTGAGCAGCACGGTGCAGCTCAGCGCGCGCATCCGCGGCATGCCGTCCTCGACGTGCCAGGTCTCGAAGTCCGAGTGCCAGTAGAAGTCCTTGCCGAAGAAGCCGGACTTGAGGTTGACGCGGGACTGGTGGATGTAGACGGCGCTGCCCAGTATCTGTTGCGCGATGCTGGCAAGGCGCGCATCGGCGGCGAGCCGGCCGTAAACGGCGTTGAGCGCGTGCACGCGAAACACCGAGCGCACTTCGCTGCCGCCGGGCTCGGGAATGGCTTCCTCGCGTCCCTTCAGCGCCGGATCGGCGCACAGGCGCTGCGCTTCGGCCAGGTAGCGCGCCGTTTCTTCCTCCGAAAAGAGCCCTTTCAACAGGATGAAGCCGTTTTTCTGGTAGCTCTTCAGCTGGTGCTGCGACAGTCCGTGCGGGACTTCCGCGCGCGCGTCGCCGTACACGACCGGGTCGCGCCGCGCCAGGATCGCGGTTTCGTTGTCGACGCGGGACTGGTAGACGTCGGATATCAGGACCATGCGGCGGCCTCCTTTTTTGCCTCGTCGAGCAGCGGGTAGACGCCGTCTGCGTCGTGTACCTCGCGCCCGGTCAGCGGCGGGTTGAACACGCACACGAGCCGCATCTGTGTTTTCGCGCGCAGGTGGTGGCGGTCGTGGCGGTCGAGCGCGTAGACCACGCCCGGGCGGATCGGGTGGATGCGGCCGTCCTCGATCGTCTCCACTTCGCCCTCGCCCTCGATGCAGTAGACCGCCTCGAGGTGGTGGGCGTACCAGATGGTCGTCTCGGTGCCCGCGAAGATCGTCGTCTCGTGCAGCGAGAAGCCCATGCCGTCGCTCTTCAGCAGCAGCCGGCGGCTCGTCCAGTTCGGCGTCTGCACGTCGCGCTCGGTGCCCTTCACCTCCTCGAGGCTGCGCACGATCATCGGCCGCTCCCGAAGTGGAGGAAGCGGATCTTCTCGGCGTGCGCCGGGTTGACGTCCAGCACGCCGGCCGTGCTGCGCTCCAGGATGTCAAGGCCGCGGCGCAGCACCTGCTCCTCGATGGTCAGCGCGGGCAGGAGCTTGATCACCTGGTCCTCCGAGCCCGAGGTCTCGATGACGAGGCCCAGTTCGAACGCGCGCGCCGTGATCTTCCTCGCCAGCCCGGCGTCCGCCGTGGCGAGGCCTTGAATCATGCCGCGCCCGCGCGCCGAGAAGCCCGCCTCCGGGTATGTGCGCGCGATATGGCCGAGCCAGGCCTGCACGATGTTCGTCTTGCGGCTCACCGCCTGCGTGAACTCGTCCGTGGTCCAGTAGTGCACCAGCGCCTGCGTCGCCGTGACGAAGGCGAGGTTGTTGCCGCGGAACGTGCCGCTGTGCGCGCCCGGCGACCAGACGTCGATCTCCGGCTTCATCAGCACCAGCGCCATCGGCAGCCCGTAGCCGCTGATGGATTTCGACAGCGTCACGATATCGGGCGAGATGCCGGCGCGCTCGAAGCTGAAGAACGTGCCGGTGCGCCCGCAGCCCACCTGGATGTCGTCCACGATCAGCAGCATGTCGTGGCGCCGGCAGACCTTCTCGAGCGCCTGCAGCCAGCGGAAGCTGGCAACGTTGACGCCGCCCTCGCCCTGGACCGTCTCGACGATCACCGCGGCGGGCAGGTCCACGCCGCTGCTCTTGTCGGCGATGAGGCGCTCGATGTACTCCGTCGTGTCCGCCCCGGCGCCGAGGTAGCCGTCGTACGGCATGAACGTGGCGTTGCCCAGCGGCATGCCGGCCGCGTCGCGGAACTTGGCGTTGCCGGTGGTGGCGAGCGAGCCGCCGGAGACGCCGTGAAAGCCGTTGGTGAAGGAGATGACGTTGGCGCGGCCCTTCACCTGGCGCGCGAGCTTCAGCGCCGCTTCCACCGCGTTGGTGCCGGTGGGCCCGGTGAACTGGAGCTTGTACGACAGGTTGCGCGGCTTGAGGATCAGCCGCTCGAAGGTCTCGAGAAACTCCCGCTTGGCGGTCGTCGCCATGTCGAGCCCGTGCGTGACGCCGTCGCTGCCGAGGTACTCGACCAGCCGGTCCTTGAGCACGGGATTGTTGTGGCCGTAATTGAGCGTCCCGGCGCCGCTGAAGAAGTCCACGTAGCTGCGTCCCTCGGTGTCGGTGAGGATCGAGCCGCGCCCCCGCGCGAACTCGGTCGGGAACGAGCGGATGTAGCTGCGGACTTCCGATTCAAGTCGTTCGAATGGCCTGAGATTCATTGCGGTCTTCTCCTTTTCGTCGTTGCGGCCCGAATGGACCTATGCGGATCAGCGTTTCGCTCTCGTGGCGCTCATCGCCGAAATCCGCCTCCTCGAACATCGCCAGGTAGTCGGCCGGCGCGTGCAGCTCGCGCGCCAGCCGGTGAAACAGCTTCAACGACGGCTCGTTCGAAGGCGATACCGTCGTTTCCAGGTAACGGCAGGCGCGTACCGCCGGCCGCGCCAGCAACTCGTCCAGCATGCGGGTGGCCAGTCCCTGTCCGCGCATCTCGCCGGCCACCGCGACCTGCCACACGAAGATCACGTCGCCGCGCGCCGGCGGCCGGTACGCCGACACGAAACCCACGGTGCGTCCCGCCCGTTCCGCCCGCACGCACGTGTCCGCGAAATCCCGGCACAACAGCAGGTAGGCATAGGTGGAGTTCAGGTCGAGCGGCGCGCAACGGGCGACCAGGCGGTGTATGTCCGCCCCGTCCTTCACGCGCGGCATCCCGAACGTTGTTTTGTCGTCCACCCGAGCGCTCCTCGCCGCTTCAACCCCGGTCCGGAAGCCGCCGTTTCAGGTATCGGTCGAAATCGGACCGGTGGTCAGGATCGGCGCGTAGTCGAGCGCCGGCGCTTCCATGAGCGTGACGACGCGCTCCAGCGCGAGCGCGATCGTTGCCTGCTCGAGTTCCGGCAGGGCGACGAGCGACTTCGCGAGCGTCTGCTGCAGGGGGGAGGGCGCCCGGCTCGCCAGCTCCGCGCCGGCCGGGGTCGCCCGGACCTGGACCAGGCGGCGGTCTTCCTGCGAGCGCTGCCGCGCGATCAGGCCCTTCTCTTCCAGCCGGTCGAGGATGCCGACGACCGTGCTGGCGGAGAGGTGCACGGCGCGGCCGATCGCGGTCGCCGTCACCGGGCCGTGGTTGACGGCGTGCAGCAGGCACATCAGCTGCGGTGCGGTAATCTGGTTGGTGGCCGCCAGCTCCCTGGAATAGAGGTCGACGCTGCGGATGATGCCGCGCAGGCTGCGCAGCACGCGCAGGTCGTAGCGGTTAGACGCAATCTCGGGGTCGGCAGCCGGCAGGCCGGGACGCCGGTTCATCGGCAGTATCTTGGCAGGTTTTATCATGGTAACCTTTTGAAAATGAATGATTCATTATGATTTTTGTCTATAATCATTCGTGTTGAAACGGTTCGCATACTAATGGATGTGATACTCGGGGTCAACCCGGATTTCATATCGTGAAATATAGAAATCTGGAGTGTTTTGATGTGGCATGAGCCGTATATCGCGTCCTTCCTACTGCTGTTCGCGCTGCTCAACCCGTTCCTGCTGAGCATCTATCTGCTCGACCTGATCACGGACCTGCCGCTGAAGGATTTCGCGCGAGTGCTGGCGCGGGGCGCCCTGATCAGCGCCGGGGTTTTCTCGTTGTTTGCCTGGGGCGGCGACGCGATCTTCAGCGATTACCTGCGGGTGCGCTTCGCTTCGTTCCAGGTGTTCGGCGGCCTCGTTTTCCTGGTGATCGGGGTGCGCTTCGTCTTCTCCGGGGCCGATTCGATGCGCATGATCCGCGGCCGTCCCGAGCACCTCGCGGGCACCATCGCGATGCCGTTCCTGATCGGGCCGGGGACCGTCAGCGCGAGCGTGGTCATCGGCGCGCGGCTGCCCGTGCTCGAGGCCATCCTCCTCGTCTTCGCCACGCTGGCGCTGACTGTCGTCCTCGTGATCACGATCAAGTTCGCGCACGATTACGTCAAGGAGCACAACGCGCAGGTCATCGACCGCTACATCGAGGTCGTCGGCCGGCTCTCCGCGCTGCTGATCGGCACGATCGCCGTGGAAATGCTGTTCGAGGGGCTGGGAACCTGGCTGCAGAACCCGGGGCCGGTGTGGAAATACTAGAATGCCGGCATGGTGATCGGGACGACATCGGCAAGGCTGGCCTGCCTCGCAGGCGCGGCCCTCATTGCTGCTTGAGGGGCCTCGGTGACGCATAGCGTCGTCGAGCGCCGCGTCGTCCTGTCCGGCCTGGAGGCCGCGCGTTTCGAGAACAGCTTCGTGCGCGAACTGCCGGGCGACCCGGAACTGCGCAACGTGCCGCGCGCGGTGCGCAACGCCTGCTACACGCGGGTGGAACCGATGCCGGTCTTGTCGCCGCGGCTGCTCGCCTGGGCCGACGCGGTGGGCGAGATGCTGGGCATCGCGCCGCCGGACTCGCCGGCGGGTACGGCGGCCGAGGTGCTCGGCGGCAACCGGGTGCTGCCGGGCATGCAGCCGTATGCCGCGCGTTACGGCGGACACCAGTTCGGCGCCTGGGCCGGGCAGCTCGGCGACGGCCGCGCCATCACGCTCGCGGAAGTGATCGCGCCGGACGGCGGCCGCTACGATCTCCAGTTGAAGGGCGCGGGCCCGACCCCGTATTCGCGCACCGCCGACG
>CAYSRR010000023.1:18071-20588 GCA_964433375.1 uncultured Streptomycetaceae bacterium
GCTGCGTTCCTCGGTGCGCGAATTCCTGTGCAGCGAGGCGATGCACCACCTCGGCGTGCCGACCACCCGCGCCCTGTCGCTGGTGGGCACCGGCGAGGCAGTGGTACGCGACCTGTTCTACGACGGCCACCCGGCGCCCGAGCCGGGCGCGATCGTCTGCCGCGTGGCGCCCACCTTCGTGCGCTTCGGCAACTTCGAGATCCTCGCCGCCAGCGGTGAGAACGATCTCCTGAAGCGCCTCGCCGATTACGTGATCGCCGGGCATTACAAGGAGCTGGGCACGCCGTCGCCCGAAACCTACGCGCGCTGGTTCGAGGAGATCTGCCGGCGCACCGCGACGCTGATGGTTGAATGGATGCGCGTCGGCTTCGTCCACGGCGTGATGAACACCGACAATATGTCCATCCTCGGGCTCACCCTCGACTACGGCCCCTACGGCTGGCTCGAGGGTTACGACCCGAAGTGGACGCCCAATACCACCGACGCGGAAGGGCGGCGCTACTGCTACGGCAACCAGCCCGGCATCGCGCAGTGGAACCTGGTGCGGCTCGCCAACGCGATCTATCCCCTGGTCGGCGACAAGGCGCCGCTCGAGCGGGGCTTGGCGGTCTTCGCCGAAACGTTCGAGAACGCATCGGCGCGCATGCTCGCGGACAAGCTCGGCTTCGCCGCGCTCGACCGGCAGGGCGACGACGAGCTGATCGGTGAGATGTTCGGCCTGCTGGGGGCGGTCGAGACCGACGTCACGCTGTTCCATCGCGGGCTGTCGGCCGTGCCGCTGGCCAAAGACGCCGCGGACGGTGCGCTGATCGCGCCGCTCGACCGCGCGTTCTATGCCGACGACGCGCGCGCGCCGGAACACCGGGCGCGCCTCGCCGGCTGGCTGCGCCGCTACGCCGCGCGGGCGCGGCAGGACGGCGTGCCCGCGGCGGAGCGCGCCGCGCGCATGAATAGCGCCAATCCGAAGTACGTGCTGCGCAACTACCTCGCGCAGCAGGCGATCGACGCGCTGGAAGCCGGCGACGTTTCGTTCATGGAGCGGTTGATGAAAGTGCTGGAGCGCCCCTACGACGAGCAGCCGGAGCACGACGCGCTCGCCGACCGCCGCCCCGAGTGGGCGCGGCACAAGCCGGGGTGCTCGGCGCTTTCCTGCAGTTCCTGAGCTGCAGGCAGAAAAAGCTTCGACACGAAGGACACAGAGGACACAGAGGAGAACCATACAAAAATCATCAGATCGAGCGCCCGGGGTCGGCGTGGGAATCCCGGCGTCAAAGAACATATCTGCGGTTCGATTGATTTGAACTTTTTTTGATTCTCTCGGCGTCTTGGCGGTTCAATTATTGTTCTTGGTTTTCCTCCGTGTCCTCTGTGTCCTCCGTGTCGAGGTTTTTCTTGGCGATCTTGGCGGTGAAGCTTTACGGGTGGGTCGCCCCGGTAATTTCCAGCAGCGCCGCGCCGTAGCGCTCGAGTTTCTTCGCGCCGATGCCGGAGATGCCGCGCAGGTCGTCCAGCGTCCGCGGCCGGGCGGCGGCGATGGCTGCCAGGGTGGCGTCGTGGAAGACCACGTAGGCCGGCACGTTGTGCTCGCGCGCGGTGGCGCGCCGCCACTCGCGCAGCGCTTCCAGCAACGGGCCTGCGCTGGCGTCGAGAGCGGCGCCGGCCACGGCGGTCTTCCGGCCGCGCTCGCGCCGGCGCGGTTGTTCGGCCTCTTCGCGGAATGAAACGGCGGTTTCGCCCTTCAACACGCCGCGCGCCGCTTCGGTCAGCTTGAACGCGCCGTAGGCCTCGGCGTCGGTTTCCAGGTAACCCAGCGCGACCAGTTGCCGGAACACCGCGCGCCACTGCCTGTCGGTGAGGTCGGCGCCGACTTTCCAGGTCTTGATCCCGTCGTGGCGGGCGAGCACCACGCGCTCGGTCAGGTTGCCGCGCAGGATGTCGATGAGATGTCCGGCGCCGTAGCGCTGGCCGGTGCGGTAGACGCAGGACAGCGCCTTCTGCGCGGCGGTGGTGCCATCCCACACCCGCGGCGGATTCAGGCAGTTGTCGCAGTTGCCGCACGGCGCGCTCGCTTCGCCGAAGTAGGCGAGCAACTGCACGCGCCGGCAGCCGGCCGTCTCCGCCATGCCCACCAGCGCGTCGAGCTTGCGGTAGGAAACGCGCTTGAAGGTCTCGTTGGCTTCCGACTCGGCGATCATGCGGCGCTGCTGCACCACGTCGCCCAGGCCGTACGCCATCCACGCGTCGGCGGGCAGGCCGTCGCGTCCCGCGCGGCCGGTCTCCTGGTAATAGGCCTCGATGCTCTTCGGCAGGTCGAGATGGGCGACGAAGCGCACGTCGGGCTTGTCGATACCCATGCCGAAGGCGATGGTGGCGACGATCACCACGCCGTCCTCGTTGACGAAGCGCTCCTGGTGGCGGGCGCGGGTCGGCTGGTCGAGCCCGGCGTGATAGGGGAGGGCGGGAACGCCCTGCTCCGACAGCCAGGCGGCGGTCTCGTCCACCTTTCTGCGCGACAGG
>CAYSRR010000024.1:0-20241 GCA_964433375.1 uncultured Streptomycetaceae bacterium
CGCCTCTTCCTCGTGCCGCTGGTGGCGATCGTCTGCGCCATGGCCTGGGCGCTGCACGCCGAGGGCGGCCTGATGGACATCAAGCAGGCCATCCCGCTCAACCTCGCGGGACTGTTCGTGATGTGCATGTTCTTCCACGGCGAGCTCGCCGCCCGCAAGCCGGCGCCGCGCCACCTCACCCGCTTCTACCTGATGGTGTCGCTGGGCGGCGCGCTCGGCGGCGTCGCGGTCGGCATGGTCGCGGTGAAGTTCTTCAACACCTACTACGAGTTCGGCATCGGGCTCGTCGTGACGCTGATCATCGCCTCCTACGTCGCGCGGATGATGCACTCCGTCGTGCCGATGCTGGTGCTCGCCGCGATCGGCTTCAGCGGGTTCCACGTCTACCAGTACATCGACTCGCTGACCCGGAACACATTGGTGATGTCGCGCAGTTTCTACGGCACGCTGCGCGTCAAGGATTACGGCGCCGGCGACCACGCCACGCGCCGCCTGATGCACGGCGTGATCATGCACGGCGAGCAGTTCCTCGCCGAGAACAGGCGCAACGAGCCGACCACCTACTACGGCGCGAGCTCCGGCATCGGCCGCGTCATCAAGGCGCTCGAAGAGCGGCCCGTGCGGATAGGCGTCATCGGGCTCGGCACCGGCACGCTCGCCGCCTGGGGGCGCCAGGCGGACGTCTACCGTTTCTACGAGATCAACCCCGAGGTGGTGAGCGTCGCGCGCAGCCATTTTTACTTCCTCGGCGACAGCCGGGCGGCGATCGAGACCGTGCTCGGCGACGCGCGCCTCGCGCTGGAGCGCGAGGCGACGCAGGACTACGACGTGCTGGCGATCGACGCGTTTTCCAGCGATTCCATCCCGGCGCACCTCATCACGCGCGAGGCGATGGCCGTCTACCTGCGGCACATGAAGCCCGGCGGCGTGGTGGCGTTCCACGTCACCAACCGCTTCCTGCGCCTGGCGCCGGTGGTGAAGCGCATCGCGGACGAGGCCGGCCTGCACGCCGTGCTGATCGACGACGACCCGGATAACGACGATCTCGCCAGCACCGACTGGGTGCTGGTGGCGCGCGACAAGACCCTGCTGGAACGCCCGGAGATCGCCGGCTTCTCGAGCCCGATCGAGGAAATACCCGGTCTGAGGGTGTGGACGGATGATTTCAACAATCTCTTTCAGATACTGAAATAGCGTCGCCTCCCGCGCCGCCATTTCAGAAGGGGTGACTCGTTTCTCGTTGCTCGTTACTCGTCCCTTCTGGCGGACAGCGCGTGCCTGGTGTAGCTTTAGCGGCCATGAACTCCAGATCGTTTCTTGTACTGTTCCTCATTTGGGCCGCCGCGGGGGCTTTTGCCCTTCCCGCGGCGGCCCAGCCGGCGGACGGGCGCGGGCTGCCGACGCTGGCGCCGCTCGTCAACGAGGTGACGCCGGCGGTGGTGAACATCTCGGTGGTCACGCGCGCGCCGATCGAGAGCAACCCCCTCTTCCGCGACCCGTTCTTCCGCCGCTTCTTCAATCTCCCCGACAAGCCGCAGCGGCAGGAGCAGTCCGCCGGCTCCGGCGTGATCGTGGATGCCGCGCGCGGGCTGATCCTCACCAATCACCACGTGATCAAGGACGCCGAGCGGGTGATCGTCACGCTGAAGGACCGCCGCCAGTTCGCCGCGAAGCTGGTCGGCGCCGACCCCGGCACCGACATCGCGGTGCTGCAGATCGAGGCGCAGCGGCTCACCGCGATCCGCATCGGCGACTCCGACACGCTGCAGGTGGGCGACTACGTGATCGCGATCGGCAACCCGTTCGGCATCGGACAGACCGTGACCTCGGGCATCGTCAGCGCGCTGGGCAGGAGCGGCCTCTCGCCCGAGGGCTACGAGGATTTCATCCAGACCGACGCCTCGATCAACCCCGGCAACTCGGGCGGCGCGCTCGTCAACCTGCGCGGCGAGCTGGTCGGCATCAACAGCGCGATCCTCAGCGCGACCGGCGGCAATCTCGGCATCGGCTTCGCCGTGCCCACCAGCATGGCGCGCGTCGTGATGGACCAGATCATGCGCTTCGGCGAAGTGCGGCGCGGGCGCCTCGGCATCGAGATGAGCGATCTCACCCCCGCCCTTTCGAAAAAGCTCGGCGTCGGCGCGCAGGAAGGCGCGGTCATCGGTGCGGTGCAGCCCGGCTCGCCGGCGGAAAAGGCGGGGCTGCGCGCCGGCGACGTGGTGGTCGCGCTGAACGGCCGCGCGATCCGCGCGTCCGCGGAGCTGCGCACGCGGCTGGGGCTGACGCCGGTGGGCGAGGAAATCGAGCTGCGGGTGGTGCGCGGGACGGAAACCCTCGCGATACGCACGCGCGTCGCCCCGCCGCAGGAACCGTCGGCCGCCGAAGGCCAGTCGGTGCCGCAACTCCCCGGCCTGGGCATCGTCGAGATCGAGCGCGGCAGCGCCCTGTTCAAGCGCCTGCGCGGCGGCGGCCTCGTCGTCACGGCCGTGGAGCCGGACAGCCGCGCCCAACAGGCCGGCTTCCGCGCGGGCGACATCATCCACAGCGTCAACCGCCGCCGCGTGCAGACGCTCGCCGAATTCCAGGCCGTTCTGCGCGGCGCGCAGGGCGGCTACGCGGTGTCGCTGCTGCGCGGCGACTTCAACGTCACGATCATCATCCGCTGAGAACGAACGACCCTACCGCTTCCACCGGACATTCTCCCGGAGCACCCGCGCCGGATTGCCGCCGATGACGGCGTTCGGCGTGTTCACGCTCCTCGTGACCGTGGACGCGGCGGCGACGACCACGCCGTCGGCGATCTCGACCCCTTTGAGCACCAGCGCGCGGCAGCCGAGCCACACCGAGTTGCCGATGCGGATAGGCATGGGCGCGTTGACGTGATGGCCGGCCGCGTCGTAGATCCGGTGCGCGTCGGTGTCGATGATCAGCACGTCCCACGAGACGAGCACGTCGTCGCCGACGTGGATGTCGTGCTGCGCGACGATCGCGCTCTCCGCGGCAATGATCAGGCGCCTGCCGAGCACCAGCTCGCCGGTCACGGAGATCCGGCTGCCGTGCCCGATGTCGGCCGTCCCCATGAACGCGACCCGGCCGGACACCTGCCAGATCGTCCGCGAGCGCTGCGGGTCGAATATGCCCACGTCTCCGAAACCGATCCTGACCGCGCCGGTGCGGCTGTCCGCGAGGCTGACCCGCCCCGACAGGTCCCTCAGCCAGACGCGGTGGGACACGAACACCGGCAGGCGGATCGCCTGGCGCAGCGGCAGGCAGGCGAAATTGAACAGCAGCGTCTTGGGCAACCCGAGCACGAGCAGACCCAGCTTGCGCAGGCCGGGCCGGGCGCACGGCGCCGCGGCGTCCGCTGTCCCCCGTGATGACTCGAGGAGCGAAGACATCACGCCCGCCATTGCGTGCCGGCGCCCGCCGCAACGCCGTAACGCCCCTGTAACGGCCGTGCCGCGAGGCCGGCGCGCCGCCGCGCGTCATCGGGCTCCCGCTCCGCCGCCTGCAGGCGCAGGGCCAGCCCCGCGAGCAGCCCGAGGTTGGTCCACAACAGGTACGCCAGCGGCGGTTGCAACAGGATGGGGTTGAACGCGTACGTGATGACGCCCGCGATCGACAGCACCGCCAGCGTGTGCGCCTCCGGCGCCCATTCGCGATGGAGAAATTCCGGCCGCAGCAGCTTCGCCCAGGCCGCCCGCGCAATGCGCCACAGCGCGCACAGCCACAACGCGATGCCCAGCAGGCCGCCGTTCGCCAGCAGGTCGAGCACGTCGCTGTGGGTCGCCAGCAGGTTGCGCGAGACGCCGATCGTGTAGAGCGTGAACTTCTCGACGGCCTCCACCGCGAACAGCGTTCCCCACAGCGGAGAATCGAGGAAACGGTTCCAGGCGGCCAGGTAGGTATGCGACCGGTACTCGACGTTGCCGGTGGGCAGGTCGAAGGCGCCGCGCAGCCCGAGCGCCATGAAGCCCAGCGCGACCGCCCCGCCGATCACGCAGGCCCAGTAGACCAGCATCGTGCGCCGCAGCCCGCCGCCCTCCGCGACGCGCGGTATCGCCACCGCCAAGGCGAGCCAGGCGGCCGTCGCGGCGCCGATGAGGTACGACGTGTACTTGGCGGACAGCCAGGCCATCGCGAGGAAGAACAGGCACGCCGTCCAGCGCGCCGCCGCCGGCCCCGCGCGGGAAAAAAACAGCACCGCCATCGGGATTACGAGGAAGATCTGCTCGTGGTAGACCTGCCGCACCCGGTAGTTGGCGATGAGATACGCGCCCATGACGAGCGCGGCGACGAGCAGTATCCGCAGGTGCGCCCGCGCCAGCGCCGCGGGCGCGCCGGAGCGCATCACCATCACGGCGGCGGTATACGCAGCGAGCATGTAGAGGCCGACGTTGAGAAACGAGTTCTGTATGCCGCCGAGCAGGCGGGCATGCAGCGCCCCGGACAACGCGAAGAGCGCGAGCGCCAGCAACGGCCACAGCAGCGCGGCGACGGGCTCGATCGGCGTGGCGGCGCGGCCGCGCAAGCCCGTGCCGCCGCCGGCGAGCGTCAGCGCGAGAGCCGGCAGGGACAGCGCCAGCGCGGCGTGCTTGATCAGCGTCTCCGCCGCCAGCCCCCACCCGAGGGGGTCGACGGCCACGACGGCGGCGGCGGCCGTCGCGGCCAGGTACCAGCGCTCGGTCCAGAGCAGCCCGACGCGCGCGCGGCCGCCGTGGCCCGTCATCGCGGCTGCGCCGCTCATGCGCTCATCCGCTCGCGCGCCGGCGCGGCGTCCTCGTCCGGCGCGTCGTACTGCGGCGCGCGCACGATGCGGTTGGCGCCCACCACCGTGCAATAGGGCGGCACGTCGCGCGTCACGACCGCGTTCGCGCCGATGATGGCGCCGCGGCCGACGCGCACCGGCCCCAGGACTTTCGCGCCGGCGCCGATGTAGACGTCGTCGCCGATGACCGGCGCCTCGTTGATGCCCCAGTCCTTCCCGCCCAGGGTGACCTGCTGCATGATCGCGACGCGGCGGCCGATCTCGACGTCGGTGTGGATGATGACGCCGTAGGGATGCGCCATCAGGATCGGCGAGTGGATGCGGCAGTAGATGTCGCTGTTGAAGACGATCCGCAACAGCTTGGCCAGCAGCGGCGTGTTGTGGCGGCAAACATGCTGCAGCAGGCGCGTCGTCAGGGGATTGCGCGCGAACTGCAGCTCGGGATGGCGGAACTCGAGCCGCCCTTCCATCCAGCGCAGGATCGCGGCCCCGGCGTCGGCGGCGACGTGGTCCAGCGGCTGCGAGGCGTCTATCACCGCCGCGTTTCTCAGGTGGTCGGCCAGGTCCAGGCAGGCCTGGCGCTGGCGCCCGGATTCCTCGAACGGCACCGCCTGCTTCCTCGCCTGCAGGACCTCGGCCGGCGCATCGAGCACGATCCAGAAATCGGGGCCCGGCACCAGCGCCGCCGCCCAGCGGGCGAGCCGCATCGGGCCGCCGTAGCGGTAGCGCTTCGCGCCGGCCGCGAAATCGCGGTAATGACGGTCGAGAACCACCAGCGTCGAGCGGCACTTCAACGGCCACACCCGCACCGCGTATCCCGCCACGTAATCGACCACGAGGTACATCAGCCTGGCGACGGACGCGACGGCGCCGCGCGACGGCTGCGCATGCGGCGCGGCGACGGGCCCGGCAGGACGCCGCCTCGCGGAGAACAGCCGCGGCCACAAGTGCAGGTAACAGGTCTGGCGGAAAGCCGGCTCCAGGTCCTCCAGCACGCGATCGATCACGCTGCTCTTGCCGCTGCCGTCCGCGCCCAGGAACGCCACGGCCACCCCGGACGGCCGCAGGACGTCCGCGGCGCGCCGGCGCAATTCCCGGGCCATCCAGCGCAACGACAGCGGCGCCGGCCGGCGCCGCTGTCGCCGCAGGCGCGGCAGGTCGGCGCGCACCTCGGACCAGTCGTTGGCCGCGGCCGCTCCGGCCAGCAGTTCCGCGTCCGCGGCGGCGGGCCAGAACCGGCCGATCTGGCCGCGCGCCCCCTGCTCGTCCATGCGCCAGCGGCTCGAAAGATAGTCGCCGTGGATGCCCTGCAGGTCCAGTTCGTCCACCTTCTTCAGCAGGCAGTAGATGAACTGGATGTGCGGCGGCGGCACCGTGAAATCGTGGCTGGTCCCGCCCGCCTCGATCAGCGGGCCGCGCCCGGCGACGATCTCGTCCGCGCCCAGCAGCAGCCGCCCGTTGCGAAAATAGTCGCCGCGGAAATCCACCGCGAGGAAGCCCGGCCTGCCCGATGCGCCGGTCCACGCCAGCACGAAGCAGGCGGCGGTCGGCTCGTGCCGGAGCCACTGCACCAGGTGCACCCCGGTCTCGCGGCAGAACCGCACCAGCAGGCGCGGCAACCCGGCGAACGCCGCGTCGGGCACGACGATGTCGACGTCGCCCGGCGCCGTTTCGAGGAAATACCGCGTGTCCCCGACCACGCAGTAGACGACGCCCTCGCGCTCGAGGAAGCGGAACAGCGCCCGCGCAACGGTGCCGCGCTCGTCCATGGTCAGGCCACCAGCCGGTGGTACTGGGCCAGCGCGTCGGCGGCGATGTTCTTCCACTGCAGGTTCGCCAGCGCGTAGCGCCGCCCGGCCAGCCCCATCTCGCGCCACTCCGCCCGCCGCTCGAGCAGCGCGAGCAGCCCCCTGCCGACGCCGGCCACCGTCGGCTCCACCGCGATCCCGCACTCGCTGGCGAGGACGTGACGCGCGATGCCGGCGCGCTCGGACACGAGCAGCACGCGGCCCGCCAGCATGGCCTCGAGCGCCGACAGGCCGAAACCCTCGAAGCGCGAGGTCAGGCAGAACACGTCGTGGCCCGCGATGAGCCGGGGCGAGGACTCCCTGTAGTCCGGGTCGAGAAACCGGACCTTGCCCGCCCTCACGCCGCCGCCAGCGCGCTTCACGAGGCGGGCCCGGTCGCCCCAGTCCGGGCCCTGCAGCGTCAGCAGCGCGTTCGCGCGCGCGGCGACTTGCGAGAACGCGTCGAGCAGGACGTCCAGCCCCTTGTTGTAGGCATCGATGCGGCCGAGAAACATGAAGCGGGCGGGCGTCTCAATGGCCCGCCACTCCAGCTCCGACTCCGCCGGCACCGAGGCGGGCGCGATCCCGTTCTCGGTCTCGATGACGCGGGTCGCCACCCCCAGCCGCCTCAGGCTGGCGCCGTGCTTCGCGTCGAGCACCTGCACCGCGCCGGCCCGCCTCAGCATCGGGCGCTCGAACAGGTACCAGTAAGGCCACTTCAGGTGCGGGTTGCGGCGGAACACCGCCGGATCGTAAGGGTCGTGCGGCACGACCACGTACGGCACGCCGTGGCGCCGCAGGCACCGCGCCATCGCGCACACCGGCGGATGAAACATGCCGTTCAGCAGACACACCCCCCGCCGCGGCGCGAGCTGCCCGGCGACGTAGCGCTCGAGCTCCGGCGCCAGCGCGAAAGTCCGGAACGGCCTGTCGTTGGGAAAGCGCTCGACGTCGTAACCCTGCGGCGTCCTCACCGAGCTGCGCTCCGCGCCCTCGCACAGGACGGCGACCCGCGCGCCGTTCTCGGCCAGCCCGGCGGCGAGCCCGCCCACCGCCGTGGAAGTGCCGTCGTTCAACGGCGCGCCGGCGCCGGGAAAATGCTTCAGGTAAATCGTCACTAGCATTTCGTCACCACGCCGGCCAGCAGTTGCAGCGAGCGGCGGATGCGCGCGCGGCTCGACCAGACCGGCGCGTGCACGAGCACGCGCCGCTGCTCGGCGTACAGCGCCTCGTAGTCCGCCGTCGCGAGCCAGTCGACCAGCCGCTGCGCGCCGCCGACGTCGTAGGCGCAGCGCCGTATGCCCAGGGTCGAGAAGAAGTCGCGCACCTTGGGGCCGGCGGAGAAACCGACGGTCGGCGCCTGCTCGGCGAGCGCGAGGACGGCGGCGTGCAGCCTCGTCGAAACCACCACGGCGCTGGCGCGCAGCATGGCCGACAACTGCGCGAGGTTGCCCGGCAGGTACAGCTCGACGCCGGGCACCGCGACGCTCTCGAAAACGCGCTGCGCGGCGCGGGCGTCCTCGGGCGTGCCGGTGGTGAAGAGCCGCACGCTCATGCCCTGCTCCTGCGCCCGCCGCGCCAGCCGCCGCGCGAGCGCGATCAGCGCTTCCTCGTATCGCGCCTGCTCCGCCGCCCAGTCTCCCGGAAGCTGGCTCACGTTGACCGCGTAGGCGCGCCGGCCCTGCGCATGCGCGCCGTTGCCCGCGAGGCACGTCTCCCAGAGACAGAAATCGCCGAACACCGGAGGCGGCGCGCCGAGCACGGCGGCTAGCTGCGCGGCCGTGGAGTGATCGCGCACCGCGACCACGTCGCAGGCGTCGAGGAACTCCCGGATCATCCGGCTGCCCCGCTCCGACCATTCGCCCTCGATGCTGCAGCCCAGGCAGAACAGCGGCGCGTTGTGGCGGCGGGCGAAGCGGGCCAGGCGCACGAGCGACTGGGGAAAATGCAGGTCCTCGTCCGACAGCAGCGCGCCGCCGCCGACCAGGATCGCCCGCGCGTGCGCGAGGCGCGGGGACAGCGCGGCCATCAGCATGCGTTGCCTCGCCCCGCGCAGCACGCGTTTCAGGCGCGGCGCGGCGCCCAGCATCGCGCGTACCGGTCCCGGCGCGGACGCGGAGGCCGCCGGGTATGCCGCGTCCGCCGGCACGTGCGAGAACGTGGACAACCCGTAGGAGCGCGCGTCCCAGCCGCATTCCGCGAGAAACCGCAGGACGCCGCGGTGGATGCCGCGATCGCCGAGATTCGCGGTGTCCCACTCTCCGAACACGGCGATCTCGGGCCGGGTGCGCCGGTCGGCGGCGGTCGCCGGCGTCGCGGCAGCGGCGTGCAGCGGTGCGTTCATGACCTGCCCTCGGCGGCGTGCGGCGCGGCCGCTTCCTCCCTGATGCGCCTGTTGTACGCCAGCCGGGTCGCGACCAGCAGCGACGTGTTGATCACCATGACCGACAGCGGCACGCCCATGATTCCGAGCAGGCTGATCAGCAAGGCGCCGGCGGTCAGCAGCAGCACGACCGGGATCAGGTAGGCGTAAAAAATCGATTTCGGCGAGCGCAGCGCGAGCAGGCCGATGTCGAACGGGTATTTCGAGAAGCCGATACATTGCGCGATCGCGGCGAGCGCCAGGATCAGCGCGAGGCTCGCGTCCGAAAAGCGCCCGCCGTAGGCCAGCTCCAGCACCGGGCCGGGGAAGCCCGCGAGCACGATACCGAACGGCACCAGCGCGAGCAGCAGCACCCGCTGCATCCGCTTCACCCATCGCGACAGCCCGTCCGCGCCGCCCGCCAGGAAGGCGAGGCTGCCGCGCGAGGGCAGGTAGGCGAAGCACGCCTGCATCAGCGGGTTCATCAGGTTGACGAGGTGCGTCACCGCGCGATAAATGCCGACCTGTTCCACGCCGAGCAGGAGTCCGACCGCCCACGAATGCCCCTGCGCGCCGAACCACGCCACGCCGTTCTGCGCCGTCAGCCATTTGCCGAAATGCCAGGTCTCGGACCACGCGCGCCGGTACGACGGGCCGTCGTCCGGAAAGGAGACCTGGTCCCGCAGCTGCCAGGCGCCGTACAGGACGCCGGCGGCGGATGAAAGCCCGAGCACGGACAGCGCCGAGGCCGGCGTCGCCCACGCCGCCGCCGATTGCACCAGCACGACCGCGCCGAACAGCTGCAGGCCGCAGACGATGCCGTCGTTGGCCGCCGCGGCGCGCGACAGCCCGCGCGTGTAGAGCACGCGGCGCACGAAGTCCTGCGCGAGCCAGGGCACGGCGGCCAGCGCGAGCGCGATCACGGTATCGCCGGCCGCGGGCGAGTACGCGGCGCCGAGCAGCCAGCCCAGCAGGCCCAGCGCCACGCAGGCGGCGAGGCAATAAAAGGCCTGCAACACGACCAGCGCGCCGGTGAAGCGGCGGTAGTCCGCCTGCGGCAGCCCCGCCGCGAGCACGTTGTGGGGCTGCACGACCAGCGCATTCTGCATGTTCGTCATCAGCAGCAGCCCGGTATGCGCCAGCATGAACGCGCCGAACGTCGCGATCTCCAGGTAGCGGGCGAAGAGAAAAATGGTGAGGAAATTGGCCGCGCTCACCAGGCACTGGTCGGCCAGCGCCCAGCCCGCGCCGCCCAGCTTCCCGGCCAGGCGCAGCGCGGCCCGCGCGGCGCGCTCGGCGAACCGCCCCGCGACGCGGGCCCAGTCCGCCCGGGCGGCGATCGCGACGGCCTGCCCGGCCGGGAGCCTGGTCGTCACCCGTGGCCTGCCTCGGCCAGCCCGAACACTTCATTCTCGAGGCAGTGCCGGTACGTGCTCCGTATGCCCTCTTCCAGCCCGATGCGCGGCTGCCAGCCCAGCGCGCGCATGCGGCCGATGTCGAGCAGCTTGCGCGGCGTGCCGTCGGGCTTGCCGGCGTCGAACGCGAGCCGCCCTTCGTATCCCGTCACGCGCGCGATGGTTTCGGCGAGCGCCCGGATCGTCACGTCGGTGCCGCTGCCGATGTTGTAGATGCCTTCGCCGATGTCCCGTTCCATGAGGTGGATGCAGGCGTCCGCCATGTCGTTGACGTGCAGGAACTCCCGTCGCGGCCTGCCCGACCCCCAGACTTCGAGGCGGTCCGCGCCTTCCTCCTTCGCCAGGTGTGCCTTGCGCAGCAGCGCCGGCAGCACGTGCGCGGTGGCGGCGTCGTAGTTGTCATTCGGCCCGTAGAGATTGGTCGGCATCACCGACACGTAGCGCGTGCCGTACTGGGCGTTGTACGCCTCGCACATCTTGATGCCCGCGATCTTCGCCACGGCATACGGCTCGTTGGTGCGCTCGAGCGGCCCGCCGAGCAGGTATTCCTCCCGGATCGGCTGCGGGCAGTCGCGCGGGTAGATGCAGCTCGATCCCAGGAACATCAGGCGCTTCACGCCGGCGCGCATGGCGGCGTGTATCACGTTCGTCTGCACGGTCAGGTTCTGGTAGATGAACTCCCCCCGGTAAGTGTCGTTCGCGAGGATGCCGCCGACGCGCGCCGCGGCGAGGAAGACGTAGTCCGCCTCGGCCCGCTCCATGAAGCGGCTGACCGCGGCCGGGTCGGAGAGATCGAGTTCCTGCCGCGTGCGCAGGATCAGGTTGGCGTAGCCCCTGGCGCGCAGCCGCCGCACCAGCGTCGAGCCGACCATGCCGCGGTGGCCGGCCACGTAGATGCGGCTGTGCATTTCGATGCCGCCGCCGTTACTCCTGGTATTCGGGTATCCGGTATCCATGCCTTTTCACCATGTTGTCGCGCAGGGCGGTGCGGTAGTCCTCCCGCACCATCTCGACGACGAGGTCGCCGAACCGCGTTATCGGCTGCCAGCCGAGCCGCTCTCGCGCCCGGGTCGCGTCGCCGAGCAGCGTCTCCACTTCGGTGGGCCGGAAATAGCGGGCATCCACCCGCACCACGGTCTGGCCGACGCTCACGCTGCGCGCGAGGTCGCCGCTCACCGCCGCAACCACGCCCACCTCGTCGACGCCCTCGCCCTCCCAGGACAGGGTGAGGCCGAGCGCGCCGGCCGCGGCGTCGATGAACTGCCGCACCGAGTACTGCTCGCCGGTGGCGATGACGTAATCCTCGGGCCGCTCCTGCTGCAGCATGAGCCATTGCGCTTCCACGTAGTCGCGGGCGTGGCCCCAGTCCCGCTTCGCTTCCAGGTTGCCGACGTACAGGCATTCCTGCAGGCCGAGACTCACGCGCGACAGCGCGCGCGTGACCTTGCGCGTGATGAACGTCTCGCCGCGCTTCGGCGACTCGTGGTTGAAGAGAATGCCGTTGCAGGCGTAGAGGCCGTAGGCCTCGCGGTAATTGACCGTGATCCAGTAGGCATAGAGCTTCGCCGCCGCGTACGGGCTGCGCGGGTAGAACGGCGTCGTCTCGCGCCGCGGCGTCTCGGCGACCTTGCCGAAGAGTTCCGACGAGGACGCCTGGTAGAAGCGCGTCTCGTGCTCAAGGCCGAGCATGCGGATCGCCTCCAGCAGGCGCAGCGCGCCGAGCGCGTCGGCGTTCGCGGTGTACTCCGGCTCCTCGAACGAGACCGCAACGTGGCTCTGCGCCGCCAGGTTGTAGATTTCGTGCGGCCGCACGAGCTGGACGATGCGCGTGAGGCTGCTGCCGTCCGTCATGTCGCCGTAATGCAGGACGAAAGCCCGGTCCCGCTCGTGCGGGTCCTGGTAGAGATGGTCGATGCGCTCGGTGTTGATGAGCGAGGCGCGCCGCTTGATGCCGTGGACCTCGTAGCCCCTGTCGAGCAGGAACTCGGCGAGGTACGCCCCGTCCTGCCCGGTAATGCCGGTGACCAAGGCCCTCTTCCTCATCGCGTGCCCCTCATCGTGTTCTCCTCATCGTGTTCTCCTCAGGCCCGGTTCAGCACGGTGCCGACCACCGGCGTGCCGCCGGCGCTCATCGCGCGGCACAGGCCGTCCAGGCTGCCGGCGCGGGTGCGGTTCGCCCGCGCGAGGACCAGCGCGCCGTCGGCGCGGGCGCCGATGACTTTCGCGTCCGAACCGCGCGCCGCGGCCGGGGTGTCGATCAGGATGAGCGCGAACCGCTTGCGGGCTTCGGCCAGCAACGCCGTGAAATCGGCGCGGCTCAGCAGCTCCAGCGGGTTCGGCGGGGCCGCGCCGGCGGACAGCAGCCACAGGTTCTCGAAATACGGCACGGGCGCGGCGGCGTCGATGCCCGCGCGCCCGCTCAGCGCCTGCGCCAGCCCCGGGCCGTTGACCTGCCCGAAGATGCGCTGCTGCCGGGGAAAGCGCAGGTCGCCGTCGATCAGCAGCGTCTTCTCTCCCAGCTGCGCGAACACCACGGCCAGGTTCGACGTCAGGAAGCTCCTGCCGTCGCCCGGGTCGGGGCTGGCGACGACCAGCGTCTTGCGCTCCGGGCCGAGCCAGTGCAGCGACAACTGCGTGCGCAGGTCGCGCAGGATCTCGGACTGGGGATCGAACGGCTCGTGGGCCGTCACCAGGTCCGCCGCGAGGGCGCCCTGGCCCGGCTTGAGGTACGGATAGTTGAACTGGACCGACAGCGCGTACTGCACGTCGGCATCCTTCACGAGCCGCAGCTTGCGCGCCGCTTCGCCGAACCGCAGGCCCTTCTCGCGGTGCAGCGCGAAAACCCGGTCCACGTCGCGCGGCTTCAGCTTGCCCATGTCCACGAGGATGCGGCCGATGGGCCGGTCCTCCAGGATCGCCAGGCGGTCGCCCAGCACCGGCTCGCGGCGGATGCCTGCAGCATTCTGGTCCATGTCAGTCCTCATGCACGGTTGGGCAGCGAATGGATGTTGGACCCGCGCAGGGCGCGCGCCCCGCGCCGGCGCGTCCCGGGCAGCAGCACCGCCAGCACCGGCGCGCCCATGATCTCGATGATGTCCCGCTCGGTGCGCACGAACTCGTCGACGTTCTCACGGTAGAGCGCGAGGCCCACGCCCAGCACGAAGCCGGCGGCAAGCGCGACGGCCATGTTGAGCGCCGGCCGCGGACTCGCGGGGCCCCTCGGCGCCACGGCGGGGTGAATCACCGTCCCGCTCGTCTGGCCCGCATGACTGGCGGTGCGTGCCTGCGTCACGCGCTGCAAGGCGGCCTCGTAGGCCTGGCGGGCGCCGTCCACCTCGCGCGCCAGGATCGCGAGCGTGTTGCGGTCGCTCTTGAGCCCGAGGACGCGCTTTCTCTGCTCGTTCAGGGCGCCGCGCAACGCGCCTTCGCGTTGCGACGCCACGCCGCCGCTCTCCATCAGGCCCTGGGCCGCCGACCGCATCTGCTCGTTCAGCTGCGATTTCAGGCCGTTCAGCTCGGTCACCGCCGCGCGGTGTTGCGGGTGGTTCGGGCCGGCCCGGCGCGACAGCTCGGCCAGTTTCGCCTCGCGATCCGACACGCTCTGCAGGAGCTGCTGCACCACCGGGCTGGCCGCGACCTCCGCGGGCGCGTCCCCGCCCCCGCGCGCGAGGAAGTCCCGCAACTGCCGCTGCCGCGCCTGGCTCTCGTACGACAACGACTGGGCCGCGACGAGCTGGCTCGAGAGGTCGTTCAGCCGCGCGTTCTCGAGATCGAGGCGCTCGTCGCTCGCGACGATGCCCTTCTCCTGCTGGAACCGGGCGAACTTCGCCTCGGCCGCCTCGAGGTTGCCCTGCAGTTTCCTGAGCGGCTCCTCGAACGATTCGGCGTGCTCTTTCGCGGGCCCGACCTGGAGCCGGTGCAGCGTGTCGAGGTACGACCGCGCGAACGCATTGGCCGCGTCGGCGGCGAACACCGGGTCCGGCGCCGCGTACGTGACCCGGATCAGGCGGCTGTCGCGATTGGATCTCACCGCGAGATTGCGCTGCAGCCGCTCGATGATCCAGTCCCTGGGGTCCATTGCGGGCTCCGCTTCCCCGGACTCGATCAGCAGGCGTGCCAACTGGCGCAGCGAGTGCAGCAGCGACGAGCCCGACAGCAGCGCGCCGACGTCGGGCCGGCGCTCGAGTCCGAGCGCCCCGGACACCTTCGCCGCGACGGCCGGGCTGCCGACGAGGTCCAGGTGCGTGGACATGAACTCCTCGGGCCTGCCGCTGCCGGCGGCCGCCTGCGCCACGTTGGGATCGACCACCAGGCTGGCCGTGGCGAGATAGCGCTTGGGCATGGCCAGCGTCACCGCGCCGCCCACGATGCCGGCGAGCGCCACCACCGCCAGCACGAGGGCGGCGCGCGCGCGCAGTATCGTCAGAAACCGTGAGAAGCTCATGATCGTTTTTCCCGTTCCCGCGCGGCCCCGCTCAGAACCAGCCTTCCGGCACGTGGATCACGTCGTTCGGCCGCAGCCGGTCGTCGAGATGCGGCCGGCGGCTCAGCGATTCGTTGCCCTTGCCGCGGCGCTCGAGGCGTATGCCGCGCTCGGTGCCGCGCACCGTGAGCCCGCCGCCCAGCGAGAGTGCCTGCCGCACTGTCATGTCCGGCGCCAGCGGGTAGGCGCCCGGCTGGCGCACCTCGCCGTAGATGTAGAACACCGGCGCGACCGGCACGAAGACGATGTCGTCCTTGTCCACCAGCCCGTTGGCGGTCAGGTCGCCCGCGCCGAGCAACTGCCTCACGTTGACCTCGTAGCGTTGCGCGCTGCCGTCGGCGCCGCGCCGGATCACCGTGACGCGATCGGAGCCCTTCGCGCTGATGCCCCCCGCCATCGCGAGCACCTCGGTGATGCTGGTCGCCTTGCTGATGGGGTAATTGCCCGGCTTGTTGACCTCGCCCATGACGGCGACCTGCCGGCTGCGGTACTGCGTCACCATCAGGTTGACGTGGGCATCGGGCACGAATCCGCCCTTGCCCAGGCCGTCCGCGATCGCTTTTTCGGCCTGGCCCCGGGTCAGGCCGCCGAGCGCGACCTCGCCGATCAGCGGAAAGCCGATCTTCCCGGCCTGCGTCACTTCGGTCTCGACGGCGAGATCGGGGTTGTTGTAGACGGAGATTTTGACCACGTCTCCCGGGCCGATGCGGTACTCTCCGGCGGCGGGAGCCGGGCTTTCCGTTCCCGCGGACGCCTGCGCGGGCGCGGCGGCCTCTCCGGATGCGGCAGGCGCGGCGGGCCCGCCGGACACGGCGCTGTGCACCGGCGCCGGACCTCCGGTGCGCGCGGCGCCCCCGCCGCATCCCGCAACCATCGCCGCCCCCACCAGCAGCCAGGCCATCGCAACCCTGCGCGCAGTCATGTGATCTCCACCCTCAGTAGGCGTTGCTGCCGCGCAAAACCACCCACGCGGTCCTCAGCAGGATCCAGAAGTCGAGCGACAGCGACCAGTGCTTGAGATAGTCGAGGTCGTACTCGACCCGCTTCCTCATCTTGTCCAGGGTTTCGGTTTCGCCGCGCCAGCCGTTGACCTGCGCCCAGCCGGTGATGCCCGGCTTCACCTTGTGGCGGATCATGTAGCCGTCGATGAGCCTGCGGTACTGCTCGTTCTGCGCCACGGCGTGGGGCCTCGGCCCGACCAGGCTCATCGAGCCGGCGAGCACGTTGAACAGTTGCGGCAACTCGTCGAGCGAGGTCTTCCTGAGCAGGGCGCCGAAGCGGGTGATGCGGGGATCGTCGCGGCGCGCCTGCTCGATGCGGCCGCCGTCCTCGCACACCGTCATCGTGCGGAACTTGCAGACCTGGATCTCCTTGCCGTCGAGGCCGTAGCGGCGCTGGCGGAACAGCACCGGGCCGGGCGAGGAAAGCCTCACGCCGGCGGCGATCGCCAGCAGCAGCGGCCACGCCAGCAGCAGGATCGTTCCCGTGACGACGACGTCGAACGCGCGCTTCATGACGCCCTTGATGCCGCAGAACGGGGTCTCGCACACGGCGATCACGGGTATGCCGCCGATGAATTCGACGCGCGCCTGGATGGGGTCGAACGGCAGCGTGGTCGGCACGAAGTAGATCGAGGCCGTCGTGTCGCGCAGCCCGTCCAGCAGGCGCATCATGCGCGGATCGCGCGTGAGCGGCAGCGTGATATACACCATGTCGATGCCGTTGCGCTTGACGATGTCGGGCACGTCCGCGAGCCGGCCCAGGACCTGCCCCGGCTCGACCCCCTCCATGCGCCCGGCGCCGCGGTCGTCGAAATAGCCGACGACCTTGCCGCGGCACGGATCCTCGCCGATGCGGCGCGTCAGCTCGCACGCCTGGTCGTTGACGCCCACCACGACCTTGACGCGGCCGGCCGCGCTCGACGACACCAGCCGGTGCAGCAGCAGCCGCGCGATTTCCTGCGCCGTCTGCAGCACGAACGGAGTCAGCACGAGCCAGCTCAGGACGACCTTGCGCGAATAGAGCCCGGTGACCTTGATCGCGAACGCCAGGAACAGCAGCACGCCGATCACGGTCATCCACTTGACGAAGATGACGCGCCCGGGAAGGACGAGCGACAGCCTCGAGCTGCCGTTGGTCAGCGGCAGCTCGCCGAAGACCTGCATCGAGACGAGAAAAGCGACGATCGCGAGCATCGCGTAGTGGGCGGAAAAGGGCTCGCCGTTCATGACCATGCACAGTGCGAGCGACAGCGTGCACGCCGCCGGCGCGAGCATGACGCGCACCAGGGCCACGAGCGGCAGCTCGTTCTCGACGACCTGGAATTCGGAAGTCAACGTGCTCATCTGACTGGATAGGCCGCCGTGCCCGTTGCGTTTGTGTTTTCGCAGCTACCGGTTGCGCCCGACCGTCACCCCGTGCAGCGGGCCGCGTCCGCGTCAGCGCGCCTCCGTCGCAACACTCATGCCAGCCATACCGATGTTTCACTCGGATCAATCAGTTGCGAACGGCCGCCGCGATCGCGCCCGTCCCGCGGCCGCATTTGCGGAGCGAATATGTCGGTATGAAACGACAGATCGCCCCGGGGACGAGGCCGCGGCACGCCGTCCTGTCGCTGCGCGGCAACGGGAATCGCCAGCCGCGTTCAAGGCGCATGATTTTTCTCTCCTTTTCCTGTCGCAATCGGGCGACTCGCCGTTGTCGCGCAACAACCCGTTGAAAGAAGGAACATTCCTGACTCCGCATCGACGGAAATTGCCGCGATGCTGCGCCGCGCCCGGCGCGGGCGAGCGGAAAACGGGGCGGCACCACCGCAAATTTCACGTGACGGGCGGCATTGCGCCCACCCGCGCCGTGGCACGGATTTCGCAAGAAGCGCACCCGGCAGCCCTCACAAGGAGAAAGAACAATGCGCGGCAAGACGATCGTAATGATTGCGCTGGCATGCAGCCCGTCCTTCGCTTCCGCCTTCCAGGCCATCGAGGAAATCCAGTGGCCGGACAGCGGGCGCTTCCCCGCTTACCCCCAGGATCCGCCCGACGGGCGCAACGTGCGGTTCTCCGTGTACGGCGGCGCGATGTACGACAACAACCTGTTCAGGCTGTCGGACAGCACCGATTCCCAGGCGACCATCGGCTCGACGGATCGCTCCGACACCATCACCCGTTTCGGCGCCGGGCTGAAGGGCGACATCCCGGTAAGCCGGCAGCGCATCCTGTTCGAAGCCCGGCTCGAGCACCGCGACTTCGACCGCTTCGGCTTCCTCGACCACGACGCCTACCGCGTCGGCGCGGCGTGGAAGTGGGCGGCCGGCCCGCAGTGGAGCGGCGACATCGGCATCGGCAGGCAGCGCTACCTCGCGAGCCTGGCCGAGCTGCAGGCGCCGATCAAGGACCTGATCACCGAGAGCCGCGCGTACGCGAGCGCCGGCTACCGCTTCACTCCGCGCTGGCGAGTGCGCGGCGGGCTCGAGACGTACGACTGGGACCACAGCGACCCGAGCCGCGCCACGCTCGACAACCGGACCGACGCCGCCACCATCGGCCTCGACTACCTCACGCCCGCGAACAACTTCGTCGGCGGCCAGTTCAAGTACAGCGAAGGCGATTACCCGAACCGGCAGGTCGTGCCGGGCGGCACCGTCGACAACAACTTCCAGGAATACGAGAGCAGCGCCGTGGCGCACTGGGCCGTGACCGGGAAGTCCGCGCTCGATGCCCGCCTGGGCTACACCATCCGCAGGCACGACCAGGTCGGCCAGCGGGATTTCGAAGGCATGACCGGCAAGCTGGCCTACGACTGGTTCGTCGCCGCGAAAACCCTCCTCAACTTCTCCGTCTGGCGGGAAATCCGCTCGATCGAGGACGTCGACGCGAGCTACGTCCTCTCCGAAGGCTGGGGCCTCGGCCCGGCGTGGGCGCCGACGTCCAAGCTCGTCTTCCAGGCGAAGTACCTGCGCGAGGACCGCGACTACCGGGGCAATCCGGGCTTCGTGCTGACCGGCGCGCCGCCGCGCGAGGACACTTTCCGCGGCTTCAACCTGGCGGCCGGCTATACGCCCCGGCGCAACATCGAGCTGGCCATCGCGGTGGAGACCGGCGACCGCAGCTCGAACACCGCCGGGCGTGACTACGACTACAGCGCGGTGACCGCCAACGCGCGCCTGCGGTTCTGACGTTCCGGCTGGCGGCGCGGCTTCAGCGCGCCGCGGCCCGCGCCGGCGCGGGCTGCCGGACCTGCTCCCACAGCCAGGCGTCCCCGACGATCGTCTCGAGGTCCGACGCGTCCGGCTGCCAGCCCAGTTCCAGGCGCGCGCGCGCCGGGTCGGCGACGAGCCGGTCCGGATCGCCGGCACGCCGTTCCATCTCGACCACCGGGATCGGCCTTCCGGTCACCCGCCGGGCGGTCTCGATGACCTCCAGGACGGAGTAGCCGCGGCCGTTGCCGAGGTTGTAGGACCGGCTGCGCCCGCCGTCGATCAAGCGCTGCATCGCCAGCAGGTGGGCGCGGCACAGATCGTTCACGTGCACGTAGTCGCGGATGCAGGTCCCGTCCGGCGTCTCGTAGTCGGTCCCGAACAGGCCGATCGACGGCAGCCGGCCGGCGGCCGCGCGCAGCACCAGGGGAATCAGGTGCGTCTCGGGCTCGTGGCGCTCGCCCAGCCGCCCCGAAGGGTCGGCGCCGGCGGCGTTGAAGTAGCGCAGGCAGCTGTGGCGCAGGCCGTAGGCGCGCTCGTAGTCGGCGAGCATCTGCTCGACCATCCACTTGGAGCGGCCGTAGGGGCTCAGCGGCAGCTTGCGGTGGTCCTCGTCGATCGGAACGTAGGTCGGCTCGCCGAAGATCGCCGCGGTCGACGAGAACACGATCCGCTTCACGCCGCGCTTCACCATCGCGTCGAGGACATTGAGGGTGTTGGCGACGTTGTTCCAGTAATACTTCGAGGGATGGGCCACCGACTCGCCGACCTGGATGTGCGACGCGAAGTGCATCACGCCGTCGAAGCGGCGCGCGGAGAACAGGCTGTCGATCAGCACGCGGTGGGAAATATCCGCTTTCACCAGCGCCCGCGCCGGGACCGCGTCGCGGAACCCGCCCGACAGGTTGTCCAGCACCACGGCCTCGTGCCCATGGTCGAACAGCATCTTCGTCATGTGGGAACCGACGTAGCCGGCCCCGCCGATGACCAGGATTCTCATGCGCCACCTCCGGCCGCCGCGCCGGCCGGCGCGCCGTCGGCGGCGACCTTGCGCGGCGCCCCCGGCAGGGCCGCGACCCTGTCGCGCGCGTCCTTGCCCTTCCCTTCCAGGCGGCCGTAGACATCCTCCAGCCGGACGATGTCGTCCTCGCCCAGGTACGCGCCCGACTGCACCTCGATGATCTCGAGGGGCAGCCGCCCCGGGTTCGCCAGCCGGTGCTTCACGCCGAGC
>CAYSRR010000025.1:0-7161 GCA_964433375.1 uncultured Streptomycetaceae bacterium
CGATCTGGCGGTGCAGGTGCGGCTCGCAGGCAGCCGCCAGATCGACCTGATCCGGCCGAAGCTGATCGTGGCGCTGGGGAAGGTCGCGGCGGCCAATCTGCTCGCCTCCGACGCCAGCGTCGCCAGCATGCGCGGCAAGGTGCACGATTACCGCGGCACGCCGCTGATCGTCACCTATCACCCGGCCTATCTGCTGCGTACCCCGCCCGACAAGTCGAAGGCCTGGGCGGACCTGTGCTTCGCGGTGCGCACCCTGCAGGGGCTGCAGGGCGAGCGCCCCGCCTGACTGCGTTGCAGGTGAAGCGTTCCAGATGAGGCGTTGCAGGTAAGGCGTTTCAGATGAAGCGTTTCGTAAAGCGTTGTAGACTCGCAGTATCTGCAACGTTTTACCTGAGGCGCCGTATCTGCAACGCTTTATCTGAGACGCAGTATCTGCAACGCTTCACCTGCAACGCTTTTAATGGATGGAGCAGACCATGTTCAAGCGTGTCCTTTCGATAGTGATGGTGGCTGCCACGGCGCTGCTGTCCGGCTGCGGCTACAACACCCTGCAGCGCACCGACGAGCAGATCAAGGCCGCGTGGGCCGAGGTCGTGAACCAGTATCAGCGGCGCGCCGACCTGATCCCGAACCTGGTTAACACCGTGAAAGGCTTCGCCGCACAGGAGCAGCAGGTGCTGCTCGGCGTCACCAGCGCCCGCGCCAAGGTGGGCACGATCCAGGCGACGCCCGAATTGATCAACGACCCGCAGGCGTTCGCCCGTTTCCAGCAGGCGCAGGGCGAACTGTCCTCGGCGCTTTCGCGCCTGCTGGTCACGGTCGAGCGTTATCCCCAATTGAAGTCCGACCAGAACTTCCTCGACCTGCAGGCGCAGTTGGAGGGCACCGAGAATCGCATCACGGTGGCGCGGCAGCGCTACATCAAGGCGGTGCAGGAGTACAACGTCGTCGTGCGCTCCTTTCCCTCCAACCTGACTGCGATGATCTTCGGCCACAGGGAGAAGCCGCAGTTCACGGTCGAGAACGAGCAGGCGATCAGCAAGCCGCCGGTGGTGGACTTCGGCGCGCCCGCCCCGGCGGCGAAGTAAGGCCGCCGGAAGTAAGGTAGACTTTCTCCGCGTTTCGCGGAGGCGGGGCGGGACAGAAGAAGAAACGAAGCGCCAACCAGGAGGATCGTCGCTCGTGATGCTGGAAGCCATTACCAGCGGCCTGGCCGCGTTGCTGACGCCCCAGGCCATCCTGTTCATGTTCATCGGGGTGCTCTACGGCCTGGTGATCGGCATCCTGCCGGGCCTGGGCGGGGTGGTCGCCATGGCGCTGCTGCTGCCCTTCACCTACGGCTTCGAGACGGCCGCGACGCTCGCGCTGCTGCTCGGCGCGCACATCGCCACCATCTGGGGCGATTCGGTCACCAGCATCCTGTTCAGCGTCCCCGGCTCGGCCAAGGGCCTGGCGCTGTGCTTCGACGGCTACCCGATGACCCGGCAGGGGCAGGCGAAGCGCGCGCTGTCGGCCTCCGCCACCGGCGCGCTGATGGGCGGCCTGATCGGCGCGGTGTTCCTCGCGCTGTGCATCCCGCTGATCCGCCCGGTCATCCTCGCGCTGGGGCCGAGCGAGTACCTGATGATGGCGCTGTGGGGCTTGACGGTCATCGCGACCTTCAGCCAGGGCTCGCTCATGAAGGGGCTCATCGCGAGCCTGCTGGGCGTGCTCGTCGCCTTCATCGGCATGGACGTGGTTACCGCCACGCCGCGCTTCACGTTCGGCAGCGAGTTCCTGATGGACGGCATCTCGTTCCCGGTGGCGATGATCGGGCTCTTCGCCGTCTCGGAGATGATGAAGCTCGCAATCAAGGGCACGCCCATCGTCGACCGCTCCCTCGTGACGGAGGTGAGCACGGTGTGGCAGGGCATCCAGG
Source organism: uncultured Streptomycetaceae bacterium (assembly GCA_964433375.1). Taxonomy (GTDB): domain Bacteria; phylum Pseudomonadota; class Gammaproteobacteria; order Burkholderiales; family SG8-41; genus SG8-41. The sequence goes on from CAYSRR010000025.1 coordinate 1,919, forward strand.
ACGCTTTCCGGCACTGGTGGCTGGTGGTGCGCTCGAGCCTGCTCGGGCTGTGGATCGGCGTGCTGCCGGGGGTCGGCGCGAGCGTGGCGGGGCTCGCGGCCTACGCGCAGGCGTCGCAGACGTCGAAGCACCCCGAGCGCTTCGGCAAGGGCGCCGTGGAGGGCGTGATCGCGCCGGACGCGACGATGGGGGCGAACGAGGGCGGCGGGCTCATGCCCACGCTCGCCTTCGGCATCCCCGGCGGCGAGAGCATGGCGATCCTGCTCGTCGCGTTCATCGGCCTCGGCGTGGTGCCGGGGCCCGACATGCTGACGAAGAACCTGGACCTGGTCTTCAGCATGGTGTGGATCATCGTCATCGCGAACGTCCTGGTCACCCTGATCGGCCTCGGCATCACGCCGTGGCTCGCGCGCCTGCCGTCGCTGCAGGCGAACCTGATGGTGCCGATCGTGCTGTCGGTGTGCTTCGCCGGCGCCTACGCCACCCGCGGCCGCGTCGAGGACGTGCTGGTCGCCGCCGTGTTCGGCGTGCTGGGCTACTTCATGGACAAGTACCATTACTCGCGGGCGAATTTCGTCATCGGCATGGTGCTCGCGATCATGATCGAGCGGAACCTCCATATCTCGCTCACTCTCTACGGCCGCGATTTCCTGCTCGACCGGCCGATCGCGCTCGCGATGTTCATCTTCGTCGTGGTGACCGCCGCGCTGCCGTTCGTCCGCAACTGGCTGCGCGCGCGGAAACGGCCGACCGGAGCGGCAGCGGCATGAGCGGCGGAGCAGGGGCCCCGCTTGCGGGGATGCGACCCGCGAAGGACGCGGGGGCGCCGACGCATGGGCGCTTGCGAACCAAGAACCTGACGGAGGCGACCGCATGAGCCGGCGCGCGCAGGAGAACCTCGTCGCCGCGGCGCTGCTCGCGCTGTTCGTGGGCGTCATCTGGTTGTGCCAGGACTTCGGGCCCCGCGCGCGCATGATCCCGATGCCGCTCGCCGTTTTCGGCATCGTGCTGACCGTGATCCAGATTCTGTGGCAGAACCTGCGCTCGACCGACGAGCTGCAGATGGACATGATCGCGGTCCAGGCGCCCGGCGCGCCGCCGGAGCCGGAAGGAGCGGCCCCGGAGAAAAAGCGGGTGACCTGGCGGCAGGAAGCCGGCGCCCTGGCCGTCGTCGCGGTCCTGCTCGGCCTCATCTACCTGGTGGGCATTCTTCCGGCCGTGTTCCTGTTCACCGGCGGCTATTTCCGGGCGACCCGGCTGTATTCATGGCGGGAGAGTCTGATTTACACTGGCATACTGACCGTCGCGGTGTACCTGCTGTTCGTGGTGGCCCTGCAGATCCAGCCCTACCACGGGCTGCTGGAGCCGCTGGTCGATCGATTCCGATAAACGGTATCCGGAGGAGAAAAACGATGAAGGCGATGCGCAGGAAAATGCTGTTCGCGGGGGCGCTGGCGCCCGTGGTGATGGGCGTGCCGGGACTCGCCCGGGCGCAGTCCGGTTACTACAGGGACAAGGTCGTCAACGTCAACGTGGCCGGCGGGGCGGCCGGCGGGCACACGCGCTACGCGCGGCTGATCCAGCCCTATCTTCAGAAGCACCTGGGCGCGCGCGAGTTGCGGATCACCAACATGCCGGGCGGCGGCGGGCTCAAGGCCGCCAACTACATCTGGCGCGCCAAGCCGGACGGGATGCAGATCTTCTTCGGCAACGTGTCCACGCTGATCCTCGCGCCGCTCGCGGGCAGCCCCGGCGCCACGTTCGACACGTCGAAATTCAACTTTCTCGGCCGCGCGACCAGCGAGGCGCGCGTGCTGTGCGTGGGCGGCAAGTCCGCGATCAAGTCGATCGAGGACGTGCAGAAGCTGAAGCGCCCCTTCGTCTACCCCTCGCAGGGCACGGACGAGGACTTCTACACCATGGCGGTGCTCGCCGACGCGCTCGGCTTCAAGGTGAAGGCGGTGACCGGGTACGAGGGCAACGCCGACACCTCGCTCGCGGTGATCAAGGGCGACGGCGACGGCCACATCACCGGCTGGAGCGAGTCGCTGGGGCCGATCCGCTCCGGCGACAAGCACCCGATCCTCATGGTCACCTCCGTGAAATCGCCGGATTACCCGAACATACCGGTCGTCACCGAGATCGCGCCCGCGGCGAAGCGCGAGACGGCGCGCGCGATGGCGAACATCCTCGAGACGCATCGCAGCTACATCGGCCCTCCCGGGATGGACCCGCAGGCGGTGGCCGCTTTCCGCGCCGGGGTGACCGCCGCGCTGCAGGACCCGGCCCTGCTGGCGGAGACGAAGAAGGGCGAGCGGCCGGTGGCGCCGATGGAAGGCGCCTACCAGCAGAAGGTGATCGAGGAAATCACGAAGGCCAGTGCGAGCCTCTCGCCCATCCTCAAGGCGGCGGTGAAAGAGATACAGTAGGTGTCGGCGAAGGAAGGCTGGACCACGCTCGAAACCGACCTGCTGGTGGTCGGCGGGGGCGTGGCCGGCACCATGGCCGCGATCCCGGCGCTGGAGGCGGGGTTGAAGGTCGTGATCTGCGAGAAGGGCAGGGTGCTCGATCACTGCGGCAGCATCGGCTGCGGCGTGGATCATTACCTGACGGTGATGGATACCGGCCCGGAGTGGGACACGCCGGACTTTCTCCTCAAGCACGTCCCCGAGCTGACCGATTACATCGTCGACATGGAGGTCGCCGGCCGCGTCATCCGCGAGATGCCGCGCATCTTCCGCAAGATCGAGTCGTTCGGCGTGGACTTCAGGGACCGCAAGACCGGCGACTATTACCGGCTGCGCTCGTTCGGCTTGCCCGGCACCTACCACATCAATTTCGACGGCACCGACTTCAAGAAGCATCTCGGCGAGCGCGTGAGGAAGGGCAAGGCGACGGTGCTGATGCGCACCATGGTCGTGCAGTTGCTGGTCAGGGACGGCCGCGCCTACGGCGCGCTGGCGTTCAACTTCCGCAGCGGCGAGTGGTTCGCGATCCGCGCGAAGGCCGTGGTGCTGGCTGCGGGCGACGTGAACCGCATCTCGCAGAACGCTTCCGGCCTCGCGTTCGACAGCTGGCACTTCCCCTACAACACCGGCGACGCGCAGGCGATGGCCTACCGCGCCGGCGCGGCGCTCGCCAACATGGAGTCGGTGGAGGCGACGCTGACGCCCAAGGGCTTCTCGACGCAGGGGCTGAACGCGCTGGTGAGTCTCGGTGCGTATTTCGTGAACAAGAGCGGCGAGCGCTTCATGTTCCGCTACGACAAAAGGGGCGAGAACGCGCGCCGCGCCGTGCTGGCGGACGCCGTCATCAACGAGTACCTGCTGGGCAACGGGCCGGTCTACCTCGACTGCCGCCACCTGCCGCAGGAGATGCTCGACCGCATGGAGTACACGCTGCAGGTGGACCGCTATACGTTGCCGGCGTTCTACAGGCAGAAGGGCGTCAATTTCCGCGAGGAGCTGGTGGAGATATCGGTGTCCGAATTGAGCATCCGCAGGAGCGGCGTCTATTTCCGCGGCAGCGGGCTGGCGGTGGACGTCAACGCGGAGACCTCGGTCGAGGGCCTGTTCGCGGCCGGCGACTGCGCCACGGTGAGCGGCGGCATTTCCGGCGCGGCGGTGCTGGGCCACATCGCGGGCGAGGGCGTGGTCGCGCGCGTGCGCGCCAGCACGGGCGCGCTGCCCGGGATCGACCCCCGGGCGGTCGAAGCGCTGCGCGCCGAGGCCGCGGGGCATCTCGGGCGACGGGACGGCATGCCCTGGCGCCAGTTCGAGGACGAGACGCGCCGGACCGTGACCGACTACATCGGCGTGCGGCGCACCGACAAGGGGCTGCGCCTCGCGCTCGACACGCTGTGCGCGCTGGCGAAGCGGGAGCCGCGGCTCGCGGCCGGCGACCTCCACGGCCTGATGCGCGTGCACGAGGCGAAGAACATCCGGCAGAACGCCGAGATCATGGCGGCGGCCTCGCTCGCCCGGCACGAAACCCGCACCGGTGCGGCGCACTGGCGGCTCGACTACCCGGAAACGGACGAGGAAAACTGGCGCAAGTTCGTGCTGGTCGAGCGGGGGAGCAACGGGCCGCGCGTGCGCACGCTGTCCACCGAGCGTCCGCTCTCGGACGCTTTCCCCCGTGCTGCCTGAAGAACCGTATTAATTAGCCGCCAAGACGCCAAGACGCCAAGAAATACAATTCAATAATCAGAAACCCCTCATCCCTCATCCCTCGACACCCGACCCTCGCCCCTCGACACCCGACCCTCGACACTCAAATGGCGAACGCCCAACCCCACAACCCGATCGTGATCGACGCGCAGAAATGCGTGCGTTGCGATCTGTGCGACTGGATCTGTCCGGGCGATCTGATCCACCACGAGGAAGGCAACAAGGAGAAGCTGCCGGTCATCGCCTACCCGGACGAGTGCTGGTACTGCGGCCTGTGCCAGTCCATCTGCCCGGTCGATGCCATCGACATCGTCTTTCCCGAGCAGATGGTGCGCAACCGGACCGACGTCGTCACGCTGCTGGGCAAGGTCGTCGAATAGCAACGGTCTCGCGTCGAATCTTCCTCCCTCCCGCCTGTCCAAAAGGTGGGCAGTATTTCCCACTGCGGTGCTGTAGCTTAGAATATGATTATTCGGGTTTTCTTGGCGGCCTTGGCGTACCCCTCAAGGGGGTATTGAGAAGAACCTTGGCGGCTAATTTAAAGGGGTTTAGATGAAGACAGCAACAAACCGCCTGCGCGGCGTCGAGCGCGACATCGTCCAGATGCCGCAGGCGGGCGACAAGGCGCCGTACTACGAGCCGCAGGGCAACGAAGTGGCCGTGTTCGAGGCGGCGTACCGCAAGCGGCTGCCGGTGATGCTGAAAGGGCCCACGGGCTGCGGCAAGACGCGCTTCCTCGAGTACATGGCGTTCCATCTGAAGCGCCCGCTCGTGACCGTGTCGTGCCACGAGGACCTGACCAGTTCCGACCTGGTCGGCCGCTTCCTGCTGGAAGGCGCGGAGACCGTGTGGCAGGACGGGCCGCTGACCCGCGCGGTCAAGGCCGGCGCGATCTGCTACCTCGACGAGATCGTGGAGGCGCGCACCGACTCCACCGTGGTGATCCATTCGCTCACCGATCACCGGCGCCAGCTCACGATCGAGAAGAAAGGGCAGGAGATCGAGGCGCACGAGGACTTCATGCTGGTGATCTCCTACAACCCCGGCTATCAGACGGTGCTGAAGGACCTCAAG
>CAYSRR010000025.1:7171-17899 GCA_964433375.1 uncultured Streptomycetaceae bacterium
CCTCAAGCCCTCGACCAAGCAGCGTTTCATCGCGCTCAACTTCGATTTTCCGGCCGAGGAGACCGAGCGCAAGATCATCCTCAACGAGGCGGCGGGCATCTCGCCCGAGCTCGCGCAGCAGCTGGTGACCGCCGGGCGCAAGGCGCGGCTGCTGAAGGACCACGGGCTGGAGGAGTCCACCTCCACGCGCGCGCTGGTGTACGCCGCCAGCATGATGAACGCCGGGCTCGACCCGGTCGCCGCCTGCCAGGTCGCGATGGTCAACCCCATCACCGACGACGTCGAGCTCGCCGAGGCGCTGATGGAGATCGTGCAGGCGCACTTTGGCGCTTGAAACCTTCGGCGACTCCAGGGAACCGCCGATGAACGCCGATCGAAAAAACGGTCGATGCCGCGATTTTGGCTTTATCCGCGTTCATCTGCGTTCATCGGCGGCTAGAGACGTTTTTTGCATGTAATGGCAGTTCCCTCCAAACAGCGGGCGATCGACGAACAGCTGACTCAACTGCGCGACGCGAGCCCGGCCGCGCACGACGAGATCGAGCGGGTGCTGCCCGCGATCCGCCCGCACGGCGACGACGTGACGCTCGCGTGGGTCGTCGCCTGCCGCAAGCTCCACGACTACGACCGCGAGGCGGGGCGCGCCTTCGTGCGCGGCAGCTTCGAGGCGGAGCGCGTATCCGAGGAAGTCTCGGCATGGACCGGGCAGGCGCTGCAGTTCGTCCGCTGGCGCGGCGCCTGGCGCGCGCTCGAAGGCTTCATGACGAACCTGCCGCGCGCCTACGGCTCGCTCGGGCACGCCGGGCAGCGGCGCTGGGCCGAAATCGGCTTTCTGTGGTGCGGCCGGCAGGTGGACAGCGGCTGCGCCTATTTCGGCACCCCGGTGGTGGACCTGTCCGGGCGCCAGGGCATCACCGGCATCGAGCAACTGATGCAGCCGGCGGAAGAGCTGTTCGAGTCGCGCAAGCTGCTGCTCGCCACCTATCTCGGCGGCGCGATCCGCGTGCGCAACCTGCTCGGCGCCCAGGCCATCCTGCCGTGGGCGCAGCGCGGCGCCGACATCCTGCAGGCGGCGCGCGCGCGCGGCGAGGCGTATTTCCGGCTGGAATCCGAGGAAAGCCTGGCGCTGCTGCTCGACCAATTGCCCGGCTTCCGGCTGCTGGAGCGCAACCGCCTGCTCTCGATGCTGCTCGACGTCTGGTACGGCGGCCCCTTCGACCTCAAGGAAGGCAGCTGGTCGCCGGAGAAGGGGCGCCCGTTCTTCGAGACCGACGGCCGCAGCCTGTATTTCCCGGCGATCATGCCCAAGCGCGACGAGGCGGTGCTGGGCCTGCTGCACGCCGCCGGCCACATCCGCTTCGGCACGTTCGACCGCCTGGCCATGAAGGCGCTGTTCGCCGAGGCCGGCGCGGAATTTCCGGAATCCGGCCCGGTGTCGTGGGCGCCGCTCTACGCCCGCTACGGCGACGATGCGCTGCGCTTCCAGCTCGTCTTCGACCTGTGCGAGGATCTGCGCGTGGATTTCCGCGTGCAGCAGCTCGTGCCGAACTACCTGCAGCGCATGCTCGCCACCGCGCGCTCGGCGCCGCGCCATCCCGACACCGGCGCCTACTACAGCCTGGCCGTGAAGAGCCTCGAACAGGCGCTCGCGGCCCTCGGCGGCGGTCAAGGCGGCGCATACGACGAGCGGCTCGCGCCGCTGCTCCTGCCTTCGGCGACGGTGGCCGATGCGTGGCGCATCGCGGCCGTGATCCACGCGCAGGACGGCCTGCCGCCGGTTTCCGAGCTGGAGGCTTTTCACGCCGCGTACCTGCCGGGGCGCGGCCCCAACACGACGCGCCTGGCGCACCCGCAAGAGCAGGACCAGCAACAGCAGCAGAACCAGACCGGCGCCGAAGGCGAGCAGCGGCCTCAGGAAGGCGGCGAGGACCAGGAGGACCAATCCGCCCAGAACGCCGAGAGCGGCGACGAGCGCGACGGCGGCCGGAACCAGCAGATCTCCGGCTTCGGCGAAACCACCGGCGCCTCCTCGCGCGCCGCCGGCCGCTCCGAGGAGCAGCGCGCCAACACCGGGTCCTCGGACAAGGGCATCCCGTACCCGGAATGGGACTACCGCGAGTCGCGCTACAAGCGCAACTGGAGCTGGGTGCAGGAGAAGAAGCTCGCGGAGTCGAACATCACCGAGACCAACCGACTGATGAACCAGTACTCGGCCGCCTTGAAGCGACTGAAGAAGGCGATCCAGTCGCAGAAGCCGACGCGCATGGCGCCGCAGTTGCGCCAGCTCGACGGCGACGACATGGACATCAACGCGGTGGTGAGCTACGTGGTCGAGCGCAAGGCCGGCCGCTCGCCCAAGCCCGCGATCTACCGCCGCCGCGAGCAGCGCCAGCGCGAGATCGCGGTGACGCTCCTGGCCGACATGTCCACGTCCATCATGCAGCACCTGCCGGAAGGCGGCGGGCGGCTGGTTGACCGCATCCGCGCCGGCGTGCTGCTGTTCGCGGAGAGTATGGAGGAGGTGGGTGATCCGTACTCGATCGCCGGCTTCTGCTCCAAGTACCGCGACAACGTCAGCTACTACGCCATCAAGAACTTCGAGCAGCCGCTGTCGCAGGACATCCGCAGCCAGATCGGCGGCATGTCGGGGCGCCTCGCCACGCGCATGGGGGCGGCGATCCGCCACGCCACCGCCTGCTTCGAAGGCATCGAGAGCCGGCGCCGGCTGCTGCTGATCCTCTCCGACGGCCGCCCCGAGGACTACGACGACGGCGGCGACCGGCGCTACCTGCACGAGGACACGCGCATGGCGGTGAAGGAGGCGGTGGCGAAGGGCGTGCACCCGTTCTGCATCACCGTCGACACCATGGCGAACCAGTACCTGCCGCAGATTTTCGGGCGCGGGCACTACCTGGTGCTGGACCACATCAATTCGCTGCCGAACAAGCTGCCTGAAATCTATTTCCGGCTCCGGAAGTAGGAAATAGCCGCAGAGGCGCAAAGGCTCGGAGAAATACGAGAATGGAACCGCCGATGAACGCCGATAGGTGACCGTTACCTGATACTAGTTGGACGTTACGAATTTGGCGGTTGGTCGGGATTGCGTTACAGTATTCGCGTTGGAGGCATTACCTATGACGAAGCTTCTCGAAAAAGCGTTTGAGGTCGCAACGAAACTGCCGCCCGAACAACAGGACGCGCTGGCTACGCTCGTCCTGGACGAGATCTCTTCGGAAAAGCGATGGGATGAGGCCTTTGCCAAGTCTCAGGACGTTCTGGCTGTGCTCGCGAAGGAAGCGCTGGAGGCTCACGCCGCCGGCCGCAGCGCCCCGCTGAATCAGGATAGTGATTTCAAAGGCCACTGACGCCTTCTGGAAGGCGTATCGTGACCTACCCGCTGAGATCAGGCAGCGTGCCCGAGTCGCCTACCGGCTTTGGCGAGATAATCCCAATCACCCCAGTATTCGTTTCAAGTCCATCCACGCGACCGAACCCATCTTCTCGGTTCGTATCGGTCCGGGATGGCGCGCGGTCGGCGTGCGATCCGGAGAGGAAATGGTGTGGTTCTGGATTGGTTCGCACGCCGATTACGACACGCTGGTTCGGCAATTCAGGCGTGCGCGGCCGGGGAGATAGGTAACGGAAGTGTCGGGGGACGTGGGTTACATGGTTTTCGCTCGAGTTTCCGGTTTCGTGGGCCCGCTGTGAGCCGGGTCAGAAGGGTTGTCGCCGGCCTGCTGAATTTCGGGGTGATCGTCACGCTGCTCGTCGGCGCTTTCGTGGGGCCGATGGTTCTGTATGCGCACAGTCCCTGGTGGCTGCTCGGCAAGTTCGATTCTGACCGGGCGGGCACGTTCTTCGTCGCGTTCCTGTCGACGGGGGGCGGCGGCCCCCAGCGGCTGCACGTGGTGCGATACGGCGCCGGTTCCGTGGCGAAGGGCGGCTCCGACGTTCAGTATCACCTGCCGGAGGGACGCCAGGTCTACAAGCAGGCTTCCGGGGATGGCGGGGCCAGGATCGAAGTGAAGGCCGAGCCGTCGGGCGGCCAGGTGGTCCGGGTGTTCGTCACCGGAGACACGCCCTGGACTTCGTTGTCCGAGTACCGGGTCACGGACAACCAGGTCACCCCGCTGCGGCACGCCCAATCGGAGCCGTGGCTGCTGCTGGGCATCGTCGCCTGCCTGTTCCTGGTCTACCGGGTGATGAAGCCGGTCCGGCGCGGCATCAGGCGACTGCTGGGTGTCGAGGACCCGCGGTAATCCCCTCTGTCCGTGGCCGCTGGCCGTATCATGGCCGGGTAACGCGTTACTCATCACCCATTACCCATAGCGAGGGAAGAGCAATGGCCAAGCCCGAAGTCCGCCGCCAGACCCGGTGGGTGCCGCTGACGAAGGATCAGTTCCGCGAGCGGTTCTACGCGCGCTATTACGACCCGGCTTTCGACAGGGTGCGGCCGGAACTGGAGAAAGTGTTCGAGGTCGCGTGGGACGGCTACATCGTCTACCGCAAGTCGCCGCGCAGGAAGCCGGCGGGGAAGGGGTATGCGAAGCCGAAGTTCGAGCTGCCGGCCGAATGGCTGTCGGCCCGCGCGGCGATCGACGCGGCGGAGAAGCGGCAGAAAAATCCGAAGTCGCCGACGCGCATCCTGATCGTCAACGGCTCCACGCGCAGCGAGCACACCTGTCCGGGGGAAATCTCCAAGACGCGGCGCCTCGCGCAGCGCGCGCAGAAGGTGCTGGAAGCCCTGCCGCGGCACGAGGTGGATTTCCTCGATATCTCGACGCTCGCCGACGAGCCGTACAAGACGATCTACCCGTGCAAGGCGTGCGTGTCCACCGCGCAGCCGCTGTGTCACTGGCCGTGCTCGTGCTACCCCAACCATGCCGTGGGGCAGGTCAACGACTGGATGAACGAGATCTACCCGCGCTGGGTCGCGGCGCACGGCGTCATGGTCCTGTGCCCGGTGCATTGGTACCAGGCGCCGGCGAGCCTGAAGCTGATGATGGACCGGCTGGTCTGCGCCGACGGCGGCAACCCCGACCCGACCACGACGCACGGCAAGGACCCGGCGTTGGCGAAAGCGCTCGAGCTGAAGGGCTGGGAATATCCCAAGCACCTCGCGGGGCGCGCGTTTTCCATCGTTGCGCACGGCGACGCGGCCGGCCCCGAGAACCTGCGCCGCATACTCCACGACTGGCTGACCGATATCGGCATGATCTCGGCGGGGCCGAGCGCGGCGCTGGACACCTGGATCGGCTGGTACCGGCCCTACGCCACCAGTCACGAGGACCTGGACCGCGACAGGGACCTCTTCACCGAGGTCGGCAACGCCGCGCTGGCGCTGGCCGGCCAGGTGAAGTTCATCCGCTCCGGGAAGTATCGCGCGCCGGATGCGGGGCTGCGCGACCCCCGGGAGAAGTAACCCCCACCCATCCCTCCCCCTTGACAAGGGGGAGGGCAAGGGAGGGGGTCAGAGCCCCTTCGCCTGCCGCGGGATTTCCACGTGGTGCGTGTCCGACGGGATCACCGGCATCGGACCGCTGCGGACGTTGTGGAGGTGCCGCTGGCGCACCAGCGCCATGGCGACCGAGACGAACAGGCCGAAGAGCACGATGACCGTGTAGATCGAGAAATCGAGCCAGATGAGCAGGGCGTAGACGCCCAGCATCACCAGGATGGACAGGTTTTCGTTGAAGTTCTGCACCGCGATCGAATGGCCGGCGCCCATCAGGATGTGGCCGCGGTGCTGCAGCAGGGCGTTCATCGGCACCACGAAAAAGCCGGCGAGCGCCCCGACCAGCACCATCAGCGGGATGGCGACCGTGATGCTGCGGGCGAATATCATCAGGATCACGACCAGCCCCATGGCGATGCCGAGCGGGACCACGCTGACCGCGCGGTGCAGGGGGATGAACCTGGCCGCGGCGACGGAACCCATCCCGATGCCGATGGCGCAGATGCCCTGCAGGATGGTCGCCTGCGACAGCGTGTAGCCGAGCGCGACCGCGGCCCACTTCAGCACGATGAACTGCAGCGTCGCGCCCGCGCCCCAGAACAGCGTCGTGGTCGCGAGCGAGATCTGCCCCAGCTTGTCGCTCCACAGCAGCTTCACGCAGTGCGCGAACTCGTGGACGAGGAACAGCGGGTTCTTGCTGGGCGCGCGGTGGTCGACGCCGGTGTTGGGAATGTAGAGGTTGAAGATCGCCGCGATCGCGTAGATCACGGCGATCACCACGATCGCAGCCTCGGGCGCGGTGTCGATGCCGGTCTCGATGAAGGGCAGGTCGAGCGCGAGCAGGCGGGATGACACGGCCTCGCTGATCAGCACTCCGCCCAGCAGCGTGCCGAGGATGATCGAGGTGACGGTCAGGCCCTCGATCCAGCCGTTGGCGACGACCAGTTTTCGGTGCGGCAGGTATTCGGTGAGGATGCCGTACTTGGCCGGGGAATAGGCCGCGGCGCCGAGCCCGACGATCCCGTAGGTCAGCAGGATGACGACGTATTCCGGCGCGCCCGCGGTGGGCAGCCACTCGTGGAAGAACATCAGCAGGCAGCCGGCGATCTTCACCAGGTTGGTGATGAACATCACGCGGCCCTTCGGCATCGAGTCCGCGAACGCGCCGACGAACGCGGCGAACGCCACGTAGGACACCGTGAAGAAGAATTTCAGCAGCGGCGTCATCCATTCCGGCGCGGCCATCTGCAGCAGCAACGCGATGGCGGCGATGAGCAGCGCGTTATCGGCGAGCGACGAGAAGAACTGCGCCGCCATGATGATGTAGAAGCCGAAAGGCATGCGGGCTTACATCAAGGCGGAAGCCGGAAGGTGAAAGGCGAAAGGAGGGGGGATGAAAAGGCAGCGCCTGCCGCAGGGGCCCGGCCCGTGTCCCGCCTCATCACTCCTCCTTCACATTCTAGGTATAACGGCTGCGGTTTTATACCACAGATCATGTGAAATATGGTTGAATATCAACCCTTTTTCGGTGAGGAGTGAGGTGTAAGGTGTGAGGAGCAACGTCGTGGCGAAGGCAGAATGATTTTCCTCCTCACGCCTCACTCTTCACTCCTCACCCGCATAGCGCATGGCCGACCGCCGACTCCAGGTTTTTCACACCGTGGCGAAGCACCTGAGCTTCACCCGGGCCGCGGACCAGCTGTTCATGACGCAGCCGGCGGTGACGTTCCAGGTGAAGCAGCTCGAGGAGCAGTTCAACGCGCGCCTGTTCGAGCGCAGCCACGGCAAGATCGCGCTGACGCCGGCGGGGCGGCTGGTGATGGATTACGCCGAGCGCATCCTCGGCCTCTCCGGCGAGATGGAGACGCGGGTCGCGGAGCTGACCGGCGCCACCAGCGGCACGCTGCTGCTGGGGGCCTCCACGACCATCGCCGAGTTCATCCTGCCGCGCATCCTGGGCGAGTTCAAGGTGGAGCACCCGCAGGTGCACACGCACCTGACCGTCGGCAATTCCGAGACGATCGAGAGCCGCGTCGCCGACAATGCGCTCGACGTGGGGCTGATCGAGTCGCCCTCGCACCGCGCGGGACTGGCGGTGGAGGCATGCTGCGAGGACGAGCTCGTGCTCATCTGCGCGCCGGGCCACCGCTTCGCGAAGGCCGCGGCGGTCAAGCCGCACGAGCTCGCGGGCGAGCCGTTCGTGAGCCGTGAACTCGGCTCGGGCACGCGCGAATTCATGGACCAGTACCTGCGGCGCAACAGGATCGCGCCCGAGGACATCAGCGTGGTGATGGAGCTCGGCAGTCCCGAGGCGATCAAGGGCGTGGTCGAAACCGGGCTCGGCGTTGCCATCGTCTCGCGCGCAACGGTGGCGAAGGAACTGAAGCTCGGCACGCTCGCCGCGGTGCCGCTCGAACCGCGCCTGATCCGCACTTTTTCGTTCGTGCACCCCAGCGAGAAGTTCCGCTCGAAGCTGCTCACCACGTTCGTCGAATTCGCCACGGCGCGGATGCGCCGGCTCGCCGGCGGCTGAGTTCCGTGAGGAGTGAGGCGTGAGGGGTGAGGAGGGAAAGCTGCTGGAACTGTTCGGGCGGCTCGGCGACGAGCAGCAGGACAGGCTCATCGCGTTCGCGAAATTCCTGGCCGCGGGCGCGATGGAGGCGGGCGATGCGCCGGAGCCGGTTGCCACTCCGCGCCCGGCCGGCGAGTCGGTCACGCTGGCGATCCGGCGCCTGGTCCGCGCCTACCCGATGCTCGACCGGCGGCGGCTCATGGGCGAGACCTCGAAGTTCATGGCGCAGCATGCCCTGGAGGGGCGGGCTGCAGCCGAGATAATTGATGAGCTCGAGGTCGTTTTTGCGCGACACTACAACGAAAGTCACAAGTCACAAGGCACAAGTCACAAGGAGTGAGGCGCATGCTCGACAGCCACTTTTGCCTTTTGCCTTTTGCCTTGTGCCTTTAGCGTATGCGACCGCTCTTCGCCACCATCGACACCTCGGCCCTGCGCCACAACCTCGGCGTGGTGCGGAGCCACGCGCCGGCCGCGGCGGTGCTGGCGGTGGTCAAGGCCGATGCCTACGGGCACGGGCTCGCGCGCGCCGCGGCGGCGCTGGCTGACGCGGAGGGCTTCGCCCTGCTCGAACTGGAGGGCGCGCTGAAGCTGCGCCGCGCCGGCTACCAGAAGCGCATCGTGCTGCTGGAGGGGTTCTTCGAAGCGGCCGAGCTGCCGGACCTGGTCGAGCACGGGATATCCACCGTGGTGCACAGCCTGGAACAGGTCGCGGCGCTCGACGGCCTGTCTCCCGACGCGAAGCTCGACGTGCTGCTGAAAGTGAATACCGGCATGAACCGAGTGGGGCTTGCACCGGAGCACTATCCGCAGGCGCTCGAGCGCCTGCGCCGCAACGCAGGCATCGGCGGCATTACGCTGATGACGCATTTCGCCAACGCCGACGACGAGCGCGGGGTGGCGTGGCAGATGGAGCGCCTGCGGCGCCTGCCCGGTCACGACACGCTGCCGCAGAGCCTCGCCAACTCGGCGGCCATCCTGCGCTACCCGGAAACGGCCCGCGCCAGTTGGGTGCGTCCCGGCATCATGCTCTACGGCTGCTCGCCCTTTGCCCGGCACGTCGGTCCCGAGGCGGGACTGCGGCCCGTGATGACGCTGGAGAGCCGCCTCATCGCCGTGCAGGAACTGAAACCGGGCGACACGGTGGGATACGGCGGGGTGTTCCGCGCCGAGCGCCCGACGCGGATCGGTGTCGTCGCCTGCGGCTATGCCGACGGTTATCCGCGTCACGCCCCGACCGGCACGCCGATACTCGTGGACGGCAGGCTGACCCGAACCGTGGGGCGGGTTTCAATGGATATGCTGTGCGCGGATCTGACCGGTCTGCCCGAAGCGCGGCCCGGCTCGCGCGTCGTGCTGTGGGGCGAGGGCCTGCCGGTGGAGCGGGTGGCGGAATCGGCCGGCACGGTGGGTTATCAGCTGCTGTGCGCGCTCGCGCAGCGTGTTCGCATCGTGGAGCGGTAGCCCGCGCGTACGCGTAACATGACGTCCGCGCGTTGCTGACTCCAAGCACTCTCCACTCGACACTCGACACCAGACATGGCCAAGGCAAAAACCGTCTATTCCTGCACCGAGTGCGGCGGCCAGGTGCTGAAGTGGCAGGGCCAGTGCCCGCACTGCCAGGCCTGGAATACGCTGGTCGAGAGCGTGGCCGAGGCCGCGCCGTCCGGCGGCAACCGCTACGGGCGCATCGCCGAGGCGGGCAAGCCGCAGCGGCTCTCCGAGGTCGAGGCGCGCGAGGAATCGCGCATACCGAGCGGCGTCGAGGAATTCGACCGCGTGCTGGGCGGCGGGCTGGTGCCCGGCGGCGTGGTGCTGATCGGCGGCGAGCCCGGCATCGGCAAGTCCACGCTGCTGCTGCAGTCGCTGGCCGCGATCGGCAAGTCCCGCAAGGTGCTGTACGTGAGCGGCGAGGAGTCGCCGCAACAGATCGCGCTGCGCGCGCGCCGCATCGGCGTGGACGCCGGCAACGTGGTCATCCTGCCGGACACCGACCTCGGCCGCATCGAGGCGGTGCTCAAGTCGGAGCAACCGGCGGTCGCGGTGATCGACTCGATCCAGACGCTTTATTTCTCCGAGCTGCAGTCGGCGCCCGGCTCGGTGGCGCAGGTGCGCGAGTGCGCCGCGCGGCTGACGCGCGTCGCCAAGAGCGCCGGCACCACCATGGTGTTCATCGGCCACGTCACGAAGGAAGGGGCACTGGCCGGGCCGCGCGTGCTCGAGCACATGGTGGACACGGTGCTCTATTTCGACGGCGACACGCACTCGCGCTACCGGCTGATCCGCGCCTTCAAGAACCGCTACGGCGCGGTGAACGAGCTGGGCGTGTTCGCGATGGAAGAGAAGGGGCTGAAGGGGGTATCGAATCCTTCCGCGCTGTTCCTGTCGCAGCACGACGCCGACGTTGCCGGCTCGTGCGTGATGGTGACGCAGGAGGGCACGCGCCCGATGCTGGTGGAAATCCAGGCGCTGGTGGACGAGGCGCATGCGCCCAACCCGCGCCGCCTCTCGGTGGGGCTCGAGCAGAACCGGCTCGCGCTGCTGCTCGCGGTGCTGCACCGCCACGCCGGCATCGCCTGCTTCGACCAGGACGTGTTCATCAACGCCGTCGGCGGGGTGAGGATCACCGAACCCGCCGCGGACCTCGCGGTGCTGATGGCGGTGGTGTCGTCGCTGAAGAACAAGGCGCTGCCCGCCAAGC
>CAYSRR010000025.1:17909-18700 GCA_964433375.1 uncultured Streptomycetaceae bacterium
GAAGCCGAGCTTGGCCGCCTCGCGCAGTCGTTCCTGCCCGCGCTGCCCGCCAAGCTGGTCGTGTTCGGCGAGGTGGGGCTCGCCGGCGAAGTGCGGCCGGTGCAGCGCGGGCAGGAACGACTGCGCGAGGCGGCCAAGCTCGGCTTCACCCACGCCTTGATCCCGCACGCCAACCGCCCGAAGCAGGCGGTCGCGGGCATGGAAGTGATCGCGGTGCGGCGCGTCGAGGAAGCTGTCGTGAAGATGCGCGACCTCGTCGCGAAATAGCCGCGATCCGGACCCAACCGCTCACCGCGGAGGACGCGGGGCGAGTGCGGGACCACATTGCGGCCGGAGGGCATACCGGCAGACAGCGCTATCCGGTAAAATGGCGCCCTTTCCGTACCTTTTAAGAGACTCCCGGAGCGCATTCATGAAAGTCCTGGTAACAGTCAAGCGCGTGATCGATCCCTACGTGAAGGCGCGCGTCAAATCCGACGGCAGCGGCGTCGAAACCGCCAACGTCAAGATGACCATCAACCCGTTCTGCGAGATCGCGGTCGAGCAGGCGGTGCGCATGAAGGAGGCCGGCGTGGTGACCGAGATCGTCGTGCTCTCGATCGGCACCCAGCAGTCGCAGGAGACGCTGCGCACGGCGATGGCGATGGGCGCGGACCGCGGCATCCTGGTCGAGACCGACGCCGAGGTGCAGCCGCTGGCGGTGGCGAAGATCGTCAAGGCGGTCGCCGCCAAGGAGAGCCCGAAGCTGATCATCATGGATACGATGAACTTCTGGATGGATATAGCGATGG
>CAYSRR010000026.1:0-18383 GCA_964433375.1 uncultured Streptomycetaceae bacterium
GCGCTGAAGCCGGTCGAGACCCTGTTCGTGGTGGACGCGATGCAGGGCCAGGACGCGGTCAACACGGCGAAAGCGTTCGGCGAAGCGCTGCCGTTGACCGGGGTCATCCTCACCAAGCTCGACGGCGACGCCCGCGGCGGCGCGGCGCTGTCGGTGCGCGAGGTGACCGGCAAGCCGATCAAGTTCGCCGGCGTCGGCGAGAAGCTCGGCGCGCTGGAACCGTTCCATCCCGACCGCATGGCCTCGCGCATCCTCGGCATGGGCGACGTGCTCTCGCTGATCGAGGACGTCCAGAAGAGCGTGGACCGCGAGGAGGTCGAGAAGCTCGCGAAGAAGGTGAAGTCCGGCAAGGATTTCGACCTCGAGGACTTCAGGCAGCAGGTCGCGCAGATGAAGAAGATGGGCGGGCTGGCCGCGATCGCCGACAAGCTGCCGGGCAACCTCGGCCAGCTCGCGCAGGCCTCGCCCGGCATGGACGACAAGGCGATACGCAGGATCGAGGGCATCATCAACGCGATGACGCCGCGGGAGCGCGCGAAGCCCGAGATCCTCAAGGCCTCGCGCAAGCGCCGCATCGCCGCCGGCGCCGGCGTCGCGGTTCAGGAGGTCAATCGCCTGCTGAACCAGTTCGAGCAGACCCAGAAGATGATGAAGATGATGGCCAAGGGCGGCATGGCCAAGATGATGCGGAGCATGAAAGGCATGTTTCCAGGAATGCGCTAGCTCCTCCGGCGCGCATTCCTAAAAAGGCGGAATTTAGCCGCCGATGGACGCCGATACACGCCGATAGAAAGCGCAAAGCCCTGGCTCCAGGTATCGGGCACGCCTTGCCTCGGGGGTCATGCCTCGGGGGTCAGACTCGACTTTCCGCCTCGTTGATTTGTCAGCCCGATTATTCGGAAGGAAGTCGAGTCTGACCCTCAACGCCACAGATGCGTGCAATATCAGCAGGTTAGAGCACAGCGCCTATTTGGCACGATTTCCTGAAATCATGACATTTAAAGTATGTTGAATAACAAATATGTAGGTATTAATATGGCACGAATTAGGCTAATCGTGCCAAAACAGGGTAAATCGTGCCAAAACAACTCCGGCCCGACGAGTTTGAATCCATCCTGAACACCATCGGCCAATACGCTGATGGCGTAGGCGTTCGCATTCTCGAAAAGCGGCTGAAAGGAAAGATCAGCCGTCGTACGCTGATTCGTCGTCTCAACGCGTTAGTGGGGCAAGGTCGCTTGCGGCGTCAGGGTGAGGCTCGCGCGCTGGTCTACGTACTCCCCTCCGAAACACCCAAGACGACCACGGGAATTGAAGCATATGCTGAGTTCACCCCGCCCACACTTCGAGTCATGGCCGAAGCGGAGAGCTATGTTCCGCTCTCGGACGGCGGGCGGGAAGTCCTCGACTACGTCCGGCAACCGGTTCAGCAACGTAAGCCCGTCGGCTACAACCGGGAATTAGTGCAGTCGTATCGACCGAACGACACTTTCTACCTGTCTCCCGAAATCCGCGAGCACCTGGGGCGCATCGGCCGTGTGCCCTCCGCCGACCGGCCGGCCGGCACGTACGCGCGCGACATCCTCAACCGGCTGTTGATCGATCTGTCCTGGGCTTCCAGCCGGCTCGAAGGCAATACTTATACCCGCCTCGATACCGAAAACCTGATCGAGAAAGGCCAGGCTGCGGAGGGCAAGGATCGTCGCGAAGCTCAGATGATCCTCAACCACAAGCGCGCCATCGAGTTCCTCGTGCAGAATGCGGGGGACATCGGTTTCAACACCTACACGTTCTTCAATCTGCACGCTTTGCTGTCGGAAAACCTGCTTGCCAATCCCGGGGACAGCGGGCGGCTCCGGGAGGCCATTGTCGATGTCGGGGGTACGGTGTTCCACCCGCTGGCTATTCCCCAGCAGATCGAGGAGTACTTCCGGTTGATTCTGGACAAGGCGGGCGCGATCGACGATCCGTTCGAGCAGGCATTTTTCATCATGGTGCAGATTCCCTGTCTGCAGCCGTTCATCGACGTCAACAAGCGCGTTTCGCGCCTGGGAGCGAACATCCCGCTCATAAAACAAAACCTGTGCCCGCTATCCTTCGTGGACGTGCCGGAACACGCATATATTGACGGCACGCTCGGTGTCTACGAATTGAATCGCGTCGAGCTATTGCGGGACGTGTTCGTCTGGGCGTACGAGCGCTCCTGCCAGCGTTACCTTGCGGTCAAACAGTCGTTGCGGGATCCCGATCCCTTCAGGATCAAATTCCGGCAGGAGCTGAACGAAACGGTCGCGGCGGTTGTGCGATTGCGCCAGCCTGCGACCGATGGAGTTGTCCGGTCTGCCGCGAAGGCGCGGGTTGCTGCCCTCGACCTGGATCGTTTCGTTGCAATGGTTCTGAGCGATCTCGAACACCTGCATGAGGGCAATCTTGCCCGCTACCAATTGCGCCTGCCCGAATATCGCGCGTGGAGAGACGCGATCGAAGGCTCTCAACGCCCGCGCTAGCGCAAACAGCGTGATTCGTGAGTCGTGATTCGACTTCCCCCCTTCGATAAGGGGTGCCCGCGTAAGCGGGCGGGGTGGTCGGTGCGGCACGACTACTGATACCTTTTCCCTGGCCTGGGAGTATCCCAATTAAGGTATAATCCGGCATGAAGCGAGGGCCGATGCCGATCAAGCTGCTTGAGTGGATCGGGAGTTCGAAGAAAGACCTCAGGGCGCTGCCGGATGAGGTGATCGACGTCTTCGGTTATGCGCTCTTTCTGGCGCAAACCGGAGGGAAGCATGACCAGGCGAAGCCCCTGCAGGGGTTCGGTTCCGCGGGAGTGCTGGAGGTCGTCGAGGATTTTCGCGGAGACACCTACCGCGCCGTGTATACGGTTCGGTTCGAAGAAAGGGTGTTCGTGCTGCACGTGTTCCAGAAGAAATCAAAAAGCGGCATTGCCACCCCGAAGAAAGACAGGGATCTGATTCGAGACAGACTGAAAGTGGCGGCCCGGCGCGCCAAGGAGCTGAAAGATGAGCAAGCACAAGGCAAGTGACCGCGTGGCGTCCTACGCCGGCGGCGGAAACGTTTACGCCGATCTGGGCTATCCGGATGCGGACGAAATGCTGGTGAAGGCCCAGCTCGTATCCAAGATCGCGGAGATCATCCGGCGCAAGGGACTTACCCAGGTCGAGGCGGCGAAGCGCCTGGGGCTGACCCAGCCCAAGGTGTCGGCGATGCTGCGCGGCCGGTTCCGGGGATTCTCGGAACGGAAGCTGATCGACTGCCTGACCAGCCTTGGCCGCGACGTGCAGATCGTAATCAAGGAAGCGCCCGAGCGCAGGGCGGGCGGCAAGCTGACGGTCGTAGTTGCCTAAAAATGGGGACGCACACAATTTTGCACAATTCTTGCGGAGCCAAGGCTGCACGCAAAATTGTGTGCGTCCCCATTTTTTATAGGGGGTGGTCAGTACCGGATCAGCAGCGTTGCCACCGGATCGTTGCCCGCCGGATTGCCGGGAGTGCAGGTTTCAATGGGCGTGTTCGCGGAGTTGAACGCCTTCACCACCGAGCCTCCGGCGAACGGCTTATCGCTGGACGTGACGTTGTCCAGCCTGCGCTTGATCTCGAGCGCGACTTCGCACGGTAGGCCCATGCCCGGTTGATCCTCGCCCCACACCCGGACGGCATTCGTGTTGGTGGCGGGGTCGCGCCACAGCGACACACGGGTGCCGGTGCCCCAGTTGTTGATCGCGATGACGTAGCGGCCGGCCGCGGCGTCGTAGTCGATGCCGCGCAGCATGCCGGCTTTCACGAGGTGCTCCAGCGCGCAATTGCTTTCGGTAGGTGTGTTCACGATGCCGTCACCGAAGGTTCCTCCGGGTGTGTGGTTGCAACCGTCCGAAACTTCTTCGGCTCCCTTGATGTACATTTTCGCGTTCGGCAGGTCGCCCGGAAAGTAGCCGTAGCGGACCTTGAATTCACGGGACGCCGTAGAGAGGTCCTTGACGCTGGACAGCAGCGTCGTCATTCCCGAGCGTCCGAACAGGGAGCCACCGCCCATCAGCACCGCCGCGGCGAGCAGGGCGATGACCGCCAGCACGATCGCGATCTCGATCAGGGAGAAACCGCCGGTCCGTCGCACGCGCTCACCGCCCGAAGAGTTTCTTCGCAACGAAGGAGACGTACAGCGTGATGACATAGGCCATCACGAGGGACGCCGCTGCGGCCCACAGCACGAACGGTAGGATGCCGATCCGTACCACTTCCTCGGCCCCGGCGAAGCGCGCGATCCAGCACAGCAGCACCAGGATGGCGGGAGCGAGGACGAGGCTGGCTTTGAGGCGGTTGAGCATGATAGTCCTCACCACGGGCAACCCGACGAACCTGCTTTTGCCAAGTAGGAATCGAACGAAGCTTTATCTATGCTCTTGCAAATCGCAGGTGAAGTGGGATTGCAGGAGTTGTCTGGGACGCAGGTTCCAGAGCCGTTACCTTGCGAGTAAATGCAAATCGGAAGCTTGCCAGCTACGCCACTTACAGAATCATTTACAACATAAGAGTTACCCCACGGATCGCGCATTGATACAAGTTTTGTTTGAAATGTTTTGATTGGGTCTGTAGTAGCAGGGGGAACTGGGTTTATTGGTGTGTTACACCCAGCAGTAGGGGCTGGATTGCAAGAAGGTTCCGATGGGCCACCACATGGGGAGGGAATAGCAATTGTTATACCGGCACGCTTAACTCCGAGAGCCATATCCGCGAGAATTTGCAAATCCTCATTGACCTTGGCGATAGCTGATTTAATGGTTCCCTGCCTTGCCAACGTTTGAAGCGTTTCGCTTGCCGTCAGATAGGCTACGACGTCATCGTTATCCTGCCGCTCTCCCTTGTAGAAGGTAAAATTGCCGGCAGGCGGGCAGCTAGATGACGGAGTGACGTTTGCATTTGCGGCGTTGCGAGCGTTGTAAGCTTCTTGGCAGGCCTCCGATGTTTCAGGAGGTGGCGCGTTTGGTGTTCCTTGGGTTCCCTGAACTGCCCATGCACCGAGGCCGTTGGCGCCGTGAGACACAACGATGGCGATGGCGTTGATCGTTGTGGTCGCATCAATGATCTGCAGCGTGTTCCTATTTGGATCGTCCTTGCCCTCGCCAAAGCACTCATACCTACCCCAGTCCCATTCAGTCAGATCGGTCAGACAGTTAACGGAATAGATTCGGTAGGAGAACAGGTTTCCCCAACCATCTTGGGCAATCTCTCGCGAGAGTCCAAGGTCGATATAGGGCACAACCCCAAGCTGCGGGCACGCAGGGCCAGAAAGAGCCGGAGGAGAGGCTTTCCCCGTTATAGATTCGGTCTTTGGATCAATGGGGCACGGCAGCCTCTTACGTGCGCCCAGATACGCGATCAACGCATCCTTGATCGCCGCCTGTCGCTGCTTGGTGATCGAATAGGCGGCCGAGCTCAGTTGCGCGGTTACAAAGCTCAGTCCCAAGGTCAGCAGTGTCAGCACGATCGCGACGACGATCGAGATTTCGATCAGCGTGAAGCCGCGGGCCGGTGGGGGGATATGAGTACGGGCGCCGTCCATGCCCAAATCATGTTACAGACGGTTATCAATAACGACAACTGATAGTTACTGACCGCCATGCTACCGTCAATTCATGGCGGGAGCCCACGCAAAACAGGCGTTTAGCGAACGGCTGAGGGGCAGCCTGAAGAAGGCGGGCATCGATGCCCGCAAGCCGGCGCTGGTCGCGCGGGAATTCAACCGGCGGTTTCTCGGCAAGGGCGTGACCGCGCACGGCGCCGCGAAGTGGTTGAGCGGCGACTCGATCCCTCTGCAGGACAAGCTGGTCGTGCTGGCGGCGTGGCTGGGCGTGTCGCCGGAGTGGTTGCGGTATGGTCCGACCGGGCACGTGCACGAGGGCCAGATGAAGGAGGGCGCGGCCGCCTTCGAGCCCGACGATCTGGCGTTTTTCCGCAGTTACCGCGAGCTCGCGCCGGAACACCGGCTGGCGGTGCGCGAGGTCACGCTGACCCTGCTGCGCGTGCAGTCACGCCGGGATTCGGGTTGATCGAGAGGCGGCGCGCTGTCCGTTTGTCACCGGCATTGATTACAATGCAATCATTGATTGCGGGAGCGCGCACCCGTGGCTAGCATCACGATTCGCAACCTCGATGAGCGGACGAAAGAGCGCCTGAGAGTGCGTGCGGCGCGGCGCCGGCGCTCCATGGAGGACGAGGCGCGGAACATCCTGCGCGCCGCAGTGGCCGAGGATGCGGTTCCCCCGCGCAATCTCGCCGAGGCGATCCTGCGGCGCTTTCGGCCGCTCGGCGGGGTCGAGTTGCGGCTGCCGGATCGGGGACGGGGTCGGGCCCACGTGAAATCACCGCTACTTTAGTGAGTTAGGGCTGAGGAGGTGGTGGGTAGCTTATTGTTCTCAAATTAGCTACACTTGTTCTCAACATGAGAGCATGCAGGTCGAAAACGCCCCCGCAGCTGGTGGAGCTGCTGTTCGGCACCTACCGTCGGCGGATACTTTCGCTGCTGTTGCTTCACCCCGAGCAAAGCTTCTACGTTCGTGAAATCGGTCGCCTGACCGGCGTGCCCGCGGGTTCCCTGCACAGGGAAGTGCGCTCACTGACCGAGGCAGGTTTGCTTGCACGCAGCGTCTCGGGCAACCAGGTCCGCTACCAGGCGGATCGTTCCTGTCCTGTGTACGAAGAGCTGGCGGGCATTTTCCGCAAGACAGCAGGGCTCGCGGACGTGCTGCGCGAGGCGCTCGCGCCGCTGGGCGGTGCGGTGCGGCTGGCGTTCGTCTTCGGGTCCGTGGCCCAGGGCAAGGAAAGCGCGACGAGTGATATTGACGTACTGGTTGTGGGCTCGGTTCCCTTCTCGCGGGTGGTGGAAGCGTTCCTTCCTGCACGCGAGCGGCTGCGCCGGGAAATCAACCCGGTGGCGATGACCGCTGAGCAAATTCGCTCCAAGCTCAAGACACGCGACCGTTTCGTGACCCGGCTCGTACGCGAGCCCAAGCTGTTCCTGGCAGGAGACGCGGGTGAGCTTGCAGAACTTGTTCAAGATCGGGCAGCTTAAGCAGCACGCCACCGACGCGGCGGAGACCGGGCGGTTGCTCGCGGCCGCGCAACGCGCGCTTTCCGACGCGCGCATTGCGGGAGTCAGCCCGGAAACCCGATTCGACGCCGCCTACCGGGCGGTGGCGCAGGCGGGGCTGGTGATGCTCATGGCGCACGGCTTCCGCCCGGACACGAACAAGCCCGGACATCACATGACAATCATCCAGACGTTGCCCGAAACGCTCGGCATCACGAAGGAGCGCATGATCGTGCTCGATA
This sequence comes from uncultured Streptomycetaceae bacterium, assembly GCA_964433375.1. Taxonomy (GTDB): domain Bacteria; phylum Pseudomonadota; class Gammaproteobacteria; order Burkholderiales; family SG8-41; genus SG8-41. The sequence goes on from CAYSRR010000026.1 coordinate 7,348, forward strand.
CGCTGCGGCGCAAGCGGAATCTGACCGACTACACCGGCGAGGATATAGACGATGCCTCGGTCGAGGCCTGCCTGACCGAAGGGCAGAAGCTGCTTGATGACGTTCGTGCATGGCTCAAGCAGAATCGTCCGCAACTCATCATTACTTCAGGCTGAAGCCTTTCGACCGGATGAATGCGCCGAAATCCGCGCGCTCGGGGACGGCGTACTGCCGCGCCTTGTCCTCGGACCAGCCGTAGAAATCCACCTTGCCGAAATGCTCGGGCCTGCGCTGCCTGCGGTAGGGCAGCAGCGCGTCGCGCCTGCGGTCATAGGCTTCGATTTTTTCCTTCATGCCGGTTTCGTCGTAACAGTCCATGTGCACAGTCACTTCCAGCGACAGCCGCGGCGTGATGCGCCCTTCCTCGGCGGGGTAGCCCACGCACAGGCCGGCGACCGGGAACACGCCGTCGGGCAGGGCGAGCAGGCGGCTCACCGCTTCGCAGCGGTTGCGCACCGCGCTGATCGGGCACGCGCCCAGTCCCGCGGCTTCCGCGGCGCGGATGAAGTTCATCATCACGATGCCGGCGTCGACGGCGGCGTTCATGAAGTGGTCGAGATGCTCGTTCACGAACGGCTTGCCGCGCCATTCGCCGATCTGCCGGATGCGCCGGTTGTTGCCGCAGAACACGAGGAATACCGGCGCGTTCGCGATCCACGGCATGTCGGGTATCCCGCCCGCGATTTCCTTCACTTTCGCGCGGTCGGCGACGTGCACGATGTCCGCCTGCTGCAGGTCGGACTTGGACGGCGCCGAGAGCGCGCACGCGAACAGCAGTTGCAGCAGCGCGGGCGCTACCGGGCGGCCGTCGAACTTGCGGTGCGAGCGGTGCCCGGCGATGTGCGCGAGCTCGTCGAGGCCGGGCAGGGCGGGGTCGATATCGGGCGCGGCGCCGAAGCGCTCCTTCAGCGCGGCCTGGAGGTCGTGGGCGGTATTGCGGGCTGGGGTCATGACGTGGGTCCGGTCGGGGGACGGCGCATGTTACCGCAATGCTTTCGCGGCGATCCGTTCCGCGAAAGCATAATCGAAACGAAATCAGTGAGTTAATGGCGCGCGGCTGCGTGGGCGGTGCTCATCCATCAATCTGTCGGCCGCGCGGCATTCACCTTGCGAAATTGCCAAAAACTGGCGTAAAATCACGCCCTTTCCGCATTTCGACAGGCAATAACCCATGGTCGTCATCCGTCTCGCACGCCGCGGCGCCACCAAGCGTCCTTTCTACAACATGGTCGTGGCCGATTCGCGCCGCGCGCGCGACGGCCGCTTCATCGAGCGCATCGGTTTTTACAATCCCAAGGCGCCGGAAGGGCAGGAGCGGCTGCGCATCGACGTCGCGCGCCTCGCGCACTGGAAGAGCAAGGGCGCGCAACTGTCCGACACGGTGGCGCGGCTCGTCAAGCAGTTCGGTGAGCCAAAAGCCGCCTGAGAAACTGGTGGTGATGGGGCGGATCACCGCCCCGTTCGGCATCAAGGGCTGGGTGAAGGTCCAGCCTTTCACCGCGGCGGCAGGCAGTCTCCTCGGTTATTCCCGGTGGTGGTTGCAGCGCGGAACGGAATGGCGGGAAGTCGAGGTCGCGGAAGCCAGGACGCAGATGGACGCGGTCGTTGCCCGGCTGGCCGGATGCGAGGATCGTGATGCGGCGGCCGGGTTCAGGGGCGCGGAGGTCGCGGTGCCGCGCTCGCAGTTGCCGCGGACGCAGCCCGGCGAGCATTACTGGGCGGACCTGATGGGGCTCGCCGTGGTGAACGGGGAGTCGCGGCAACTGGGAAACATCGTCGGGATTCTGCAGACCGGGGCAAACGACGTGCTGGTGGTGCAGGGCGAGCGGGAGCGGTTGATACCGTTCATCGCGGACGTCATCCGGGAAGTCGATCCCGCCGCCGGAGTCGTGAAGGTGGATTGGAGCGCGGAGTACTGATGTTCCAGTTCGACGTGGTGACGTTGTTCCCGGAGATGTTCGATGCCGTCACCGAGAGCGGCGTGACGGGGCGGGCGCGGGAGCGGAAGCTGTTCGAGCTGGTGGCATGGAACCCGCGGGAATTCGCGGCAAACAGCTACCGCACGGTGGACGACCGGCCCTACGGCGGCGGCCCCGGCATGGTGATGATGGCGGAGCCGCTGGAAAAGGCGCTCCAGGCGGCGCGCCAGCGGCAGAAGAGCGCCGGCGCGAAGCAGACGAAGGTGGTGTACCTGTCGCCGCAGGGGCGGCTGCTGAACCACCGGCTGGTGATGGAATTGTCGGCGCTGCAAGGGCTGATCCTGCTCGCCGGGCGTTACGAGGGCGTGGACGAGCGGTTGATCGCCCGCGCGGTCGACGAGGAAATCTCGATCGGCGATTACGTTTTGTCGGGCGGCGAGCTGGCGGCGATGGTGCTGATGGACGCCATCGTGCGGCAGTTGCCCGGGGCGCTGGGTGACGCGGAGTCGGCGAGCCAGGACTCGTTCGTGAACGGGCTGCTCGATTGCCCGCACTACACCCGCCCCGAGTCGTACGGGGACATGGGGGTGCCGCCGGCGCTGCTGTCGGGCAACCACGCCGGCATCGCCCGCTGGCGGCTGAAGCAGGCGCTGGGCAGGACGTGGCAGAGGCGGCCGGATTTGCTGGAGCAGCGGACGCTCACGAACGAAGAGCGTGTGTTGCTGGACGAATACAAGAAAGAATTGCAAGGAGCCTGAACATGGACATCATCAAGCAACTCGAGACCGACGAGATCAAGCGTCTCGCCAAGAACGTCCCCGACTTCGCGGCCGGGGACACCGTGATCGTCAGCGTGAACGTCGTCGAAGGCGATCGCAAGCGCGTGCAGGCGTACGAGGGCGTGGTGATCGCCAAGCGCAACCGGGGGCTCAACTCCTCCTTCATCGTGCGCAAGATCTCGTCCGGCGAAGGCGTGGAGCGCACGTTCCAGACGTATTCGCCGCTGATCGCGAGCATCGAGGTCAAGCGCCGCGGCGACGTGAGGCGCGCGAAGCTCTACCACCTGCGCACCCGCACCGGCAAGGCGGCGCGCATCCGCGAGAAGCTCGACATCGAAACCGACCAGGGCGAAGCCCAGCAGTAAGCGGATCCGCGATAGCTTCAAAAAAGGCGGCGAAGCCGCCTTTTTTTTTATTGCGGTCGTCCATCGTCAGGCGGCGCCCCGGCGATAAAATGAGCCGATGCGGATTCTGTTCGCGCTGATCCTGCTGGCTACCGCAGGCGCCGCCTGGGCGCTGGAGACCGCGCGCGCATTCGCCAGTTCGGGTGCGCCGCGTCTCGCGCTGGCGCGGGTCGAGCAACTGCAGCCGGCCGATTCCGGCGCCGCGCGCTGGGCCGAGTGGGAGACGCTGCGCCTGGGCCTGCTGGTGGAACTCAAGCGCGACGACGAGGCGCTGAAGCGCGCCGCCGCGCTGCCGGCGGACTTCCCGCCGCCGCTGTTGCGCCAGTGCCTGCTTGCCGCCGCGCGCGCCGCGGTGGCCGCGGGCCGGCCGGCGGCGGCGCGCGCCCATGCGGCACGGCTGTTGTGGCAGCTCGACGCGACGCCGGACGAAGCGCGCGAGGCGCGCCTCCTGGTCATCGAAAGCCATCTCGCCGAGCGCCAGGGCGAGAGCGCGTTTCGCGCCATGCTGCGCTTCGATCAGGACTACCGCCCGGTCGGGCACGCCGTCGCCGGGCGCTTCGTCGCGAGCCTGCTCGATCTCGGGCTGGTGAAGGAAGCGGTCAACTGGCTGGCCGCGCTGGATGACAGGGGTCCGCTCAAGCTGCGGCTGCGCTTGCGGGCCGGGCTTGTCGCGCCCGATGCCGCGGTCGCGCAGGCGCGCGCGCAACTCGCCCGCAAGCGCAGCGACGGGATCGAGTACTGGCGGATACTGGCCGATGCCGCGGAAAAGCTGGACGACGGCGCGCTGCTGGTCGAGGCGGTCGAGCAGCTCCTCAACACCGGTGGCGACGCGGAGGCGCGCGCGCCACGGGCGGCCGCGCTGTGGCAGGCGTACTCGACCGGGGCGCGGGCCGTCGCCAACCGGAACCGGTTGCTGACGGGAGACGATGGCGTCTGGCTGGATTTCGCAACGCGCCGGCTCGGCGCGAGTTCCCCTCAGGCGCGCGCCTTGTTCGCCCACCTGTCACGCAATGGCGCGGCGCGCGCGACGCGCCAGGCCGCCCAGTTGCAGCTCGTGGCTTCCCTGCACAAGGCCGGCCTTGACCAGGCCGCCTTGCGCCTGTTCGAGCAGGAGCGCGCGACCGAAGCGCTCGATCCCCAGGCGCGTTACCTGCTCGGCCGCATGGCGGAATCGCGCGGCGCGCACGCGGCGGCCGCGCGCTACTGGACGGAACTGCCCGCGCCACACGGCGCCGTCGCGGAGGAATGGCAGGTGCGGATCGCCGCCATGCAATGGCGCGCCGGCGAGGATGCCGCCGCGCTGGCCACGATGCGCGCCCTGGCCGGGCAGGCAAAAGTGCTGCCGGCTCCGGCGATGGAGCGCGCGGTCGCGCTGGCGAGGGAAATGCTCGATGCGGGCAAGCCCGCCGCCGCGGAAACGCTGTACTCCGTGCTGCTGCCGCTCGCCGGCCGCGAGAAAGAGCGGGACCTGCTGTTTACCCTGGGCGGGATCGCGGAGTCCGGCTTGCGTTTCGCCGCCGCCGCGGACTTCTTCCTGCGCGCCGCGCTCGCCGACGGAGCGCGCATGACCGATGCGACGGCATTGCGGGCCCGGCACGCCGCGGCGGTGAACCTCGCGCGCGCCGGCTACCGGGAAGATGCGCGTGCGCAGTACCGGTGGCTGATCGAGCATTCGAAGGATGCCGCGCAGATCGAGGTCGCGCGCCGGGAGTTGGCGCGGCTCTGACCACCCCGTCTGCTTCGCATCCACCCCTCCTAAACTAGGAGGGGAGCGCCCCCGTCTGCTTTGCAGCCACCCCTCCTTCCCAAGGATGGGAAGAGCGAAGCGAAAGATGATGTCCCCCCTCCTAGTTTAGGAGGGGAAGAGCGATAGCGAGGGGAGGTCAGGGCGCCGCTGCGCCCGGCGGGGTGCTCTTCCACAAGTCGCTCAGATATTCGTGCCGAGCGGTATCGACGCAGCTCACCCGGTACTCGACCGGCGTGTCGTGGTAGGTGTAGGCGACGCGCTGGATGATGAGCGCCGGCTCGCCGGCGCGGATCTTCAGACCCGCGGCCTGCCGCGCCGAAGCGCGCGCCGCCGACAGCCGCTCGCTGATGCGGATGACGTTGATGCCGTAGCGCGCCTGGTACAGGCCGTAGATCGTGCCCGCCCGCGTCGTGAAGAGCGGTTTCGTCAGGTCGGGGAAGCTGGCTGCCGGCAGCGTGATCTCGTCGAATATCACCGGCCTGCCGGCGAGCCGGAGCACGTTGTCGATGCGGTAGACGCGCTCGTCGCGGCCGATCCCGAGCCGCAGCGCGGCTTCCCGGTCCGCCCTGGCCGAGCGGAACGACAGCAGCTCGTGCACGGGCGGCTCCCTGCCGCCGTCCTTGCCGATGATGTGGAAGAAGTTGTAGAGCTGGTGGTCCTCGGTGTGCGTCGTCACGTACGTGCCGCTGCCCTGCCGGCGCTGCACGATCCTCTCCGCGACCAGCTCGTCGACCGCGCGGCGCAGCGTGCCGACCGAGACCCCGTAGCGGCCGGCGAGCCGCCATTCGCTGGCTATCGCCTGGCCGGGCTTCCATTCGCCCGCCACCAGGCCGTGCATCAGGCGCTTTTTGACCTCCTTGTAAAGCGGGCTGTGCTGCGGGTTGGCGGGCGGAGCGCCGCGGGGCCGTCTGGCGTAAGTCATATAGTTGACTCATATTCTACGCGGCGGGTAGCATCCTTTGAAAACCGGGAACCGTTTCAAATCGCCGTTCCCGCCCGCAGTTCGCCCATCCATCGCTACCGGAGCAGGAGTCGAGATGATTCACATACTGGTTCACGACAAGAAAGACAGCGTCGGCGTCGCCGTGATCGAAGGCATCAAGGCCGGGCAGGAGCTCACCGGCTGGGTGATGGAGGACGACTCCACCATCAAGGTCAAGGCGATGAACGACATCCCCATCGGCCACAAGGTCGCCACGAAGGCGATCGGCAAGGGCGACACGGTCATCAAGTACGGTTTCGACATCGGCAAGGCCGTCGCCGACATCAAGGTCGGCGAGCACGCTCACGTCCACAACATCAAGACCAAGCGCTGGTGAGAAAACGCGGGCGCGTTTTCTCAACAATGAACCCCATTTTCAAGAGGCTCACACGATGATTTCCAGCAAGACCACATTCCAGGGCTACCGGCGCGAGAACGGCCGCGTCGGCGTCCGCAACCACGTCCTGATCCTGCCGGTGGACGACCTGTCGAACGCCGCGGCCGAGGCCGTCGCGAACAACGTAAAGGGCACGCTGGCGATCCCGCACCCGTACGGACGCCTCCAGTTCGGCGCCGACCTCGACCTGCATTTTCGAACGCTGATCGGCGCGGGGGCGAATCCCAACGTCGCCGCCGTCGTCGTCATCTGCATCGAGGAAGGCTGGGCCAAGAAGGTCGTGGACGGCATCGCGAAGACCGGCAAGCCGGTCACCGGCTTCGGCATCGAGCTGCACGGCGACCACGACACCATCCTGCGCGCCTCCAAGGTCGCCAAGGAATACGTGCAATGGGCCTCCGAGCTGCAGCGCACGGAATGCCCGATCAGCGACCTGTGGGTCTCGACCAAATGCGGCGAGTCCGATACCACTTCTGGCTGCGGCTCCAATCCCACCGTCGGCAGCGCTTTCGACAAGCTCGAGCCGCTCGGCGTCACCATGTGCTTCGGCGAAACCACCGAGATCACGGGCGGCGAGAACATCGTCGCCGACCGCTGCGCGACGCCGCAGGTGCGCGAGGATTTCATGAAGATGTTCAACCGCTACCAGGAAATCATCGAGCGCCACAAGACCAGCGACCTGTCCGACTCGCAGCCGACCAAGGGCAATATCGCCGGCGGCCTCACGACCATCGAGGAAAAGGCGCTCGGCAACATCCAGAAGATCGGCAAGAAATGCAAGGTGATCGGCGTGCTCGACAAGGCCGAGACGCCGACCAAGCCCGGTTTGTGGTTCATGGACTCTTCATCGGCTGCGGCGGAGATGGTGACGTTATTGGCCGCCGCGGGCTACGTGGTTCATCTCTTTCCGACCGGACAGGGCAACGTCATCGGCAACCCGATCCTGCCGGTGATCAAGCTCACCGCCAATCCGCGCACCGTGCGCACCATGTCCGAGCACGTGGATTACGACTGCTCCGGCTTGTTGCAGCGTGAGAAGAACCTGGACCAGACCGGCGACGAGCTGATCGAAGTCATGCTGCGCACCTGCAACGGCCGGCTCACGGCCGCCGAGGCGCTCGGTCACCGAGAATTCGTTCTCACGCGGCTCTACGAGAGCGCGTAAGAACGCAAGGATGAAGGCAGAAGTCGGAAGGCAGAAGTGCCGGTTCGCGCTTCGCGCGAAGCCTGTCCGGAATTTTGCGCTTCATCCTTCATCCTTCTGCCTTCTGACTTTCACCGCGCGGCCGGCAGACGCATGACCCGGCTGCGTGGCGCCGACGTCCTCGCCCGCGCGCTGGCGCAAGCCGGCGCGCGCCGGCTGTTCTCGCTGTCCGGCAACCACGTCATGCCGGTGTACGACGCCGCGCTCGACGCGCGGCTCGCCATCACGCACGTGCGTCACGAAGGCGCCGCGGTGCACATGGCCGATGCCTGGGGCCGGTTGACCGGCGTGCCGGGTATCGCGCTGCTGACCGGCGGGCCGGGCCACGCCAACGGCATCGGCGCGCTCTACACCGCGCTCGCGTCCGAGTCGCCGATGGTGCTGCTGTCGGGTCACGCGCCGCTCTCCGAACTCGGCCGCGGCTCGTTCCAGGAAATGGCGCAGGCCGATCTCGCCGCGCCGGTCACCAAGGCCTCGTGGACGGCGCAACGCGCGGAAAACCTGGGCGAGGACATCGCGCGCGCCATGCGCATCGCGCGCTCGGGGCGTCCGGGGCCGGTGCACGTCAGCCTGCCGTTCGACCTGCTCGAGGCGAAAGTCACGACCGCGCCGGCCGTTCCCGGCGCCGCGTTCCAGACCGTGGCGCAGCCGCTGGCGGATGCCGCGGCCGACGCGGCGCTCGCGGAACTCCGCCGTGCGCAACGGCCGCTGATCGTCCTGGGGCCGGCGATGGCGAACGGGCGCGACCTGCGCGAGCGGCTCACGGCGGCGACCGGCGTGCCGGCGGTCTGCATGGAAAGCCCGCGCGGGGTGAACGACCCCTGTCTCGGCGCTTACGCGGACGTGCTGAAGGAAGCCGACCTCATCGTGCTCCTCGGCAAGCAGCCCGATTTCACGCTGCGCTTCGGCGCGGCGCCGGCCGTGGCCCCGGCCTGTCGTTTCGTCGTCATCGATCCCGAAGCGGAAGCGCTGGCACGCGCGCGCAGGACGCTCGGCGAAACGTGCGTCGCCCTGGCGGTGGTCGCCGATGTGCTGCCCGCGGCGCAGGCGCTCGCCGCGCGCGGCGGCCCGGGCGCCGGCGCATCCTCATGGGCGCGGGAAGTGGATGCCGCCGTGCGTTTTCGACCGGACGAGTGGTCGCGGCTTGCTTCGGGCGCCGCCGGCCCGCTGCACCCGGTCGAAGTGGGGCGCGCCGCGCAGAAGCTCGTCGATCGCTCGCCGGACTCGGTGCTGGTGGTCGACGGCGGCGAGTTCGGGCAATGGGCGCAGGCCTGCGTCAGCGCGCCGACGCGGATCATCAACGGCGTCGGCGGCTCCATCGGCTCGGGCATACCTTTCGCGCTGGCAGCGCGCGTCGCCCGTCCCGGCGCGCCGGTCGTCGCCCTGCTGGGCGACGGCACCTTCGGCTTCCATCTCGCCGAGTTCGACACCGCGGCGCGCGAGCGCCTGCCGTTCGTCGCGATCGTCGGCAACGACGCCTGCTGGAACGCCGAGCACCAGATCCAGTTGCGGGCCTACGGCCACGACCGCGCCCACGGCTGCGAGCTGCTGCCGGCGCGCTACGACCAGGCCATCGCGGCGCTGGGCGGCCACGGCGAGCACGTGACGCGCGCGGCCAACCTGCCGTCCGCGCTCGAGCGGGCCGCCGCATCCGGCAAGCCGGCGTGCGTGAACGTGATGATCGAGCGACTGCCGGCGCCGGTCGTGTCGCGCGCGCAGGCCGTCCGCGCGGGAGCGGCTCACTGACATGAGCGTCCTCAAAGTCAAAGTCTGGCGCGGCGGTGAGGCGGGCGCATTCCAGTCGTACGAGGTGCCGCGGCAGGAAAGCCAGACCGTCCTCGACGTCGTCACCCACATCCAGCGCGCGCTCGATCCCACGCTCGCCTACCGTTTCGCCTGCCGCGTCGGCATGTGCGGCTCCTGCGCGATGACGGTGAACGGCCGCGCGCGCTGGACCTGCCGCACCCACGTCGACAAGGTGGCGGAGGGCGATGCCCTCGAGATCGCGCCGCTCCACAACCTGCCGGTGGTGCGCGACCTCGTCACCGACATGACGGAATTCTTCGACAAGTGGGCCAGGGCGCGCGGCCGCTTCCGCGGCGCCGCGACGCGCAAGGACGAGTTCGCCCGCGTCGAGCCGTCGTCCCCCGAGCGCCGGCAGGCGGACGCAGGCATCGAGTGCATCGGTTGCGGCGTGTGCTACAGCGCCTGCGACGTCGTGTCGTGGAAGCCGGACTACCTCGGGCCGGCGGCGCTGAACCGCGCCTGGACGCTGATCAATGACGCGCGCGACACCGACAACCGCGCGCGGCTCGCCGCGGTGGCGGGCGATGCCGGCTGCCACGCCTGCCATACCCACATGAGCTGCAGCGAGCGCTGCCCGAAGCAGATCTCGCCCACCGCGGCCATCGCTGGCCTCAAGCGCGCCGCCGCGCTCGCGGCGCTGCGCGGGGAGCTTGGGGATTAATGATGAATGCAGAATGCAGAATGATGAATGGGCGTGCAAGGCCTGCGTCGCGGAGCGGGTCATCATTCATCATTCATCATTCATCATTCAGAACCTGCGGGGGACGTTCATGAACGTCCGCGCGCAGGTTCTGCTGTGGGTCGCGCAGCGCGCCAGCGCGGCGGTGCTGGCGGTGTGCGTGATCGTGCACCTCGTCACCATCATCTACGCCGTGAGGAACGGCCTCTCGGCCGCGGAGATCCTCGGGCGCACGCGCGGCAACGCGGCATGGGCGGCGTTCTACGCGCTGTTTGTCACTGCCGTGGCCGTTCACGCGCCCATCGGGCTGCGCGGTTTTCTCGCGGAAACGTTCAACTGGCGCGGCCTCGGCCTCGATATCGTGGTGATGGTGTCCGCACTCGCGCTGGCGCTGTGGGGTTTCCGCGCGGTCTATGCAGTGTTTATTTAGCATCGGCGTTCATCGGCGGCTGAGTCCTTTACATGAAAAACGACTTCCGCGCTCGTAACCACCCAGCGTACTGGGCCTTCGTCGTGCACCGTGCGTCGGGCGTGCTGCTGGCGTTGTTCCTGCCGCTGCATTTCTGGGCGCTGGGCCAGGCGCTGCATGGCGAGGCGAAACTCGAGTCGTTCCTGCGCTGGAGCAACCAGCCGCTGGTCAAATTCGCGGAGACGGCGCTGGTGGTCCTGCTCGCCGCGCACATGACCGGGGGGCTGCGCCTGCTCGCGCTGGAATTCCTGGCGTGGCGCGACTGGCAGAAGAGCCTGCTGGCTGCCGCCGCCGGCGCCGCGCTGGCCACGGGACTCATTTTCCTGCTGAATCTCACATGAAACGCAAACCCAACTTCCTCGTCATCCTCATCGACGACCTGCGTTACGACGAGTTCGGCGCGGGCGGGCACCCGTACATGAAGACGCCGCACATCGACCGCATCGCGCGCGAGGGCGCGGTGTTCGAGCGCGCGTTTCACACCACGCCGATCTGCTCGCCCAACCGCGCCTCGGTGCTGACCGGCCAGTACGCGAGCCGCCACGGCATCATCGACAACGTCGCGCGCGATGCCGCCAGCCACCGGCTGCCCAATTACCACCTCGAGCTGC
>CAYSRR010000027.1:0-7325 GCA_964433375.1 uncultured Streptomycetaceae bacterium
AGAAGACGATTTCCACCGTGCCGCCCGGCTCGAGCTCGACCCGGGTTTGCAGGGCGCCGCAGGGATCGAGGCCGGCGCCGACCCGCCCCGAAAGAACGGTTTTCCCCGCAAGCGCGGCCGGGTTGTCGAGCGCGCCATTACGCCCCAGGAATTCCCGCCGGTCGCCGGTCCAGGCGGTCTGCCGTCCGCCCAGGTCCGCAAAGGCGACGCGGGAACCGAACGTGCTGTTCCAGGAGTTGCGCGCGAGCATCGCACCGGTCTCCGGATCGAGTTCCGTCACGACTGAAAACGCCGACGCGCCGCGGGACGGGCCGAGCACCCACTCCACGTAGGCCGTGACCGAAAGCCGCCGGGGCCGTCCCGACGTGTTCCGTATCGTCAGCCGCGAGATCTTGATCGGATCGGCCAGCGGCACGTATTGCAGGAGATCGAGCGCAATACCGTGTGCGGCGTGCTCGAACCGGCTGTAGCCCTGTCCGTGCCTGGCAATATAGGTCGCAGTCTCGTCACGGACTGGCAGGGCCGTCGGGCACCACAGCTCGCCGGACGCTTCGTCGCGCAGATAGATGACCTCGCCTGGCCGGTCGGTGACGGGGTCGTTCGACCAGGGCGTCAACTGGTTCTCGCGGCTGCTCTCCGACCAGGTGTAGCCACCGCCTTCGACCGCGACCTGGAAGCCGAACGAGGGGTTGGCGATGACGTTGATCCACGGCGCCGGCATCGACCGCCTGGTGCCGAGGACCGTCACGTATTCCCGTCCGTCCGCGGCGAATCCGCCGAGCCCGTTGAAGAATTCGAGTTCCGGCGGCGCCGGAACGACCTGCGACATGCCCGCGGACGGCACGCGCACGCGCGCCGGCGGCGCGGCGGCATCCGTCTCCTGGAGGCGGTTGAGCTGTTCCGAGAGCGTTCCGCGCCGTCCGACCAGCACGGCCCTGGCCATGGAGAGCAGCAGGGCGCGCGTTTCCGCTGAAATGAGGTCGGCGCGCAGCGCAAACGCGGAGCCGCGCGCGACGTCCGCTCCGATCTGCGGTCGGGACTGGCTCGTGCGAACCAGCGTCTCCAGGGCGATCTGGAGGTCCTGGGTATAGGAGGATGCCCGTTCGTTCAGGATCACGAGGTCGACGGCGAGTTGCTTCATGCGCCAGTACTCGTGGGCCCGCAGCAACTGGCGGACGATGGCGATGTCCTCGATGCTGTCGATACGCGCGAGGACGATCGGGATGTCGCCGGAAATGCCCTGGGCCCAGAGCGCGGCAGGCCCGCCGCCGCCGCGGCGTATGGCGTCGGACGACGGGCGCAGCGACGGATTGGCGTAGAGCACGTGGCCGGCGAGGTTCTGAAAGAGGCCCGCCTGTTCCGCGTCGATGCCGAGATAACTCAACTGCACTTGCGCCTGGGTCCACGCCAGGGTGGCCGCACGGTCGAAGGCGGTCGTGTCCTCGTGCTTGTCGATGAGGTCCAGCACTTCGCCGCGGGACGACGCGACGACCGTCCAGAATGCGACGCGCACGGTCCTGCCTGGCGCAACCCGCACGCGGCGGCGCAACGCGAACACGGGATCGAGGACGGTGCCGACGGTATTGGAAAGCGGGCGGCCGTCCATCACGGCGATCGGCGCCCGGATTTCGCGTCCGCGGCCGAGGAAACGGGCCCGGTCGGTTTCGATCTCCGGCTCGCCCATCGTCTCGCCTTCGACGACGGCAAGATGCGCCGCCCAGATTTCGGGCTCGGCGGGCGAGCGCCGCCGCCGCGTTGCCAGGATCGCGCCGATCTTGGCGAGGTATTCGGTCTGCACGAAAAGTTTGGAAAAGACCGGGTGCGTCGTGTCTGCCGCGGGCTGCGCCAGCACGAGTTCGGCGTAGGAAGTGAGCTCGATGTCCCGGGGCCGGCTGCCCGTATTCGAGACGGATACGCGGCGGACCTCGGCGTTGTCCTCCGGCGAGACGACGACGTCGAGGATCGTGGCGATCGTTCCGTCGCTGCGGGAGAATTCGGCGCGATCCTCGGTGAACGTGACGTTGTAACTGTCCGGCTCGACGCCGCACGGCTGGTAGCCCGCGGACCAGACGTCGCCGCTTTCCACGTCGCGCAGGAAAATGTAGGCGCCCCAGTCGTCGCGCGTGCCGTCCTCGCGCCAGCGCGTGATGCCGAGATCGTCCCAGCGGCTGTAGCCGGAGCCGGCGGCCGTCAGCATCACCGTGTAGCGGCCGTTCGAAAGCAGGTGCGCCTGCGGCGTGGCGCCGTGCGCGGAGCGGAACCGCCGCACCGCGGGGAGCTCCAGGTCGCGGACCGTCGCCGCCGTCTCGACTTCTTCCGCCCTGGGATGGGCCACCGCGATATCGCGCGGCGTGCGTTCCTGCAGGAGCAGCTCCGTTGCCTGCACGATCGGCTCGGCATGAAACCGCGCCCGCATCTTCCCGTCGAAGAGCGCGTTGGCGATGGCGACCACCGTCATGCCCTGATGGTGCGCCATGAAGGCGCGGACGATCGCGACGTCCTTCCCATCGGGCAGGCGCGTGGGTGTGTAATCCAGCGCCTCGTAGAAACCGTAGCGGCCCCGCGCGCCGATGGCGGCAAGCCCGGCGAAGTTGCGCGCCGCCGCGCCCGGATCGACCATGGCCGCCAGCGCGGTCGCGTAGGGCGCGACCACCGCGTTCTCGCTCAGGCCGCGTTTCAGTCCCAGGCCCGGAACGCCGAAGTTGGAGTACTGATAGGTGTGCTCGAGATCGCGCACGTTGTAGGCGGATTCCGAAATGCCCCAGGGCACGCCGAGCGCGGTGCTGTAGGTGATCTGCCGGTGGACGATGAGCCGGCTCGTCTGCTCGAGCAGGCTGCCGGCCGGCGCGCGCATGACGAGCGAGGGCATCAGGTACTCGAACATCGATCCCGACCAGGAGATGAGCGCGGCGCCTCGTTCGACCGGCGTGACGGCGCGCCCGAGCCGGAACCAGTGACGCGATGGAACATCGCCTTTGGCGATCGCCACGAAGCTCGCCAGGCGCGCCTCGGAGGCGAGCAGGTCGTAACAACTCGGATCGAGACTGCCCTCCGCGACCCGGTAGCCGATCGAGAGGAGCTTGCGGTCCGGGTCGAGGAGAAAGCCGAACGCCATCGCGTCGGCCAGGGTCCGCGCCGTCGTCTCGATCGCCGTCAGGCGCTGTTCCAGGGAACGGGCGTCCCCGGTGGAATGAGGAGCCATCCGGGCACCGTCGCGGCGGTGACTCTCGATCGACGCCAGGGTCGCCTCCGCCCAAAACCGCATTTCGGCGCCGTCGCCGCGTTCGCTCGCCAGCGTTCGGGCGATGTCGACCATGGTGGCGGCGTGAGGCGCGATTTTCACCAACCGTGCGGCGATCTCCTCCGGCGGCGGGTGCGGGAGTGGCGGGTCCCGGTTGAACGCGGCGGCCAGCGCATCGAGCGCTTCACCAAGCTGGTGCCGCGTGATCGTCTGGGTCCGTCGGTCGTCGGGAAGTTCTCGCAAGGTCTCGCGCGTCAAGTCCAGGCTGTCTTCGATGCCGGCAAACAGTTCAGGACCGGCCATCGGACGGCCGATCCATTCCCGGCAGGCATTGGCAAGCGCGATCAGGTGTCCGGCCAGATTGCCGCTGTCCACCGAGGAGACGTACTGCGGGTCCAGCGGGCGCAGGTCGCGCGTGTCGTACCAGTTGTAGAAGTGGCCGCGGAACCGCTGCAGGCCGGCCATCGTCGCCAGCGTCGCTTCCAGCCGATCGACGGTCTCGGTCGTCCCCGTCCATCCGAAGTCGCGGGCGCTGACCGTGGCGAGGAGGTAAAGACCCATGTTGGTGGGAGAAGTCCGGTGCGCGACCGTCGGCTTCGGGTCTTCCTGGAAATTGTCCGGCGGGAGCCCGTGGTCCGCCGCCGTCACGAAGGTCTCGAAGTAACGCCAGGTGCGGCGCGCGACCAGCCGCAGGGCGCGGGCGTCCGCATCCGCGACCGGCAGGCGGCCCGCCACGAGCGGCGACAGGCTCGTCCATCGGGCGATAGCCGGCGCCGCGATCCAGGCGAGCACGAACGGCGCTGCCGCCGGCCAGGCGTCGTTCCCGGTCAGCCAGACGACGAAGGCGGCGACGATGCCGATGGCGACGCTTCCGCTCATCTGCCGGTAGAACCCGCGGAGGTCCAGCCGCGGGCTCACCATCGCCTGGCCCGCGGTGACCCAGTCGAGCAGGCGCCGGCGGCTCACGAGCAGGCGAAACAGCGTTCTGCCGATCGCGTCGGCCATCGACCAGGCCTGATGCGCGAGGAACGCGACCAGCAATGCGGTCAGGGACAAGGCGAGCCGGACGTCCGCGGCGAGCGCGCGCAGGTGGCTGAGCGCCGTGATCCGGGACCGTCGCGGCACGAGCGCGGAGAGAACCGGGAGCAGCGTCGACAACGCGATCGTCGACAGGATGAAACCGGTCCAGACCATGGCGGCTTGCAGGGGCAGCATCCACCCCGCCGCCAGGGCAGCGACGCTCGCCGGCGCCGACAGCGAGCGCCGCAGGTTGTCCAGCATCTTCCAGCGGCCGATCGGCGGCAGCGCGCCGGCGCGGCCGAGTATCCATGGCAGCAACTGCCAGTCGCCGCGCACCCAGCGGTGCTGGCGTGCGGCGGCCACGTCGTAACGCGACGGAAACTCCTCGACAACCTCGATATCGGAAGCGAGGCCGGCGCGGGCGAAGGTTCCCTCGAACAAGTCGTGACTGAGCAGCGTGCTGTCGGGCACGCGGCCGTTGAGCGCGGCTTCGAAGACATCCACGTCGTAGATGCCCTTGCCGGTATAGGAGCCTTCGCCGAAGAGGTCCTGGTACACGTCGGAGATGGCGGAGGCGTAAGGATCGATGCCACCCATGCTGGAGAAGATGCGCTGGAAGAGGGATCCTTCGCGGCCGATCGGCAGCGAAGGCGTCACGCGCGGCTGCAGCACGCCGTATCCTTCGACGACGCGCCGGGTCCCGGCATCGAACCGTGGATGGTTGAGCGGGTGCGCCATCTTGCCGACCAGCCGGCGGGCCGCCTCCCGGGGCAGTCGGGTATCGGCGTCGAGCGTGATGACGTAACGGACGCCGGCGGGCGGGACGGGAGGCGCAGTGAAAACGGATCCATCAGCGCCCATGAAGGTGGTATCGGACGCGCCTCGAAGCAGCCGGTTCAGCTCGTGGAGCTTGCCGCGCTTGCGTTCCCACCCGATCCACCGCTGCTGCCCTTCGTTCCAGACCCGCCGGCGATGGAGCAGGAGGAAGCGGTTCCCCGCGGCGGCCGGTCCGTAACGATGGTTCAGGCGGGCAATGCCCGCGGCGGCCGCGTCGAGGAGCGCGTCATCCCCCGGAACGGTCTCGGTCGCGGCGTCCGCCCAGTCCGAGAGCAGCGCGAAATAGAGCTCGCCTTCCGGGCTGGCGAGGTGGTGGATCTCCAGGCGCTCGATCTGCTCTTCGAGCGCGGCCTGCGTCGTGAGCAGGACCGGGACGGCGACCACCGTGCGCAGGTTCGAAGGGATGCCGTCGCGGAGTTCGAGGCCCGGCAGCATCGTTGCCCCGAACCCTCTCGTGACGCCGCGGTTCACGAGCGCCATCGCCGCATCAATGGCCGGAATCAGTCCGAAAAGCGCGAGGAGGCCGAGCCACCCACCGCCGATTCCCGCTCCCGCCAGCATCCACAACGGCAGGGAAAGAACGATCGCGGCGACCGGGAAGATGGCGCCGATATAGCCGCCGACGCCGATCCGGGCGCTGAAACGGCCGGGCCAGCTTCGCAGGGGCGCGCGAAACCCGACCGTCGCCTCGAACGCGCGACGGCCCCCGGCGACCAGGTGATAGCCCGGATCGCGCTCGCGGCCATTTGACTGGTTTGCGGCCAGAAGCGCCGCTCGCGCAATTTCCAGTTCCGTCAGTTTCGAGCCCCGCGCGAGGGCTTCGATCGCGCTGCGGTAGAGGTTGCGCGTCGGAAAATCCATGTCCGCGAAGCCGCTGCCAGAGCGCAGCGCGTCGTCGACGAGACTGGCGTCCTCGACGAGCTCCGTCCAGTCGACGTCGGAGATCAGCCGCATGCTCGTGACGATGTTGCGGACCGTCACGTTGGTCGCGCCTTGGCTCTGGTGCTCGTGGTGCACGACCTCGTCGGCGGTCGTTCCCTGCGCCGCGAGGCGTTCCTCGAGCCACATCAGCGCCGGCGTGACCTTCGGATCCTGGTCCCGCAGCCGCTGAACGAGTTGGACGGCGAAGGCGTCCGGCAAGGGCGCCTGCTCGTAGTGCTTGAAGACCTGGCCGACGGCTTCAGCCGGGCGCGCGTTCACGCCCAGCAGCCGGTCGGCCAGTACGTCCGCTTCCTCGCGCGCGGCCCGGCTCGCCACGATGCGCTTCGCCCCGCGTCGAAGATTCTCCACGAGCACGATCCGCAGCGTGATCGCGACCGCCCAGAGTTCCCCGATCGTCAGCGGCCGGACGCGCTGGTAGGCGCGCACGAACCGGCGCAGCATCTCGGGATCGAAGCGGCTGTCCGTATGGGCGACGAAGGCCCAGGCGATGCCGAAGACCTGCGGATATCCGGCGAAAGGCCCGGCAATCAATTTTGGCAACTGCCGGTAGTAGCCCGGCGGCAGATCGTCGCGGATTTCGCGGATCTGCTCCTCGACCAGGTGGTAGTTGTCGAGCAGCCACTCGGCGGCCGGCGTGATGGCGTGGCCCTCGCGGACCGCATCGGCGATGGCACGATAGGCTTTGAGCAGGACCGACTCGTTGTCCCTCAGCCGAACGGCGAGCGAGCGCCCGGTTTTCGGCCGCGCGGTGACGGGCTGGGCCGTCGCGAGGCTCCCGCCATGCTGTTCGAGACGCTCGATACTGAAGAGCTCCTCGCGGATGGACTCTTCGTTATCCCATGGCGCAGCCTTCGACGCGCGCCCGAAGGCGCGAAGAATCGCCGATTTCAAACGAGGACCGCAATCCGGAAGGTTCCAGTCATCATGTTGATTTATATGAAATACATCTCGCGACCGGACCCGAGCGCCGCTGCCGGCAAGATTAGCGGGGAGGCCCGGTGCTGTATGTGCGCTGGCGCACAGAAAGAACGATTCAAGAGCCTGTGGTTTTCCCGGGGAGTAGGCGGTCCATTTCCCTTTTCACCACCGCGTAGCACTCGCAGACCCGTTTTTCCAGCTTCGGGCGGTCGAGAACGGTGATGTGGCCGCGGCTGTAACGGATGAGCCCGGCCTCCTGCAGCTTGCCGGCGGCCTCGGTGACGCCTTCGCGGCGCACCCCCAGCATGTTGGCGATCAGTTCCTGGGTCATGGCCAGCTTGTTCGAGGGCAACCGGTCCAGGCTCAA
>CAYSRR010000027.1:7335-18209 GCA_964433375.1 uncultured Streptomycetaceae bacterium
TAGCGCAGCAGCAGGTGCTGCAGCGGACCGCCAAGCTCGAATTCCGACTTCAGCACGGATGCCTTGAGCCGGTGGCCATGGCCGGCGCTTTGCACCACGGCCCGGCTGGGCGTGCTTTCACCGCCCATGAACAACGCGATCCCGACCACGCCTTCGTTGCCGATGACCGCGATCTCCGTCGAGGTTCCGCTCTCCATGGCGTAGAGCAGGGACACGATGCCGCTGGCGGGAAAATAAAGGTGTCGCAATTTGCCGCCGGACTCGAAGATCACCAGGCCCAGCGGCAACGTTACGGGCTCCAGATAGGGCAGCAGGCGCCCGTAGTCCGCAGCGGGTAGCGCGGCAAGCAGTTGGTTCTGCAGGGATTGATGTGCAGCAGGCATTGAGGGTCGGCGTTTTCCGCTTTCGGGATGCCGTTGTCGATGCGGCCGGATACCGCACGGGACGGCGAGGGGACTACGACAGGACAGCATACTCCGACCGTACGCTAGCGCACAGAACAACCTGGGCCGGAGGGGAATAATCACCAGCGGCAAACTTCCCAGGAGACGTTATGCGGACATGGATAAGCGTGATGATGGTGACTGCGGTTGCGGCAGCGAGCTTCGGCTGCGTCCAGAAACCACCGGCAGCAACTGCGGTGATCGAAGACAAGGTCTATACGGTGACGCCGGACCAGGTGACGGTGACGACCGGGATCGTGACCGGCGAGGTCACGGAGATGAAGGTCACGGAGCGGGTCGAGCAAGGCTCCGGCCGCGTCGATTCTCCGGCGAAGCTCACGGGAAAGCTCAAGCTGACGAACAGTTCAATGGACCAGACCGTGCGTCTCATCGGCGGCAAGATACTGTACCTCGATGACCGGGGGCAGTTGATCATGGTCGGGGCGGAGCGGACCGAACCGGCGCTCAAGTTTTCCGCTTCGTACAACACCAGCGACCGGCTCGATCCGGGACAGGATGCGACCCAGTCCGTGGAAGTGGATTTCCCCGCCGAGGCCCTGAAGGCGAATAAATTGAAGGGAATCCGCATCGAGCTCGCGTACATCCCGTCGCCGTACAAGCTGCAGACGGCCAATTTCAGCGTATCGATCGGCGGGCAGACGGTCAGCCAGTAAGCCGGAGATAAGGAAAGCCGGCAGGGCGGCCGCCCTGCCGCGCATTCGACTCGCAATCAACCCGGAAGAATCACGGGGGATTCATTGCCAGTTGGCGATCTCGCCGACGAACATGGGCCGTCGCCGCTTCAAGCCACAACATCGGCCACGGCGATCGGTGAATATTGACGGTTCGAATGCTCGCCCTGAACGCCGTCGTGCACGTTCTTGACGATCCGGTAGCACCGGCAAGAGGCCGCTTCCAGGCCCTTGCGATCTAGAATCCTGATGCCGCCGCGGCTATAGCTGATCAGCTTGCGCTGCTGCAGGGCACCGGCGGCCTTGGTGATGCCGACGCGCCGCACGCCCAGCGTGTGCGCGAGAAATTCATGCGTAAGGCGGAAATCGTTTGACTGCACGCGATCGCAGGTCATCAGCAGCGAACGGGCAAGGCGTGCCTCCAGCAGGTGAAAGCGGCTGCACACGGCGATTTGCGTGGCCTGGGCCATTGACGCGTGGGTATAGCGGAACAGCTCCCGCTGCAACGACGGGTTTTGCCTGAACTCATGGAGAAAGCGGGCTCGCTTCATGCGCATGGCGCCGCCGGTTCTCTGCACCAGGGCGCGAACGGACGAAATGCCGACGCCCAGCGCCAGGGGAATGCCGACCATCCCTTCGCTGCCGACCAGCCCGACTTCCAGTACCGTGCGGCCTTCCACGACGGCCAGCAGCGAGACCAGGCTGTCGTTGGGGAAGTAGGTATGCCGGATCGGCTCGCCGGGCTGATAGAGCACTTCCCCGAAAGTCAGCGTGACCGGCTCGGTGCCCGCAAGCAGGCGTTGGTACTCGGCGCGCGGCAGGGCGGCAAGCAGGCTGTTGGCGATTGGGGTCCGGTACGCGGACTGCATGACGCGCAGGCTATAGCAGGGATATTCCGCCGTATGTGCGCTGACGAACAGAGCGTTCCATCCGCGGAGGGGACACTGGCGACAACCCGAAAAGGAAATGACATGGAAACGCCGGCCAACAAGTCCCCCCATACGCTGTTCTGGATCGCGGGCATCGCGGTGACCGTGTTCAGCGCCGTCGGCATCGCGGCCGTCATGGGCTGGATCCCGACCTCGACCAGCAGTCCCACCGACAAGCTTGAGCTCTCGAAGCCGGCAGCACCGGCAAACCTCGCCGTCGCAAGAGCGCCGGCGGCCTCGGCGCTCTCCGCGGAACAGGTCCGGGAACGGGTCCGCGAGCAGGCCCGCCAGGAAGGCCGTGACGAAGCCCGCGAACAATCCCGGGAGCGGATGGCGAACAGGGCCAACGCCCGCGCGAGCGCCCGGTGCGACGAATGCGGCGTGATCATGTCGGTACGCGAGATCGAAACGAAGGGCGAAGGATCCGGCCTCGGCGCGGTCGGCGGGGCGGTCGTGGGCGGCGTGCTCGGCCACCAGGTCGGCGGCGGCAGCGGCCAGAAGATCGCCACG
Source organism: uncultured Streptomycetaceae bacterium (assembly GCA_964433375.1). GTDB lineage: Bacteria > Pseudomonadota > Gammaproteobacteria > Burkholderiales > SG8-41 > SG8-41. The sequence continues at coordinate 9,910 of CAYSRR010000027.1, forward strand.
GTGGTCGGCGCGGTCGGCGGGGCAGTGGCCGGCAACGAAGTCGAGAAACGGGTGAAATCGACCAGGAGCTACGAGATCACCGTCCGCTTCGAGGACGGGTCGAGTCGCGTGATCAACGAAGCCAATGCGCCGTCGTGGCGCACCGGCGACCAGGTCAAGGTCGTCAACGGCGTGATCCAGTCGAACGTCTGACCGCCGCCGCGCTTAAACGAGCCAAAGGATACCTGCCATGCTATACACCATCGCCGTCGTTCTGCTCATCCTGTGGCTGCTGGGGCTGGTCACGTCCTACACCATCGGCGGCTTCATTCACGTCCTGCTGGTGATCGCCATCGTGGTCGTGCTGCTCAGGGTCATCAACGGCAACAAGCCCATTTAGTTTTCCGGCCCTACCTATCATTCAGGAGATACACCATGATTCGAAAAATTCTGGCGGCACTGATGTTGTTCGGCATGCTGGGCGCGATCGCGGGCTGCAACACCATGCACGGCCTCGGGCACGACATCGAACGGGGCGGGGAAAAGATCCAGGAAAAGGCGGCACGCTGAACTGAAGCGCAGCGCCCGGGGCAGACTCCATGGGAATCATTCCCGCTGCCGTTGTCCCGGCACGCGACGAGGTGATCGACGCGATTGCCGGCATCGAAACGAAGCGGCGGGAGATGGAGAAGGAGGCCGGGCGGGTGGCGTCGTGCAGCTCGGCGTTGCGCAAGCTGCACGGACTCCTCGAGCAGGAGAAGGAAGCCGCGCAATCGCGCGGCTCGGATGCTGGACACCCCGGGAACGTGCAGGCGGTAACGATCGAGATCGAGCGGGTGAAGAAACTGGCGGTGATCACCGGCCAGGGCCCGCTCTCCAGGCACGCGGATCCCGCCGGGCTGCGGCAGGTGACGCGGCAGAAATCATGGCAGGACGCGCGCCGCAATCCCGCCCGCAACAAGGGGCGCAGGACGATGGGGCGGGCCGGGGGTCGATAATCGAGTGACGAGTGACGAGTGAGCTGAATCTGCTTTTTTCCGGTGTGTTTGACCTTCCGTGGTGGGGTTACGTGATCGTGGCCCTGGCGCTGACGCATGTCACCATCGTCGCGGTCACGGTGTTCCTGCACCGCCACCAGACGCACCGCGCGCTCGAGCTGCACCCGGCCGTGAGTCATTTCTTCCGGCTGTGGCTGTGGCTGACGACGGGCATGGTGACGCGGGAGTGGGCCGCGATCCACCGCAAGCACCACGCCAGGGTCGAGACGCCGGAGGACCCGCACAGCCCGCAGGTGCTGGGCATCAATCGCGTGCTGTGGGGCGGGGTCCTCCTGTACGTCAGGGAGTCCCGCAACCGCGAAACGATCGAGCGCTACGGTCACGGCACCCCGGACGACTGGCTCGAGCGCCATGTTTACTCCCGCTATCTGAAACTGGGCCTGACGCTGATGGGCCTGGCCGACGTCGCCCTGTTCGGTATCGTGCCCGGGGCGCTGATATTCCTGGTGCAGATCGCCTGGATTCCGTTCTGGGCGGCCGGCGTGATCAACGGCATCGGCCACTACTGGGGCTACCGCAACTGGTCCACCGGGGACGCCAGCACCAACATCGTGCCGTGGGGCATTCTCATCGGCGGCGAGGAACTGCACAACAACCATCACGCCTTCACGACATCGGCAAAGCTGTCGAGCAAGTGGTACGAGTTCGACATTGGCTGGCTGTACATCCGCATGCTCGAAACGCTGGGCCTCGCGAAGGTCAAGCGCGTCGCGCCGGTTCCGCGCTTCACCGCGCCCCGGGCGACTCCGGACCTGCAGATGCTGCAGGCGGTGATCACTCATCGCTACGACGTCCAGGCGAAGTACGCCAGATCGCTGAAGCGGCTCGATGCCGAGGGGCGGGACGCGCATGTGCGGCAGACCATGCATTCCATGGGGCGTGAGCTGATGACGCTGTGGGAGCGTTCCACGGCATCCAAGGAACAGCTCGTGCGCCGGCTGCAGGACTGGTGCCGGCGCGCCGAGGCGAGCGGCATACACCCCCTGGCCGAGTTTTCGCAAAAGCTGCGGTGTTATGCCTAGCGGCTGTCTCGGGTGTTTTCACTTTCTTTGAAGAGAGGTCGGGAATGAACATCATGATCTGGGTATTGGCGGGCGCCGCCGCCGGATGGGTCGGCTATTCGTACATGAAACTCAACGAGGATCGCGGCATGATCGTTTCGATCATCATCGGCGCGGTGGGTGGGTTTTTCGGCGGAAAAGTGCTGGCGCCCATGTTCGGCGCCGTCATCGACGCGTCGAACAGCTTCAGCCCGTTCTCGCTGGTTGTCGCGCTGGCGGCCGCGGCGGGATGCCTCGCCATCGGCAACCTGCTCTCCAACCGCTACGACATTTAAACCGGCGTGCCCGGGCAAGGCGACAACTCGAGGTTGCAGCCGCGATGACCGAACTGCTGTCGATACCCCGGTTCCTGGAGGAACTGCGCAACATCGCGCGCTATCGTCCTGTTCCCTCGCTCGGCGACCCGCTGGACGCGGCGGTGAAGAAGATCGAGAAGAACCCCGCGTTCGCGCAATCGCGCCTGCTGACCCGGATACTGGCCGCGCTGACCTACCAGGAGGGCGAGTTCCGGCGCGCGGAAGTCGCCGCGCTCGATTCGGACACCCTCGCGATGGTCATTACGCTGATGAACGCGCAGGCGGCCGGGACGACGACGCGCGAGGAGTGGGTGTGCGCCGTCGATCTGGCGCGGGCCGCGGAGCTGGGGGCGCAGTGACGAGAAAAACAGTTACAAGATACAAGAAACAAGTTGCAAGGTAAGGCGCCCAAACGTTGTTGAAAACAGGAATAGACAGGATTTACAAGATTAACATTAGCCGCCAAGACGCCAAGGCGCAAAGAAATTCAAACGTATTCAAATGGTTGTGATACCCGTGTTGACGTGGTTGTAAAGTGACTCCAGAATGGCTCCATACGGAGCTATTTCGGAGCCAGGCATGGTTAACCTGTCGATCAAGAACGTGCCCGACGCGCTGGCGGCGAAGTTGCGCGAGCGGGCGGCACGCAACCACCGGTCGCTGCAAGGGGAGCTGATGGCGATCCTGGAGGGCGCGATGAGTGACCCCAACGTGGGACGCGCGAACGCCGGCGGCTCCCGCTACGACGTCGAGACGGCCGCTGTCTCTGCCGGCGGTCTCATGGAGCGGCTTGCGGCGATTGCGGGCGGTCACGGCATCGATACCGTGAAAAAGCTGACCCGCGAGCAGGCGCACGACCGCAAGACTCTGCGCAAAGCCGGCGTGTAGTCATGGCGGTCGCGCATTGCCTCGACACCAACGTGCTGGTCTATGCGTTTTCGAACTCGGGGCGCGATGCCGCCAAGGCACGCATCGCGCGTGAATGGATCAACCGGGAGGACTGGGGCGTCACGGTGCAGGTATTGCAGGAGTTCTACGTGAACGCCATTCGCGTGCCACACCAGTTGGGCCACGACGAGGCAGTGGCCATGATCGAGGAGATCGCCAGCAGCCGGCCCGTGATCGGCGCAGATCTCGCGCTGATGCGCCTTGCGCTTCAGATCAAGCGCCGCTACGGTATCGCCTACTGGGATGCGGCCGTGCTGGCTGGCGCACGGCGCATGGGGGCCGCGGTGCTGGTGAGCGAAGACCTGTCGCACGGGCAGGACTACGGGGGCGTGCGCGTGCTCAATCCGTTCGCGGCTGGTTGAATCGAACCGCCGATGAATACAGATTCACGCAGATATAAACAGAGAAAATCGGACTGACGGTCGTCTTCGGGTCACCGGATGACCTGGTTGCTCTGCGGGTCGATTCTCACTTCCGTCGACTTTCCGTCGGCGCCGACGATCTTCACTTCGACGATCAATCTTCCACGCTCGCGCTCGACCTCGACTTCCTTGACGAGCCCGGGGCGGGCGGCAACCGCAGCCTGGATGGCGGCGATCACCTGCTTGGCGGGCAGGGCCTCGTCATTGGCGATCGCCGCGCCGGCTGTCAAGAACAGCGCCAGCCCGGGCAGGGCAGCGTTCCTGATGAATACGAGCATGATGATTTTCCCCTTGGTTGGCTGACTCGATGTTGGAGGGTCTTGTCCCCTTAAAGTTGCACGGGCCGCGATGCCGCACTTCCGTGCCATGTTCGAGGCGCGGCAACCGGCCGCAGGGCCGGGCAGAGATGGTTGTGAGCACATATTACTTTTGGTTACTGTAAGCAGAAACTGATTGTTACTTTGGGCGATGCTACGTTTGCCGGCATGGCGAACAGTCAGGCACGCGAGGAATTCAGCAAGCGGTTGCGCAAGGCATTGCAGGACAGGGGGCGGGAAACCGGAAGCCCGACGCGGCTGACGCAGGAATTCAACGGGGACTACCCGGACCGGCGGGTCACGCCGCAGGCGGTGCGCAAATGGTTGACGGGGGAGGCGATCCCCTCGCACGACAAAATCCAGGCCCTGGCGCAATGGCTGGAGGTCAGCCCGAACTGGCTGCACCACGGGGAGGGCGGGGCAGGGCGCGCGGAGCAGCCAGCCGCGATCTATCGAAATCCTTTGCCGGACCAGGAATTGCTGAAGCGCTACCGCAAGCTGAACCCCCGCCAGCAGAAGGCCGTCGCCGAGATCATCACTGCATTAGCCGCCAAGGACCGGCGGCGGTAGAGTCCGCGTTTTCCCGCTCGGGAGAATTGAGCACGAATCGGGCTGGGAATGCCAGGATTATTCCCGATCGGGAATATTTTGATTGACCTTGGGCTGGTTCCGGTATATATTCCCGATCGGGAATAATCAAATCAGGTCGGCCATGCTCAAGACAGCCAGCACAACCCTGCTCCTTTCCGCCGGGGATCTCGGGAAGGCGATCCGTGAGGCGCGCATCGCCATGAAGCTGCGGCAGGCGGAGGCCGCGCTCCTGTGCGGGGTCGGTGTCCGGTTTCTTTCCGACCTGGAGCGTGGAAAGGAGACCGCGCGCCTGGGCCCGGCACTTAAAGTCATCCAGGGACTCGGGCTCGCCTTGACGCTCGGCCCGAAGCAGCCGTTCTGGAGCAACCAGGGTGACCAACGCGCTTGACGTCTACCTGAACGAGCACTATGCCGGACGCCTGCGCGAAGAGAAGGGGCGGCTTTTCTTCGCCTACGACAAGGTCTGGCTCGAATCGAGGCGGTTTATCCCCCTGTCCGTGACGATGCCGCGGCAGGCGGAAGAGTTCCCGGACGAGGTCGCGCGGGTATTTTTCGACAACCTGCTTCCCGAGGGAGATATCCGGGCGGCCATCGCGAAGCTGAAACGCGTGTCCGAGCGAAATACCTTCGGATTACTGGAAGAGATCGGTGGCGATTGCGCTGGCGCTATTTCACTCTGGTCGGCGGGCGACAAACCGGCGTCCCGGGAAGGCTACGCGCCGATCAGCGACAAGCGGTTGAACGAGCTGCTCACGGGCCTTCGAAAGCGTCCCTTGCTTGCGGCCGATAGCGAGCTTCGGCTATCGCTCGCCGGCGCACAGGACAAGCTGCCTGTTCACTACCATGAGGGCCGGCTTGCCCTGCCCAGGGGGAGCGATCCCAGCTCGCATATCCTCAAGCCCGGCTCGCCCGGTTATGCGCACTTGCCGGTGAACGAGTATTTCTGCATGCGTCTCGCGGCAGCGTCGGGTTTGTCAGTGCCAGTGTCCGAGCTATTGCGCAAGGCGACAGCGCTTTACCTGGTTCAGCGTTACGATCGGGTTCGTGCCGCCGACGGAACATTGGATCGTATTCACCAGACCGACTTCTGCCAGGCGCTCAATCTTCCCTCGAGCAAGAAGTACGAGAAGGAAGGCGGCCCGAGTCTCGCGGCCTGTTTCGAAGTCGTAACCCGCTACTGCGCTCAGCCGGCGAAAGACCGGCTCGAGATCATCTCATGGGCGATTTTCAACTATCTCATCGGGAACGCGGACGCGCACGCTAAAAACCTTTCCCTGCTGATTACTCCTGAAGGGGTTTCGCTGGCGCTGTTTTATGACCTTATCTCGACCGTGGTCTATCGAGGTCTGACCCCAAATCTCGCAATGAAGATCGGCGGCGAGAATCGTCCCGACTGGATTCAGGAGCGTCACTGGAAAGCGTTCGCCGAAGCCTCGGGAGCGAATCCCCGCATCGTCTGGCAGAGGATGGCCGAGCTGTTGGCAGGGATGCCCGGGAAAGCCCGTGAACTGCTCGCGGTAATCGAGCCGGAAAAGGGCGAACGGGAAATGCTGGAGAAGATCTGCCGGGTCGTCGAGAAACGCGCAGCACGCCTCGCGGGATTCGAGGCTTTGCGTCAGTACGCCTGATATCGGCGTGTATCGGCGTGCATCGGCGGCAGAAAAAGCTTCACGCCGTCCGGGTGACGATGCCGGGGAGGTAGCCGGTTCCCTTGAAAATGGAGAGATTCCGCCGACGCGGTTGCGCGCGGCCCGGGGCCAGCCCGATGTGCACCCATGCGCCGTACTCGTGGATCAACTGGTCGTAGCGGAGGTTCGATTGCGCGATCCGGCGCGCGACCTGCAGGACGGTGCCGTACTCCGGCGCGGTGAAATCAGCGGCGAGGCCGGCCATGTGGGCGCTGTTCGCCGAGCCGCCGACGGCCGCGTTGAGGGCGGGGCAGCGGTAGCCGCTGCTGACGAGGATGGTCGCGCCGTCGAGCAGGACGCGGACTTTTTCCAGGAGTGCGGCGAGCCGGCGGAGATTGCGCACGACGGCGGGCGAGGGCGTGTTGTCGATCCCGCGCCGCGAAGCCGTCTGGCTCGCGACCAGTTCTTCCAGCGTGAAATGCCGGCTCAGGCGGCGTGCGACGGGTGAACCGTTATGTCCTGTGAGGCCCATCTTGCTCCCACCACCCCCGCCGCTTCGCTGTGCGACCCCTCCTCGGGCAGGAGGGGAGTCAAATCACGACTCACCATTCACGAATCACGCATCACGCATTTCCATCAATTGAGCGGCTGCTTGCCCGTGTACTCCAGCACGTAGAGGCCTCCGCGCGCGCGGTCGGCGGCGTAGATGATCGAGCGGTCGTCCACGAACACGTCGCTGATGCGGCAGCCGCGCTGGCCCTGCGGCGTTTCCGGCAGGAACGCGGCGATTTCCTCGGGACGGTACGGATCGGCGATGTCGTAGACGCGCAGGCCCGCGCTGAACCAGGTCGAGACCACCGTGTTCTCCAGTTTCGCGGCGCCCGGCTCGGTTTCGTTTTCGTGGATGTTGTGGGCGCCGATGCGGCCGCCGACCGTATGCAGCGCGTCGAAGTCGCGCGGCGTCGGCAGGCTCGAGATCATCACCGGGTTGGTTTCCAGCCGCAGGTCCACCATCCAGCAGCGCTTGGGCCAGTCGACGCCCTGGTCGCCGGTCGCTTCGTCGGTGACGACGAGAAGGTCGCGGTTGAACAGCGGCACCACCGTGTGCGTGAAGCCGGGGAAGGGCGGGTGATAGTCGAGGCGGCTGATCAGCTTCGGGCGCGCCTTGTCGGCAATGTCGAGGATCACGATGCCGGCGTCGATCCAGCCGATGTAGGCGCGGTCCGGCCGCTCGGGATAGCACAGCGTGTGGTGCGGGCGCATGCCGAAGTGGAGCGCGGGCGGGACGTGGTGCTCCAGCGGCGGCTCCTTGTCGCCCTTGCGCTGGCCCGGCAGCCACCAGCGTCCGGCCTCGACCGGCTTGGCCGGGTTGGCGAGGTCGATGATCTGGTAGAACTGCATGTCGTCCTTGTGGTTCGGCACGAAATCCGGGTGCGTCGCGCAGATATGCGCGTAGCGCCCGTCCATGAACGACACGTAGTGCACGCCGACCGAGTGATTGTCGTTGGCCGACAGGTCGTAGAACGTGATCTCGCGCGGCTCGGCCGGCTTCGAGATGTCGTAGATCTGGAAGCCCGCGGGCTTGCCGCCCGGGTCGTAGGCCTGGTAGGCCATCAGCAGGATGTCGCCGCGCATCGCCAGCGAGTTGGCGCGCACCCGGCTGTGCGGCAGCGGCTTCTGGAACAGCATCTTCGGCTCGGACGGTTCGGTCACGTCGAAGATCGAGAACGCCGCCGGCCCGTGCTCGTGCGCGATGTACATGTAGCGCCGGCCGTCCTTGATCTTCATCGCCATGCCTTCGCCCAGGTTGGGCGCGCCGTCCGCGGTGTGCTGGGCGAGCAGTTTCAGATTGTGGGCAATTCTGACTCCAGTCATGGATTTTCCTTCGCGATTTGCAGGTGGCGGGGATGCTAGCACAGCCTAAATGGCGAGTGACGAGTGACGAGTGTCGGGTGTCGGGTGTCGAGTGTCGGGTGTCGAGTGTCGGGTGTCGAGTGTCG
>CAYSRR010000028.1:0-18193 GCA_964433375.1 uncultured Streptomycetaceae bacterium
CCCGCGAGGTCGAGCCAGTCGAGCGACAGGATCACGTCGGCCGAGGACAGGATCTCGATCGTCTCGGGCGAGAAACGGTTGGCCGGCGGCGAGACGTGCAGGCGGTGGTCGGTGGGGAAGGCGGCGCCGAGCTTCATGCCGGTCAGCACGCGCATGTTGAGCTTTTCGGCCAGCGCCACGCGCTGCTTCCAGCCGTCGAGGCTGCGCAGGCAGCGGCCGGCCAGCATGACCGGGTTCTTCGCGCCGGACAGCAGCTTCGCCGCCCGGGCGACCAGGTCGGCCGAGGGCTTCACCGCTTCGGGCACGGGGTAGCGCTTCACGTCGGGCAGCGCGGGCAGCGGCCCGATCTTCTGTTCCTGCAGCGAAACGTCGAGGTTGACGTAGACCGGGCCGCGCGGCGCGGTCTGCGCGATCTGCGTCGCGCGCAGCATGGCCTCCATGGCCGCCTGGACCGATCCCGGCTGGTTGTCCCACTTGGTGTAGTCGCGGATGAGGGCCGCTTGGTCCGAGCAGGTATGGATCCAGTCGATCCAGGGACGGCGCCTGGCGGCGTCCCACGGGCCGGTGGCGCCGAGTATCAGCACGGGCGAGCGATTGCACCAGGCGTCGAAGATCGGCATGGTCGCGTGCATGAGACCGACGTTGGAGTGCAGCGCCGCCGCCATCATGCGGTCCGACGCCATCCAGTAGCCTTGCGCGATGCTGACCGCGTTTTCGTCGTGGATCGACAGCAGCATCTGCGGCGCGCGGTTGCCGAGGTGGTTGACGATGCTGTCGTGCAATCCCCGGTAGCTCGCGCCCGGGTTGAGCGAAATGTACGGCACGTCGAGCTCGCGCAGCATCGACGCGATGGCGTCGCTCCCCCAGAACTGGTCGCTCTCGCGCGAGCGCACGGGCGTGTCGTGGGCGATGGGGGAGGGACTGTCCTTGGGTGTCATGTTGATTTCCGATGTGTGTGGAAACGGGGGCGAGGGGGCTGCCTGGACGCGTATGCGGTCAGTTGGCCTTCGCGCCGGAGACCTTGACCACTTCCGCCCAGCGCGCGACTTCCGCGTGGAACAGCTTGTTGAACTCTTCCGGCGTGTTGCCGACGGCTTCGGCGCCCAGGTCCTGCAGCCGTTGCCTGACGTCGGGCGAGCGGGCCGCGCGGCCGATGGCCTCTCCCAGCTTGGCGACGATGTCGCGCGGCGTCGCGGCCGGCGCGAAGATGCCGTACCACACGACGACCTCGACGCCTTTCACGCCGGATTCCACCATGGTCGGGACCTGCGGCAGCTGGTCGGAGCGCTTGGGGCCGAGATTGGCGATCGGGCGCAGCCGTCCCGATTTGACGTGCGCGGAAATCGCCGGAATGTTGGCGTAGGTCAGGTCGACTTCACCGCTGATGAGGGCGGTGAGCGATGGTGCGCTGCCGCGGAACGGCACGTGGACAGTCTTCACGCCGGCGCGCAGGTTGAAGAGTTCGCCCGCCAGATGCTGCGTGGTGCCGGGCCCGGCGGAGGAGAAATTGAGCTGGCCGGGGCGGGCCTTGGCGAGCGCAATGAACTCTTTCGCGCTCTTCACCGGCACCGAGGCATGGACGACCAGGATATTCGGGCTCATCGACAGCACTGAAATCGGCGCGAAGTCCTTCGCCGCGTAAGGCACTTTGCTGTAGAGGCTCAAGTTGATCGCCAGCGCCGCGGTGTTGATCAGCAGCGTGTAGCCGTCGGGCGCGGACCGGGCGACGTGCTCGTTGGCGATGTTGGTGCCCGCGCCGGGACGGTTCTCGACGATGACCTGCTGGCCGAGGTACTCGGTGATCTTCGGCCCGAACAGGCGGGCGTTGATGTCCACGCCGCCGCCGGGCGTGAAGCCGACCACCAGCCGTATCGGCTTGGACGGGTACGCCTGGGCGAGCGCGTGGGATGCGCCGCAGGCGAGGACGAGCGCCGCCAGCGGCAGTGTCAGGGTTCGTGCAAGCATGGTGTTCTCCTCGTTTCAGGAATCATGGGGCGGGAAGTTTTCGGGCGGCCGGGAGGGCCGCCCGTCACACTTTTGAGTGAAATCCGGATGCTATGATACCAGCCGCCATGCGCTTCGTGACCGTTGCCGCCGTTTTGAGCGCCGCGCTGCTTTCGGGTTGCGCCGGGATGCCGGGCGGGGGCGCCGGGGAAGCGATCGACCGGGCCATGGCCGGCCCGCATCGCTCGGAGGCCAATCGCGCTCGCGACGTGTACCGCCATCCCCGGGAAACGCTGCTGTTCTTCGGGCTGCGGCCCGACATGACCGTGGTCGAGATCTGGCCGGGGGCCGGCTGGTACACGGAAATACTGGCCCCGGTGTTGCGGGAGCAGGGCCGGTATTACGCGGCCCATTTCCACGTGGACGACAAGAGCCCGCGCTACATGGGACCGTCGCGCCAGAACTACGGCAAGCTGTTGTCGGGGCGGCCGGATCTCTACGACCGGGTCACGGTGACCGCCTTGCACGCACCGGCCCGGCCCGTCGCCGCGCCGGCGGGCACGGCGGACCTCGTGCTTACTTTCCGCAACGTGCACAACTGGACCGCCGCGAAAAACGACGAGGCGATGTTCAGGGCCTTCTTCGATGTCCTCAAGCCCGGTGGCGTCCTCGGCGTGGTCGAGCATCGCGCGAAGCCCGGCACTTCGCTCGAGGCGCAGGTCAAGTCGGGCTACATGACCGAGGATTACGTGATCGGGCTCGCGGAGAGGGCGGGGTTCAGGCTGGTCGCGAGGTCGGAAATCAACGCCAACCCCCGCGACAGCCGCGACCATCCGCGCGGCGTGTGGACGCTGCCGCCGACCTACCGAATGGGCGAGCAGGACCGCGCGAAGTACGCCGCGATCGGCGAGAGCGACCGCATGACGCTGAAGTTCATCAAGCCCGGAAACCCGTGATCGGTGACCGGTGATCCGTGAACGGTAGGCGACAGGCGCTCGCAAACGGCATTCTGCTGCTCGCGTTTGCGGTGGAGGCGGGCGGGGCGGACCTGTATGCCGTGGACACATTCGTGCGCAGTGAGATCGTGACGGAACCGACCTCGCGGAATTTCTCGGTCTGTCACGGCGGCACGTGCGCCATCGTCAGCCAGGCCGGTCTGACCGACGCGCAATGGGCGCGGATATCCGGAATATTTGCTACCCCCGGCCGCGACGCGCGGGAAGAGCGGAACCGCCTCTCCGAGGCGGTCGCCCGTTTCGAAACGCTCGTCGGAGAGATGACCGATACGGCCGACGACCGCCCCGAGAACCAGACCGGTAAAAGCTGGTGGAGCCAGATGGACTGCATAGACGAGTCCACCAACTCGACGACCTATCTACGCATCCTCGCCGGCGCGGGCCTGCTGCGCTGGCACCGGGTCGAGGCGCGCGTCACGCGGGGTTTTTTCCTGTTCGGCTGGCCGCATACCACCGCCGTGGTGAGCGAAACGGGCAACGGCGCGAAATGGGCGGTGGATTCCTGGTTTCACGAGAACGGCCGGGCGCCCGAGATCGTGCCGCTCGATGTGTGGAAGACCGGCTGGCGTCCGGGGAAACCGCCTGTTGCGGCGGTTTCCCCGGAATGAAAAAGCTTTCCATGAAGCAGGCGTTATTCTTCTGCATTTTATTTTCATTTTTTTCCTGTGCGAACGCGCAGGAAAAAAATGGGGCGATTGCGTCGGCGCATCCGCTCGCCACCGCCGCCGGCCATGAAATCCTCGATCGCGGCGGCAACGCCTTCGACGCGGCGGTCGCCGTCGCGGCCGTGCTGGCGGTGGTGGAACCCTATTCCTCGGGGCTCGGCGGCGGCGGTTTTTTCCTGCTGCATCGCGCGCGCGACGCCCATCAGGTGATGGTGGATGCGCGGGAAACGGCGCCGGCGGCGGTGAAACAGGCGTGGTACGTGGACGACGCCGGCAAGGCCATTCCCGGCGCAACCACGCGAGGCGGCACGGCAGTGGGCATCCCGGGTACCCCGGCGGCGCTGGCGCACGTCGCGGGGCGTTTCGGCGCGTTGCCGCTCGCGGCTACGCTCGCGCCGGCGATACGCCATGCCCGCGAGGGGGTTGCCGTGGACGAACGCTATGCGCGCATCGCCGGCTTGCGGGAGCGGCTCCTGCAGGAGTTGCCCGCGGCCGCCGGCATTTTTCTCGACGAGGGGCGAGCGCCACGCGCGGGCTGGCGGCTGAAGCAGCCCGAGCTGGCCGCGACCCTGGAGCGGATGGCGAAGGCGGGGCACGACGGGTTCTATACGGGTCCGGTCGCCCGGGCGCTCGTCGGCTCGGTGAACCGCGCGGGCGGAACCTGGCAGCCTTCGGACCTGGCCGGCTACCGGGTGGCGGAGCGGCCGCCCCTGCGGTTTCAGTATCGCGGCGCGACCATCACGACCGCCGCCCTGCCGTCCGCCGGCGGCATCGCGCTCGCGCAATGCCTGCAGATGCTGGAACGCCTGGACGTGACCGGGACCCGGTCCGCGCGTGATGCGCATTTCGTGGTCGAGACATTGCGCCGCGCATTCCATGACCGGGCGCAGCATCTGGGCGACAGCGATTTCGTCCCGGTGCCGGTTGCACGGCTGACGGGCCGTGCGCACGCGGATCGGCGCGCGGCTTCCATCAGCCCGGATGTCGCGACGCACAGCGAAACGCTCGGCGCGGAAACGTCTCCTGCGGCGGGCACCAGCACGACACACCTGTCCGTCGTCGACGCCGCCGGCAACCGCGTCGCCGCGACGCTGACCATCAACCTGCTGTTCGGCTCGGGCATCGTCGCGGACGGCACCGGCGTGCTGCTCAACAACGAGATGGATGATTTTTCGCTGCGGCGCGATCTGTCCAATGCATTCCGCCTTCGGGGAGGCGACGCCAATGCCGTGGCGCCGGGCAAGCGCCCGCTCTCCAGCATGACGCCGACCTTCGTCGAGGACGACAGGGGCGTGCTGGTGCTGGGCTCGCCCGGCGGCTCGCGCATCGTGAGCCAGGTCCTGCTGGCCGTGCTCGATCATCTGGGCGACAGTACCGTGGACCTGGCGCGGCTCGTGAGCGCCCCGCGCTACCACCACCAGTGGTGGCCGGACCGGGTGGAGATCGAGCCGGGCGGTTTCGCGGGCGAATGGCGCGCGGCGCTCGAGGCGCGCGGTCACCGCGTCGAATTCGCGAAGCGGCGGTGGGGCAACATGCAGGTCGTGTTCAAATCGAAACAGACCGGCATCGCACAGGCGGCGGGCGATCCGCGCGGCTCGGAGGTAGGTTGGTACTAGCCGCCGATGAACGCCGATACACGCCGATATAAAACATCATCCAATTAAAGTAAGAGGGTCGGGACATACAATCCGTCAACGCTACGATCCATGTGCGCAAGACGGGATCGTGCATGCGTATTAAGTTACAATTTATTCAATATGGTCAACGACCCGGGTTCGGCGAAGATTCTTTTGATCGGCGTTCATCGGCGTTCATCGGCGGTTAAATGAAAACGACGTTCCTGGAATTCGAGCAGCCGATCGCCGAGCTGGAGGCGAAGATCGAGGAGCTGCGCTTCGTGCAGGACGATTCCGCGGTGGATATTTCCGGGGAGATCGCGCGCCTGCAGAAGAAAAGCCAGGCGCTGACGAAGGACATCTACGGCAAGCTCTCCGCCTGGCAGATCGCGCTGGTCGCGCGTCACCCGCAGCGGCCGTACACGCTCGATTACATCAACAACCTGTTCACCGGCTTCGAGGAGCTGCACGGCGACCGGGCGTTCGCGGACGATCCGGCCATCGTCGGCGGCCTCGCGCGCTTCAACGGCGAGACCTGCGTCGTGATCGGGCACCAGAAGGGGCGCGACACCAAGGAGAAGATCTATCGCAATTTCGGCATGCCCAAGCCGGAGGGCTATCGCAAGTCGCTGCGCCTCATGCGGCTGGCCGAGAAGTTCGGCGTGCCGGTGTTCACCTTCATCGACACGCCGGGCGCCTATCCCGGCGTGGGGGCGGAGGAGCGCAGCCAGTCCGAGGCCATCGGCCGCAATCTCTACGCGATGGCCGAGCTGCGCGTCCCGGTCGTCTGCACCGTCATCGGCGAAGGCGGCTCGGGCGGGGCGCTGGCAATCGCAGCGGGGGATTTGATCCTCATGCTGCAATACTCGACCTACTCGGTGATTTCCCCCGAGGGTTGTGCCTCCATCCTGTGGAAGAGCGCGGATTATGCGGCGGAAGCAGCGGAGACGCTCGGCATCACGTCGACGCGGCTGAAGGCGCTGGGGCTGGTCGACCGGATCGTCAGCGAGCCGCTCGGCGGAGCGCACCGCGACCACGAGGCGATGATGCAAAACCTGAGGAAGGCGCTGCAGGATTCCTGGCGGCAGATCAAGGATACCCCGCTCGACGGGCTGCTCGAGAGCCGTTTCGAGAAGCTCATCGGTTATGGCAAGTTCAAGGAAGTCGAGCAGAAGTAACCCCCCCCTGCCAATCCCCCCCCCTTTGGAGGGGGGGGGGGAAAAGGGGGGGGGGGGCCCGGGGGGGGCGGCGCAGTTGCAGGGCATCGTTGCGCCGGGTGCCCGGCTGACGGTGGGGCTCTCCGGCGGCGTCGATTCGGTCGTCCTGCTGGATTGTCTTAAGGCGGCTTCGCCCCGGCTGCGTTTCCGTCTCTCCGCTCTTCACGTCAATCACCAGTTGAGTCCCAACGCCGCGCGCTGGGCCGCGTTCTGCCGGCGGCTGTGCCGCGCGCGCGGCGTTCCGTTCGAGAGCGTGACGGTGCGCGTGGGCCGGGGCGGCGGGCCCGAGGCCGCCGCGCGGGCGGCGCGCTACGAAGTCTACGCGCGCCAGGACTGCGATTTCGTCGTGCTCGCCCATCATCAGGACGACCAGGTGGAAACGCTCCTGCTCCAGCTCCTGCGCGGCGCGGGGGTGAAGGGGCTCGCGGGAATGCCGCTCCTTCGGAGGGAGGAGGGTCGAGGGTCGAGGGTCGAGGGCGCGAGGTTCGTCACTCGACACTCGACGCCCGACACTCGACACTCGACACTCGACACCCGACACCCGACACTCGACACTCGACACCCGGCCATCCTCCGTCCACTGCTCGACTCGACGCGAGAGGAAATCCTCGCTTACGCCCGCACGCGCCGCCTGAAGTGGATCGAGGACGAGAGCAACCGCGATACCCGCTTGCGGCGCAATTTTCTCCGCAACGAGGTGCTGCCCCTCGTCGCGCGGCGGTTCCCCGCGTACCGCGCGACGATTGCCCGCTCGGCCGGTCACCTGGCAGAGGCGGCCGCGCTGCTGGACGAGGTTGCGTCCGCCGACGGCGAGGCCTGTATCGAGGCGGGGACGTTGTCGGTAGCGGGGTTGCGGCGGTTGCCGCCGGCCCACGCCCGCAACCTGCTGCGCTGGTTCCTGGCGGGCCATGCCGTGGCCATGCCGGCGACGCAGCGGCTGGAGGAGGCGCTGCGCCAGATGATCGAGGCGAAACAGGATGCCCGCGTCGCGATCGAGCTGGATGGCGCAGACCTGAGGCGGCACGACGGTCGCGTATACGTGGTGCGGACGCTGCAGGTGCCGTTGCAGTACAGCCGGCGCTGGCTGGGCGAGGATAGCCTCGATCTGCCCGCGCTCGGCGGCGTGCTGGTGCTGAAGCGCGGCGTCGGCTCGGGGGGGATCAGCCTGGCCAGGCTGCAGGACGGCGTGGTGACCGTGCGCGCGCGGCGGGGCGGCGAGCGCCTGCGGCCCGATAGCCGCCGCCCGCGCCGCAGCCTCAAAAACCTGCTCCAGGAAGCGCGCGTGGCGCCGTGGCTGCGCGAACGCCTGCCGCTCATCTATTGTGACGACGCGCTGGTATGGGCGCCCGGGATCGGCGTCGACTGCGTTTTCGGGGCGAGGCGGGGCGAGGCGGCCCTGGTGCCGGAGTGGACGCCCACCCGTCAGCCTTGACGCTGCCCGACCGTTGAGATACGGTGCCCGGACAAACAAGACCGGTCCACTGGCCGGCGTCCGCAACCCAGGTCAACGACGGAGGAGTGTATGCTGCGTAAACAGATGAATCGATTCGATGTGTGGGCCGCCGCCGCGGTTTCGATCGCGGTGCTGGGGGGCGCCACCCAGCCGGCGTTTGCCCAGGACAAGCCGAACAAGGTCGTCCTGCGGTTCGTGTCCGATTTCCCGCCGCCGCCCCACCCGGCGGCGCTGGCGATGAGATACTTCGGCGATCGCCTGCCGAAGGTGATCCCCGGCAGCGAGGCGCGCCTCTACTACGCGGGCGCGCTCTACACCGTGCCGGAAGCCTTCGAGGCCATGCGGCAGGGCAACCTCGAAATGACCTGGATGCAGATCGGCAAGGCGGCGCCGGTGGATGCGTGGGCGCTGTCCGTGGTCGGGCCGGGCATCCTCACCACCGTCGGCGCGGTGGACAACCTGGAGAAGACCTCGACCTACCAGATGCTGGTGGAGCGTTTCGCCAAGAACCAGCGCGTCAAGGTGTTCGGCGCGGGCCACATGAGCTTCGGCATGGGCGTCGGCGGCAAGTTCCGTTACGCCAAGCCCGCCGACTTCGACGGCAAGAAGGTGCGCAGCATGGGCCCGGCCGAGAACCCGGTGCTTGCCTCGTGGAAAGCCAACCCGGTCGTGATGGCGTTCGGCGAAGTGCCGAGCGCGCTCGAGTCGGGCGTCATCGACGGCCTGATGACCAGCCTCGGCGGCTGGAACGGCGTGCGCCAGCAGGCGCCGTTCTACACCATGGGCGGCGCCGGCGCGTTCGTCGGCGACTACTACATGATCAGCGCCAGCCAGCGCTGGTGGGATCGCCTGAGCCCCGCGACGCGGACCGCGCTCGAAGGACTGATCAAGGAAACGATCCAGGTGCAGAAAGAATACAACTGGTGCTTCGACAAGATGGCCTACGACAAGTACGGCACCAAGGATCCGTCCAAGCCCGGCGTCTACTGGATGACTTCGCAGGAAGTGTCCGCGATGGTCGGCGCGATGGGCGATGCGGCGGTGCGTTACGTCAAGAGCAAGGTGCCCGCCGAGGCGGCCAAATGGGTCGACCAGTTCGTCAAGGAAGGCCGCGAGCTGTCCAAGCAGCATCCCTCCGGCTCGTCGTGGATCGAGAAGGTGGACTGCTCGAAACACGCATCGGTGATCGTGGTCAAGTAACGGGCGGGAACCCGCCGGGCCGTCAGGCGCCTTCCCGGGGCGCAACGGCGGCCTGGCGACTTGCTGCGGATCCAGGCACGTGGAAAAAGCGTACGCATACTGGCGCGCGTTCCAGGACAAGGTCCTGGCGCAAGCCGCCGCGTTGCTGCTCCTGGGCTGCACGCTGCTGGCCCTGGTCGAGATCTTCCGGCGCTACGTGCTCGGCACTTCATTCGAGTGGCAGCAGGACGCCGTCACTTTCTTCATCCTGAGCGGCGTTTATCTCTACTTCGGTATCGCGCAGCGCCACGGTTCGCACCTCAACGTGGCGATCCTCACGGAGTCGCTGGAAACGATAGGCCCGCGCACGCGCCGTGTCGCTGACGTGGTGCGATTGCTGGCCCTGGTGATTTCGTTCGTGTTCATGGTGCTGGTCGTCTGGTGGGGCATACCCGAGGTCGAGGACGCCTTGAAATACGAGAGCCGCACCGAGAGCCTCTCGTTTCTGATGTGGCCCTTCCTGCTGGCGTTGCTGGCCGGTTTCGCGTTCATGGCAGTGACGCTGTTCTTCCAGATCTACCGCCAGGTGTACAAGCTGCTCGGGCGCAGCGTGCTGGAGGACCCGGCGGACGACACGGACTCCGTCGGGCATTGATCAAAATTGGGCGGGCCCGCCGGCCCGCCGTTCGGCAGAAGAAGAGGCAGACAAATGCACGTCATGTGGCTTAGCGGCGCCATCCTGCTGGTGCTGAGCGTGCCGATCGGCATCGCGTTGAGCGGCGCTTCCGCGATCTACATCGCGACCGACCCGCTGCTCGGCAGCGAAGTGGTTTTCCGCTCGTTCTTCAATTTCATCGGGAAGTACTCCCTGATGGCGATCCCGCTGTTCATTTTCGCGGGATTCCTCATGGAGAAGACCGGCCTGGTGAGCCAGCTTTTCAAGTTCTCCGACGCGCTGGTGGGCTGGCTGCCCGGCGGTTTCGGCGTCGCCACCGTGCTGGCTTGCGTGCTGTTCGGCGCGATCTCCGGCTCGAGCGTGGCGATGGCGGCCGCGATGAGCGTCATCGCTATCCCCGAGATGAGAAAGCGCGGTTATCCCGACTGGCTCGCGGGCGGGCTGGTGGCCACTGCCGGCGGCATCGCGATGCTGATCCCGCCGAGCATCATCCTCATCCTCTACGGCATCGTCACCGAGACCTCGATCGTGCGCCTGTTCTTCGCGGGCGTGATACCCGGGCTGATGCTCGCGCTCGGCAACGCGTTGAGCGTGATGGGCCTCGCGTGGTGGCTCAAGCTGCCGCGCGGGACATTCAACCGCAGCCGCTTGTGGCCCGATACGCGGGGCGCGTTGCCGGCGCTCGGCATGCCGTTCGTCATCCTCGGCGGGTTGTACGGCGGCCTTTTCACCCCGACCGAGGCCGCCGCCGCCGCCTGCGGCTACGCGTTCGTGTACGGATTCTTCGCGCGCGGCCGCGCGTTTCTGCGCGAATTGCTGCCCACGGCGATCCGCTCGCTGAATCTCACCGCGGTGATCCTGTTCCTGGTCGGCAGCGTCGGCGTGTTCCAGTTCCTGCTCGCGAATCTCTACTGGCCGCAGAAGGTGACCGAGATCGTCATCGGCTGGGGCCTGACGCCGCTCGGCTTCATCTTCGCCTTCATGGGCGTGCTGCTGCTGCTCGGCATGCTGGTCGACGGCGTGGCGATGGTGCTGTTGACGGTCCCGGTGGTCTTCCCCGTCGCCATGGCGCTGAATATCGACCCCGTGCATCTCGCCATCATCATCACGCTCAACGTCGAGATGGGCGTCGTGACGCCGCCGGTCGGGCTGAACCTGTTCGCGGTCAGCGGGACTTCCAAGATACCCCTGCTGTCGGTGATGAAGGGCACCATCCCGTTCTTTCTCGGTGATCTCGCGGTCCTGCTGCTGGTGATCTTCTTCCCCACGCTCGCCACCTGGCTGCCGGACCTGCTCATTACCGACGTCTTCAAGTGACCCCCACCCCATCCCTCCCCCTTGTCAAGGGGGAGGGTGAGGGAGGGGGTTCGTCATGGCGCATTACAACGCGGTTCTTTTCGACCTGCTGACGGCGCTGATCGATTCGTGGTCGCTGTGGGACCGGGTTGCCGGCAGCCGCGACGCGGGCCGCAAATGGCGCGCGGCCTACCTTGAGCTCACCTACGGCTGCGGCGCATACCGCCCCTACGAAACGCTGGTGCGGGAAGCGGCTTCGGCGACGGGGCTGCCGGCGCAGGCGCCGGAGCGCCTGGAGTCGGAATGGGGGTCGCTTGCGCCCTGGGATGACGCGGCCGAGGTGCTGGCCAGGGTGAGGCGCAGTGCCCGGATCGGGGTGGTCACCAATTGCTCGGAACGCCTCGGGAAGCAGGCCGCGGGATTGCTCGGCGTGCCGTTCGACGTGGTCGTCACGGCGGAGCGCGCCGGCTACTACAAGCCCGACGCCGCGCCCTACCGGCTGGCGCTGTCGGAGCTGGGGCTGTCACCCGGAGGAGTGCTGTTCGTGGCGGGCTCGGGATTCGATCTGATCGGGACGCACGCCGTGGGGATGCCGACCGTCTGGCACAACCGCGCCGGCATCGCGGCGCCGCCGTCGGCGCCGCGGCCCCTGCTGGAGCGGCGTACTTTGCGCGAGCTGTTTTCCGAAACCGCCTGAGGCGGGCGGGGCCGTCAGGATCGCGTGCTGCCCGAGAGCCAGGCGCGCTCGACCTGCGGCAGCGCCTGCTCGATGCGCCGGACGATCTCCTCTTCGCGCAGGGAACTCAGCGGATGGTCGATCACGACCGCGTCGAGCCCCGCCATGCCGAGCGCATCGCGCTGCGTTTGCGCCTCGAGCACGAATTCGGTCGTGACGATCACGGCCGTGGGGCGGCCCCGCGACTCCAGCATCACCGTGTCGTGCATACAGCACGACGTGCAGGACCCTCAATCGCCGATGGCGGTGATGACGACGTCGTTGGCGGCCGCGATTTCGTCGAGCAATTCCGGCGCGGCGGCCAGCGAGAAGCTTTCCTTGCGGTAGTAATTGACCGCGCTGAAACCGTGCTTTTCCGCGAGCCGGTCGCGCACGCCCCGCAGCAGCTTGTTGGCGTTCCACTTCGTGTTGTCGAGCAGGCCGAGCCGCAGGCCGGCGAGCCGGCTCACGCGGGGAGCGGTCGCCAGGGGGGATGTTTCCAGTACGCCGCGCGGGTCATAGACCGGTATCATTTTCACCTCCGTTTCCTTCGCCAAAAATATCCAAACCTGATTAGCCGCCGATGGACGCCGATGAACGCAGATAAATTCAAAGGCGAACAGATCAATAGTCAGATACTACAAGAGTGCAGTCGACATTTATTCGAAAGCTGAGAGCGGGTCGCCGATCCAATCCTGTTTAGGTTGTCTACCTATTCTTTTCATCGGCGTGTATCGGCGTTTATCGGCGGCTGATGTCTTTAAACCGCGCAGACGCCGTCCGCGCACTCCGGCCCGCCCGCCGGCTGCGCGGCGCCCACTCCGCGCAGCACGGGCGAGGACATGTGGCCCCAGCCGGGGATGAAGGCGGAAAAACGCCCGGCCTCGCCGCCGGCGACGAACAGGTGGATATGGTCGGGGCCCGGCACGATCGGCGTGCGCGCGTCGGGGTCGCGCCTGTACCACACCGGCAGGTTGCGGTTGTAGACCTTGCCGTAGCGCCCGTTGCCGTAGAGGTCGTCCCAGCGGTTGCCGGAGTGGGCCCACAGGTAATGGCGGACGTCATGGCGTTTCCAGCCGGATTGCGCGATCGTGGCGGCATGCTCGGGTCCGAGCACCACCGCGCAGTGCCCGGCCGAAACGGCGTTGTTGTTGCAGATCGTGCTCATCGCGGAGCAGACGCTGTCGAGCACGCCGCGCGCGTCGTTCGCGAAATGGTTGGTGATGCTGTGCGGCGGCTCGGCCGCCAGCACGAACACGGCGGAGTCCTCCGCGCGGTAGCCCTTTTCCACGTGATAGGGCGCGAACGGGCTCGCTTCCTCGTTCTCGGCGATGCAGTACGTGTACTTGCCCGGGTGGCCGAGCGTGCTCTTGTCGAGCAGGCCGGGCCAGCCGCCGCCGACGTTGAGCATGACGAGGCGCAGCGCGCGCCCGATCGTGGCGTTGGCGCGGTTGCCGGAGCCGAATACGTTGCATCCGGCGTTCATGCCGATCGCGCCGCGTATGGGCCCGTTCACGACCAGCAGCGGGCTGGCCATGTGGGTGGTGGCCTGCACGCCGTTCAGGTTGAACCGCGCGTCGCACAGGGCGAGCAGGGCGGCCTCGACTACCGGGGCATACTCGGGGCGGCAGCCCGCCATCACCATGTTGATCGCCAGCACCTCGCGCGTGAGGCTCCCCCAGCGCGGCGGCACGCGGGCGAGCAGGTGGCCGGGATCCCCGCCCAGCGCGCCGACGACCGCCGCGATTTTCGCGGGCGTGGGCGGCACGAGCGGGAAACCGTCCGAGTAGCCGCGTTCGTAGTACCACTCGATGAGATCGGTGCCTTCGGCAGGGGGCGGCGCGGGGGCCGGCGGCGTCCGGATTGTGGCGGTTTGGGTCATGGCTGCATCCCGGGAATGGAGTGGCACATGGCCGCATTATCGCACTGCCCGCGAAAGCGGCCGCAAGCCGCCGAAAGACCGGGGTTTTTCAAGGGGCTTCCATGCCGGTGAGGAATTGAGTAAATTGAGGTTCCTGAGGAGGGATAACCCATGAAATCGATAATGACTGCCGTTGCTGCCGCCGTATTCCTGACCGCCTGCCAGTCCACGCCCACCGAGCCGCCGCGCGCGAACGCGCAACTGAAGCCGACCAAGGGGAGCAAGACCTTCGGCGAAGCCACGTTCGAACAGGTCGGCGACAAGGTCCGCGTCGTCGTGTTCGTCCAGAACCTCAAGCCGGGACAGGTGCATGGCCTGCATATCCACGAGGGCGCCGACTGCTCCGGCGACGCGATGGGGGCGAAGGGCCACTTCAATCCCCACGGCAAGCCGCACGGCCATCCCGGCAACGCCAACCGCCATGCTGGCGATCTGCCCGTGCTCCAGGCCAACAAGCGCGGCCGCGGCAACGTTCAGGCCGATATGGATGTCATCACCGTGACGGCCGGCCCGGCCAGCATCATCGGCCGCGCGCTCGTCGTTCACGCCGACCCGGATGACTACAAGACGCAGCCGACCGGCAACGCCGGTGCGCGCATAGCCTGCGGCGTGATCCAGGCCGGATAGGCTTGATGGCCGCGACGACGCGCACGCTTGCCGCCTTCGCCGCCGGACTATCGTACGACGCGCTGCCGCCCGAGGTGCGCGAGCGGGCCAAGGCGCTCGCCCTCGACCTGGTCGGCATCATGGTGCGCGCCCGCAACGAGGCGGAGTCGACGCCGGCGATGATTGCCGCCGCCGGGCATCTCGGCCTGGCGGGCGGCGCGTGCACGGTGATCGGGGATGCCGCCGGCTACACCCCGCCCGGCGCGGCGATGCTGAACGGCACGCTCGCCCATTCCCTCGACTTCGACGATACCCATGCGCCGGGTTCGCTGCATCCGAGCGCGCCGATCGTGCCGGCCGCCCTGGCCGCCGCCGAGATGGCGGGCGCCGACGGGAAAGCGCTGATCGCCGCCATCATCGCCGGCTACGAAGTGCAGATCCGGCTTGCCCTTGCGCTCGACCCGGCGGCGCACTACGACCAGGGCTTCCATCCCACCGCGACGTGCGGCGCTTTCGGCGCCGCCGCCGCCGCCGGGCGCCTCCTCGGACTCGACGCGGAAGGGCACGCCAATGCCTTCGGCATCGTGCTCAGCATGTCGGCGGGCTCGATGCAGTTCCTGGTCAACGGCGCCTGGACCAAGCGCTCGCACGTCGGCCACGCGGCGATGTGCGGCCTGATCGCGGCGACGCTGGCGCGGGAAGGCTACAAGGGCGCATCCGAAGCCATCGAGGGCAAGTGGGGTTTCCTGCATGCGTACGCCCCCGCCGCCGACGCGGCGAAAGCGGTCGACGGGCTCGGCAGCCGGTGGGAAACGATGAAGATCGCGGTGAAACCCTATCCTTCCTGCCGCTACAGCCACGCGCCCCTGGATGGCATCCTCGCGTTGGCGCGCGAGCACGGCATCAAGGCGGAAGAGGTGGAGGAAGTCGCGGTCGGCCTGCCCGAGCCGGGCTGGAAGCTGATCGGCGATCCGGAGTCCGCCAAGCAGGCCCCGAAGTCGGTGGTGGACGGGCAATTTTCGATGGCGTTCTGCGCCTCGGTCGCGTTGCGCAACGGCGGCTTTGCCTGGGACGATTACGCGCGTCACCTCGGCGATCCCGCCACGCTGGCGCTGTGCAAGCGGGTGCGGGCGCGGGTGGACCCAAAGGCCCAGGCCGATTTTCCGGCGGAGATGAGCGGAAGCGTGCGGATCAAGACCGCGCGCGGCGCGTTCGAGACCTACGTGCGGGTGCCCAGGGGCGAGCCGGCCAACTTCCTGTCCGCGGCCGAGCTGCGCGCCAAGTTCGACGGCCTGGCGGGGCCGTACCTCCCCGCGCGCCGGCGCGACGAGATCGCGGGCGCGTTGCTCGCGCTCGAGCAGGTGAAGGACGTCGGCGCGCTGTTGCGCCTCGCGCGTCCCGAGAAAGCGGGCGGGCGCCGTGTCGCCGCGGCTAACTGAACTGCGTGAGTGGTGAATAGTGAGTGGTGAGTGGGCTTACGCTCGGTTTTTCCGCGCAGCGGATTGCTCTAATCACCAATCACCAATCACCATTCACGCTCTTGGCCATGACAGTTGAGCGCAAGGCAGTCGGCCCGAACCGCTACCGCGAATCCTTCGGCCGCTGCCTCGAGGATTTCAAGGTCGGCGACATCTACGAGCACCGGCCCGGCCGCACCATCAGTGAAGCCGACAACACCTGGTTCACGCTGCTCACCATGAACACGCACCCGCTGCATTTCGACGCCGCGTACGCCGCGAAGACGGAGTTCGGGCGGCCGCTGGTGAACAGCTGCCTGACGCTCGCCATGGTCACCGGCATGAGCGTGAGCGACCTCAGCCAGAAGGCGGTCGCCAACCTCGGCTGGGACAAGGTCCGGCTCACGGCGCCGGTATTCGCCGGCGACACGATTTGCGCCGAGTCCGAGGTGCTGGAAGTGCGCGAGTCGAAGTCGCGCCCGGAGCAGGGGATCGTCACCGTGCGCACCATCGGGCGCAAGTCGGACGGCACTGAATTCATGAGCTTCGAGCGTTCGATCCTCGTGCCCCGGCGCGGCCACGCGGCCGAAGACTGAAAGACAATACAGCCGCCGATGAACGCCGATGAGTTCAAGACCAACATAGTAGACAGGACTGACAGCAATGAAATCGCAGATGAACGTAGATACGGACAGATGAAGGTCAGCACCCTGTTCAGAGAAAGCCTTCATCGGCGTTCATCGGCGTTCATCGGCGGTTGCTTTTGATGGGTGCGACGGCGAGCGACGAGGCGCTCATCCTGCAGAGCGTGGACCGGTTCCTCGAACGGGACGTGCGGCCGGTCGCGCGCGAGCTGGAGGCTGCTGATACCTACCCCGCAGAGATTGTCGAGAAGCTGAGGGCGCTGGGCATCTTCGGCGCCACCATCGCCCCGGAGCACGGCGGCCTCGGGCTGCCGGCCGTGATCTACGCAAAAATCGTCGAGCGGATGGGCGCGGTGTGGATGTCGGTGCCAGGATTCTTCAATTCGCACCTCATCATGGCGGCAGCAGTGGAGCGCCACGGCACGGGGGAGCAGAAGCGGCGCTATCTCCCGCGTTTCGCGAGCGGCGAGCTGCGCGGGGGCATCGCGCTCACCGAGCCCGACTGCGGCACCGATCTCCAGGCGATCCGCACCCGCGCCCGCCGCGAAGGCGATCACTACATCGTCAACGGCGCGAAGACGTGGATCACCAACAGCGTCGAAGGGCACATCCTGGCGGTGCTGGTGAAAACCGACCCCGGGGCCAGTCCGCCGCACAGAGGCATGAGCCTGCTGCTGATCGAGAAGGGGCCGGGCTTCAAGGTGGTGCGCCGGCTCGAGAAGCTGGGCTACCGGGGCATCGACACCGGCGAGCTGGTATTCGAGGACTGCCGGGTGCCGGCGGCGAACCTGATCGGCGCGGAAGAGGGGCGCGGCTTGCAGCAGGTGCTGAACGGGCTCGAGCTCGGGCGCATCAACGTCGCGGCGCGCGGCGCCGGGCTCGCGCGCGCGTGCCTGGAGGAATCGCTGCGCTACGCGCAGCAGCGCAGGACTTTCGGAAAGCCCATCGCGGAGCACCAGGCGATCCAGTTGAAGCTCGCCGACATGGCGACGCGGGTGGAGGCGGCGCGCCTGCTGGTGGAGCACGCCGCGCGCGCCTACGACGCCGGCCGGCGCAGCGACCTCGAGGCCGGCATGGCCAAGCTCTACGCCACCGAGGCGGCGCTCGAGAACAGCCTCGAGGCCATGCGTATCCACGGCGCCTACGGCTACTCGAAGGAGTTCAACCTCGAGCGCTATTACCGCGACGCGCCGCTGCTCGCGATCGGCGAGGGCACCAACGAGCTGCAGCGGATCATCATCGCGCGCGAGCTGGTGAGGCGAAACCCGGCGTGAAATACATATACCTCTCAACACGGGGGACGCTGAGGACGCCGAGGTGCGCGGAGGAAATCCAACCTCCCATCGCGGAGGGTGCCAAGGACGCGGTGTTGCGCTGAGGAAGGCCGAATATTTATTTTCCAACACTCATGACTTCCTATCATATGAAGAATTATCCCTGTGTTCCTCCGTGTCCACCGCGTCCTCTGCGCTGAGAGGTTGAGTGCGATGAGTAATTCTCTGCGTTCCTCTGCGTCCACCGCGTCCTCTGCGTTGGGAGGTTGAACGTGCTTCCACTGAGCGGCGTGCGCGTGCTGGCGGTGGAGCAGTACGGGGCGGGCCCGTTCGGCACGATGTTCCTCGCCGACCAGGGCGCCGAGGTGATCAAGATCGAGAACCCGAACGACGGCGGCGACATGTCGCGCGCGGTGGGGCCGCATTTCTTCTCGCCCGGCGACAGCGAGTTCTTCCACAGCTTCAACCGCAACAAGAAGAGCCTCACGCTCGATCTCGCGCGCCCGGAGGGGCG
>CAYSRR010000029.1:0-18188 GCA_964433375.1 uncultured Streptomycetaceae bacterium
CCACGCCCTGGATCAGCGTCAGCGTCACCATGTCGCCGTTGGCGACGTGGCTCACCTCGTGGCCGAGCACCGCCTCGGCCTCCTCCTGGCTCATGCCCCGCAGCAACCCGGTGCTCACCGCGACGAGGGCGCTGTTGCGGTTCCACCCGGTGGCAAAGGCGTTGATTTCCGGCGCGTCGTAGATCGCCACTTCAGGCATGCCGATGCCGGCCTCGCCGGCCTGCCGCTTCACGGTGTCGTAGAGCCAGCGCTCGGTCGCGTTCGCGGGCACCTCGATGACGCGCGCGCCGGTCATCCGCTTCGCCGACCACTTGGACATGAGCAGCGAGATGAGCGATCCGCCGAAACCGATGACCGCCGACAGGATCAGCAGCGCGTTGTAATCGAGCCCCACGCCCTGCTCGTCCAGTATCCGGTCCACGCCGAGCAGCTTCAGCACGAACGACAGCACCAGCAGGATCGCGAAGTTGGTGACCAGGAACAGGATGATGCGTTTCATGTAGGAATGGTCCTCACGGGGTTGGTCGCTCGTTAGATGGGGGCGACGGCACCGAGTTCAATGCCCGGGCTGCGGCGTATCTTCCTTGAATATCAAGGGAAATTCAACCTATGATGAGCAGTGGCCGCCTCCCTGCATAAACCACGCCGCCGCCTGTTGCTCGCCGCGTGCGGCGGCGCCGCGATCGCCGCGGCCGCGGCGTGGCGGTTCTGGCCCGAGCACGGTCTCGCCAACCCCTGTCGCGCCGCGCTGCCCGACAGCCTGGCGCGCCACGAAGCGGTGCGCGCAGCCTGGGACGGCATCGATGCGAGCCGGGTCTGGGACGCCCACGCCCACCTGATCGGCAACGGGGATTCGGGTAGCGGCATCTGGCTGAACCCGCAGATGCTCTCCCTCGCCAGCCCGGCGCAATACACACGGCGCCTGTTCTACCTGAATGCCGGCTGCGCGCACGATGCGCCGGGCGAAGTGGACCGCAGTTACGTCGGGCGCATGATGAACCTGGTGGACGGCCTCGCCCCGGGCGCGAAGCTGGTGCTGCTCGCGTTCGAGCGGCACCACTCGGAAGACGGCAACCCGGTGCCGGAGGAAACCGCGTTCCACGTCCCCGACGATCACGCGCTGGCGACCGCGCGGCGCTACCCGCGCCATTTCGAATGGGCCGCCTCCATCCATCCCTGCCGCCGCGACGGCGTCGAAGCGCTCAGGCGCGCGGCGGCGAACGGCGCGCGCGCGGTCAAGTGGCTGCCTTCGGCAATGGGCATCGACCCGGCCTCGCCGCGCTGCGACGCGTTCTACTCCGAGCTCGCGAAGCTCGGCCTGCCGCTCATCACGCATGCCGGCATGGAGCGCGCGGTGCGCGTCGGCGACCGCCAGCACCTGGGCAACCCCCTGCGTCTGCGGCGCCCGCTCGAGCACGGCGTGCGCGTCGTCGTCGCGCACTGCGCGACCCTGGGCGAGGACCGCGACCTCGACCGCGGGCCCGGCGGCCCCGTCGTCGCGAGCTTCGACCTGTTCACGCGGCTGATGGACGACCCGCGCTACGGCAAGACCCTGTACGGCGATCTCTCCGCCGTCACGCAATCCAACCGCGCGGGCACGACGCTCACGCGCCTGCTCGAACACGACCACTGGCACGCGCGGCTCGTCAACGGCTCCGATTACCCGCTGCCGGGCATCATGCCGCTGTACTCCATGAGCCGGCTGGTCGAACTCGGCGTGATCGCGCCCGGCCTCGCCCCGGTCCTGGCCGCGATCCGGGAACACAACCCGCTGCTGTTCGATTTCGTGCTGAAGCGCAGCCTGCGCGCCGGCGGCGGACATTTTCCGGCAAGCGTGTTCGAAACACGCGCGTTCTTCGAGCGCCGCGGCCCGAACCAACCCCGGGGCGGGATTTTCGATTAACATTGCCGTAGCCGGCCACCAGGCAGTCAACAACACGAGCCTTGCCTCAGCACCCGCCACCAGACGACGCAACGCCGTCCCCGCCCCAGATGGCCGGGACATCGCCCCGCCTGCCCGCGCTGGAAGACCGCCTGCCGCACGACCCTGATTTCGACACCGCCGAGATGCGGGATTTCTCCCGCACGGTGGCGGAAATCGAGTGGCTGCTGGTCATCCTGGTACTGCTGTTCCACGTGTTCCAGGACAATACCGAGGACAACACCGTCGCCATCTACGCCGGCCTGGTCGTGTTCTCGGCCGTGATCATCGGCTTCCATTACCTGAACTTCGTGGTGAAGCCGGGACACTGGTCGCTGGCGGTCGAGACCTGGATCATGATCCTGTTCATCACCTGGGTGCTCTACCACACCGGGCGCCTCGACAGCCCCCTGCTCAACCTCTACCTGCTGCCGATCGTCACCAGCGCGCTCACCCTGGGGCAGATAGTGACGCTGCTGCAGGTGGGCCTGATCGCGGCCTGCTACCTCCTCCTGGGCTATACCACCAGCACTTCGTTCCTCTCGACCATCACCGCTGGCAACTTCGCGGCCGATCTCGCGCCGATGCTGCTGGTCGCCTACATCACCACCATGCTGTCGCAGGACATACTCAACGCGATGTCGCGCATCAAGCTGATTTCGGAGACCGACGAGCTGACCCGCGCCTACAACATGCGCGCGTTCAACGCCATCGCCCGCCGCGAGTGCGCGCTGGCCGACCGCTACAACCGCACGTTCACCCTGCTGATGGTGGATTCCGACAACCTGAAGAAGGTCAACGACGCCCACGGGCACGAGGCCGGCGACCGCCTGATCAAGCTGGTCGTGCGGTGCATACGGGATGACCTGCGCACGACCGACGTCGTCGCCCGCTATGGCGGCGACGAGTTCATGTGCCTGCTCCCGGAAACGGGCAAGGAGGCGGGCGCGATGGTGGCCGAGCGCATCCGCGCCCGCATCGCCGCGACGGCGTTGAAGGCGGGCTCCGGCACGGTGCCCACCACGGTCAGCATCGGCGTCGCCGCTTACCCGACGGACGGCAACGATTTCGACAAGCTCGCCAGGAACGCCGACCGGGCGCTCTACGCGAGCAAGGCGCAGGGCAGGAACCGCGTGACCGCGTTCGTGACGGAATAATCGCCGGGAATGTTATGCTCCGGTCCTGAACCGCTCCCGCCCGCCCCCGAATGCAATCCCAGCTGATCTTCGATCCCGCCCTCTCGGCGGAGGAATTGCGCGGTTTCGCGCGCACGGTGGCCGAGATCGAGTGGCTGCTGCTGATCCTGGTCATGCTCTACCAGGTCGTGCTGGCGCCCGACGCGGAGACCGCGGCGGCGCTGGCCATGGCGATGTTCTTCTTCGCCGCTTTCGTGCTGTCCTTCCACTACGCCAACTTCTACCGCAAGGAGACGCACTGGAAGATCGCGATCGAGACCTGGGTCATGATCGGGTTCATCACCTGGGTGCTGGCGTACACCGGGGGAGCCGACAGCCCGCTCGAGGACCTGTACATCCTGGTGATCATCGTCAGCGCGCTCACCCTGGGCAAGCTCGCCACGCTGCTGCAGATGGCGCTGATCACGGCCTGCTACATCTGGCTGGGCCAGCCGCACGAATCGGGGAACATGCTGTCGCTGCCGTTCGGCACCAGGCTGCTCGCGCAAATTTCACCCATGCTGCTGGTCGCCTACATCACCACCATGCTGTCGGCCGACATCCGCAGCGCCTACGGCCACATGAAGGTGCTGTCCGAGACCGACGAGCTGACCGGCGTGCTCAACATGCGCGCGTTCGCCACGCTGTCGGACCGCGTGTTCCACCAGGCCGAGCGCTACGCCCGCCCGTTCAGCGTGCTCATGATCGATTCCGACAGCCTGAAGTCGGTCAACGACGCCCACGGGCACGAGATGGGCAACCGCCTGCTCCGCGTGACCGTGGAATGCATCCGGGGCCAGTTGCGCCAGACCGACCTCGTCGCGCGCTACGGCGGCGATGAATTCGTGGTGCTCCTGCCCGAGACGCCCAGCAGCGGCGCGGTCGGCGTCGCCGACCGCATCCGCAAGAGCATGGAAGCCACGGCGCTCGCCTCGCACGGCCAGACCATCCACGCCACGGTCAGCATCGGCATCGCCGGCTATCCCAACCACGGCGCGGACTTCGAGTCCATCCTCGAGAAAGCCGACCGGGCGATGTACGCGAGCAAGTCGGGGGGCAAGAACCGCACGACGATGTTTTCGGCCTGACCCCCTCCCATCCCTCCCCCTTGCCAAGGGGGAGGGTCAGGGTGAAGAGGCGCGACGGCCGGGACGAAAGTAGTCCGTGTCGTCGTAGAACGCCTCGTCCTCGTTGCCGGCATGCCAGCCCGGCACGCCGAGAACCGGCAGCACCGCCAGCTCGCGCGTGGAGGCCAGGCTGTCCGGGACGGACAGGAACGCCGCGACCCTTGCATCGACCTCGGCGAGCTGTTCCCGCAGCGGCGCCGCGAGCAAGGCGGGGGCCGCGTCGAGCAGGATGACGCGCCCCGTGATCCCGATGTAGGGGCGCATCATCTTCTCGTAGAGGGCGTGGCCGAACAGGAAAAAACGCGCCTCCGCCTTCAACCGCTCCCGATTGCGCCAGAACAGTTCCTTCCAGCGGAATTCCCGCACCATCCGCGGCAGGTCGCCGTCCCCCGCGATCATGACGACGCCGCTCTCGTCGAACAGGGTCAGGGCATCCTGCGCGGGCCCGCGGTTCGGCCTGCCGGCCGCGAGCTGTGCCTGCAGCTCGGCATGATGACGGGCGTTCAGCGCGGCCTTGGCCCGGGGATAAGCCAGCCAGGCGAGCACGTTGAAGTAATCGTGCCAGCCGTCGCTACGGACCTGAAGTTCTCCCTCGCGGTACAACCGCGCTTCGTACCGTTCCTCGGGCGCGGCCGGCTTGCGCCCCTGCGCCACGATGCGCAACGGGCGCCCGGACACGACCTGAACCGCGGGTTCGCGCTGATCGAGGAGCCGGCGCAAATCGTCGAGATCGGGCGCGACCTTGTCGAGCGCGGCGGCGCCGTGAACCCGCAGCGGCGCGAACACGGGCGAAGACGTTGCGTGATCAGGATTCCAGCCCATGAAGATGATGCGTGATAAATGACGAGGGATAGGGGATACGGGATATGGCACCCGCGCGCCCGCGCGGATACGAAGTCCTATCCCTTATCCCGCATCACGCTTTTCCGGTTTGTAAAGTAAACTTCGCGCTTTGCCGCTTTCGCCGGGATTATGTCAGAACGCATCGGATGCGCCGTCATCGGCGCCGGCGTGGTCGGCCTCGCCATCGCGCGCCGGCTCGCCATGAGCGGGCGGGAAGTCGTGGTGCTCGAGGCCGAGAATGCCTTTGGCACGCACACCAGCTCGCGCAACTCCGAGGTGATCCACGCCGGCATCTACTACCCCACGGGGTCGCTCAAGGCCCGGCTGTGCGTCGCCGGCCGCAAAGCGCTCTACCGTTACTGCGCCGAGCACGACGTCCGCCACCGGCGCATCGGCAAGGTCATCGTCGCCTGCGACGAAAGCGAGCTGGCGGGCCTGGAGAAATACAAGGCTCAAGCGGAGACCAACGGCGTCGACGATCTCAGGATGCTGGATGCCGGCGAGCTGACGGAAATGGAGCCGAACGTGCGCTGCGTGGCCGGCTTTCTTTCGCCCTCCACCGGCATCATCGACAGCCATGGCCTGATGCTGGAATACCTCGGCGACGCCGAGCGCCACGGCGCGTCGCTCGCCCTCGCCAGCCCCGTCGTCTCGGGCCGGGCGGGCGACGGCGGCGTCGTGCTCGAAGTCGGCGGCGCGGAGCCGATGTCGCTCCGGTGTGACGTCGTCGTGAACAGCGCGGGCTTCAGCGCGCAGGCGGTGGCGCGCTCCATCGCCGGCGTGCCCGCGAACACGATCCCGGCCACCCATTACGCCATCGGCCATTACTACACGCTCTCCGGCGCGGCGCCGTTCAGGCGGCTCATCTACCCGGTCGCCCGCCAGGACTGGCTCGGCGTGCACGTCACGATCGACCTCGGCGGGCAGGTCAAGTTCGGCCCCGATTTCTCCTGGATCGACCGCGTCGACTACCGCTTCGACGAGAGCCGCGAGGCGGCCTTCTACCAGGCGATCCGGCGCTATTACCCCGGGCTGAAGGACGGCGCGCTCGCGCCCGGCTACACCGGCATCCGCCCCAAGATACACGGCCCCGGCGAGCCGGCTCCCGACTGGTCGATACAAGGGCCACGCGATCACGGCGTCGCCGGCCTGGTCAACCTCTACGGCGTCGAATCGCCGGGACTCACCTCGTCGCTCGCCATCGCGGACCACGTGGCCAGGCTGCTGGAAGCCGCCTGAGCCGGGTAAGCCCCCTGAAAGGGGGTGCGTGGCATAATTTCGGTTATTCGGGACGCAACGCGCCCGAATAACCGCGCGCAATCGAGCGGACGACAACTCGCCGCTCACCGCGCGCTTACCTACGGGGGTCACGGCATCATGACCGACAACTTCAGCCCGACCGCCAAAGGCAAGGCCGAAATCGCGGCCAAGCCCGGCAAACTCTCGAGCGGGCTGAAGACCCTGCTCGAGCTTGTCGGCGAAAAGGCCACGCTCGATTTCCTCGAGATCCGCCTGCCGCAGGTGCCGGCCGGGAAAATCAAGGCCGCGGTCGACAAGCTGCTCGCCGACGGCTATCTCGCGCGCAATGCCGCCGCGGCGGCGCCGGCCGCCGCGAGCGACAACGATCTCGACTTCACCCGCTTCATCAACCGCCCGGTAAAGGAGCCGACGCTGCAGCAGAAGCAGCAGGCCGAAGCCACCCTGGCGGGCATCCGGGTGTCGAAGGCCGCGGGCCTGCACGTCAACATCATCAACCGCTCGGGCAAGCGCATCGCGCCGCGCGCCGGCGGCGACAAGCACACGATCCTGCTGATCGACGGCGACGACGCCAGCGCGCTGGTGCTGGCGCGCGGGCTGCTGCTCGCGAAGTTCGACACGCGGACCGCCGGCAAGCGCGAGGAAATCATCGCGGAACTCAACAAGAAGCCGGGGGCCGACGTGATCGTCATGGACGTCGCGCTGCCCGATGTCGGCGGGCTGGAACTGCTCGGCCGCCTGCGCCAGCACCCGACCTACAAGGACGTCCCGATCCTGGTCACGACGAAGACCGCCGAGCGCGACGACGTGGTGGCGGCGCTCTCCTACGGCGCGAGCGGCTACATGAGCAAGCCGTTCAAGCCCGAGGCGCTGGTGGAGAGCGTCAAGGCCGTGCTCGGGCTCTGATCGGCCCGCGAGTGTCGGGTGTCGGGTGTCGGGTGCCGAGTGTCGAGTGTCGGGTGTCGAGGGGTGCTGTTGATTCACTCGACACTCGACCCTCGACACTTTCCCCCCCGTCATCAGTCGATGACGGCTATCCCTTCCACTTCCACCAGGAACTCCGGCTTGGCGAGCGACTGCACGCCGACCAGGGTGCTGGCGGGCGGGTTGGCCTTGTTCACGTGGCGCGCCCGCGCCTGCGACATCAGCTCGCGGTGCTCGGGCCTGAAGTCGACGACGTAGACGGTGATCTTCACCAGGTCGTCGAACGTCGCGCCCGCGCCTTTCAGCGCCAGGCCGAGGTTGCGGTAAACCTGCTCGGCCTGCGCCGCGAGATCGCCCTTGCCGACCACCTCGCCCTTGTCGTCCTGGGACACCTGGCCGGCGATGTAGACGGTGCGCCCGCCGCTCGCGACGACGGCGGGCGTGTAGGCGCCGGGCCGCAGCAGGCCTTCGGGGTTGATGAACTGCTTCTTCGCCATGGCATCACTCCTCTTCAGGGAAATTCACTTCCAGTCCCGCAGCTCCCGCTGGATATAGGGAATCGACAGCTCGGCCGCCGCCCGGCCTTCCGCGATCGCCTCGGCGCCGCGATGGTACTCGAGCAGCCCCAGGTCGCCGAGCTGCGGCCGGATCACGGCGTCGGCGGGCTCGCCCGCCAGCCGGCTGCGGGTGATGCGCACGCTCATGATATTGAGGCTGCCGGTGATGACTTCCGCCAGGTTGGGCATCCCGCCCTTGCGACTTTCTTCCTCGCGCATGAAGCGCCCGACGAGGCTGGAGCTCAGGTCCACCGCGATCACGAACTCGGCGTCCATCGCGCGGGCGAGTGAAACCGGCACGGGATTCACCAGCGCGCCGTCCACCAGCAACTGTCCGTCGTGCTCGCACGGCGTGAACAGGCCCGGCATGGCGATCGAGGCGCGCACCGCGTGCGCCACCGGGCCCTTGCGCAACCACACCTCGCGCCCGCTCGCGAGATCGGTTGCGACCGCGGTAAACGGCCGCTTCAGCTCCTCGATGCGCTTGCCGAGGAAATCCTCGCGCAGGCTGTCGAACAGCTTGTCGCCCTTCAACAGGCCGCCGCTCAGCGTCAGGTCGAAATAGCCCACGACCTTGCGCCAGGTCAGCTCCTGGACCCATGGGTCGAGGCCGGCGAGACGATCATCGGCGTAAACCGCGCCCACCAGCGCGCCGATCGAGGTGCCGCACACCACCTCGGGCACGATGCCGGCTTCGACCAGCGCCTGCAGGGCTCCGATGTGCGCCCAGCCGCGCGCCGAGCCGGAGCCGAGGGCGATGCCGATTCGGGGTTTGCGTTTGGCCATGGCAAAGTCCAAAAACTCAAGAAGCAGAATTAGCCGCCGATGAACGCCGATTCACGCCGATAACAACGAAACTGAAAAAGCGATAATGGACAGCCTTGGAAGCCTTGCACGATAAGACAAACCAAAAGCATACAGGGTTCATGAACTTGTTGATCCCGTATATATATGTTTGTGATCTTATCGGCGTCCATCGGCGTTCATCGGCGGTTCCAATCGCTTTTCGCTGGCATGACGGTCGAGGAACGCGCCCAGCTCGGCCACCCACTCCTTGCGCGCGAAGACGAAGCCTTCGTTGTGCCCGCCGCGCATCTCCAGGAACGCCTTCGGTCCGCCGGCCGCCTCGAAGAGCCTCCTGCCGTGCGCGTACGGCACGATGTCGTCGTCGCGGCTGTGCGCGACGAACACGGGCGAGGCTATCCGCTTCAGGTTCGCGAGGTTGTCGTAGCCGAGGCGGCTGATGAGCCGCACCGGCAGGAACCAGTAGATCTCCGCGCCGAGATCGGTTGCCGAGGTGAAAGTGGAAAACAGCAATACCGCGCGCGGCCCCTCCTTCATCCCTGACCCTTCTCCCGGAGGGAGAAGGGGAACATTTCCAACCCCTCTCCCGAAGGGAGAGGGGGGGGGGGGAGGGAAGCCGCCAGCCAGGTCGCCACCGCGCCACCCAGAGATTCTCCCGCGACCACGAGGTGCTGCGTCCCGACTCCCCGCGCGTTGCGCAGGTAATCCCACGCCGCCTCGGCGTCCCGGTAGGTGCCCTCCTCCGACGGGCTGCCGGTGCTCCTGCCGTAGCCGCGGTAGTCCACGATGAGGGTCGAGTAGCGCAGCCGGTGGAACATCAGCAGGTAATCCAGCCGGTGCGAAATGTTGCCGGCGTTGCCGTGGAAGAACAGCACGGTGCCGCGCGCGTCCGCCGCGGGCACCCACCATGCGTGCAGGGTCTCCCCGTCGCGGGTCGGGATGTCGACCGGCTCGTGCCCCAGCCCGTAGGACTTCGGCGTGGCGGTGATGTCGCGGCCGATCTCCGGGTAGTAGACCAGCCGGTTCTGGAACAGGAACACCAGCACCACCACCGCGGCGTAGGCCATGGCAACCGCGGTCAGAATCTCCCACAGCATGCGCGGCATCGCTGCTACCAGCGAAAGGTGGCGCCGACCAGCAACACTGTGTTTCCCTTCAATCCACCTTCGCGCCCGACTCCTTCACCACCTTCGCCCACTTGGCGAAGTCGGCGCGGATCACCTTCGCGAATTCCTCGGGCGTGCCGCCGGCGACGTCCGCGCCGCGGGCGTTGAGCAGCTTCCTGAGCTCGGGCGAGGCGAGCCCGACGTTGAACTCCTTGTTGAGCCGCGCGACGATCGCCCGCGGCGTGCCGGCCGGCGCGAGGATGCCGAACCAATTCACCACCTCGTAGCCGGGCACCGTCTCGGCGATCGCGGGCAGGTCGGGGAACGACGGCGAGCGCCGCGGGCTCGTCACCGCCAGGCCGCGCAGCTTGCCGGCCCTGACCTGCGGGGACAGCGGCACCGCGCTCGCGATGGTCACGCTCACCTGCCCCGCGATGAGATCGATGATGAGCGGCCCCGTGCCCTTGTACGGGATATGGTTCATCCGCGTCCCGCTCATGCTCTTGAACAGCTCCATGGCGAGGTGGCTCGAACTGCCGCCGCCGGCCGAGGCGAAGTTGACCTGGCCGGGCTTCGCCCTGGCGACCGCGACAAGGTCCTTCACCGATTTCGCCGGAAAAGACATGTTCGAGGTCATCATCAGCGGCACCGCCACGAACTGCACGACCGGCGTGAAATCCCTGATCGCGTCGTACGCGACTTTCTTGTAGAGGTGCGGATTGATGACGTGCGGGATCGAGGTGAACAGCAGCGTGTAGCCGTCGGGATTGGTCCTGGCGGCGATCTCGGTGGCCAGCAGCCCGCCCGCGCCGCCGCGGTTGTCCACCACCACCTGCTGCCCGAGCCCCTCGGTGAGGCGCTGCGCCGCGATGCGCCCGAGGATGTCCGCCGCGCCGCCCGGCGGGAATCCCACGATCAGGCGAATCGGCCGCTCCGGGTATTGCGCGTGGGCCTGCGGCAGCAACGCGCAATACCCAAGGAGAAAGGCGAAAGTCGAAAGGAGAAAGCTTATCGCTCCTCTCGCCGGCCGTTTCGTCCTTCCTTCCGCCTTTCGACTCCTGACTTTCACTTTGCTCTTCATGGTCCGTACCTTTCCGTTTGCGTCTCCTCGCTTCCCTGCAGGTCTGGTCTTACCTTTCGCCTTCCGCCTTTCGACTTTCGCCTTGCCCGTTACTCCGGCTTCGCCCCCGACGCCTTCACGGCCTTGCCCCACTTCGCGATCTCCGACTTGACGAACGCGGTGAACTGCTCGGGCGTATCGCCGACGAACTCGGCGCCTTCGGCGGTCATGCGGTCGCGTATGTCCGGCGAGGCGATCGCCTTCATGGCCCCGCCATGCAGTTTCATCACGATGTCGCGCGGGGTGCCGGCGGGCACCGCCATGCCGAACCAGGAACCGGTCTCGAAGCCTTTCAGCCCCTGCTCGTCGAGCGTGCGCAGGTCGCCCGAAGCCGCGACGCGCTTCAGGCTGGTCACGCCGAGCCCGCGCAACCGCCCGCTCTTCACGTGCGGGATCGTGGACACCATCGCGCCGAAGTAAACCTCGATGTGGCCGGCGACCACGTCGACGATGGCCGGCGAGGCGCCCTTGTACGGAACGTGGACCATCTTCACGCCGGCCATGCTCTTGAAGATTTCCGCGGCGAGGTGATGCGGGCTGCCGATGCCGGTCGAGCCGTGCCGCAGCGCGCCGGGATTGGCCCGGGCGAGCGCGATGAGGCCCTGCGCGTCCTTGACCGGCACGGAGGGATGGCAGACGACGATGCCCGGAACCTTGGCGTAGTTGGTGATGTAAATGAAATCCCGCAGCGGATCGTGGCCGAGCTTGGGAAGCAGCGTCGGGTTAATGGCGTTGGCCACCGTGGGCATGAACAGCGTGTAGCCGTCGGGCGGCGATTTCGCCACCATCACGGTCGCGATATTGGTGCCGCCCCCGGGGCGATTCTCGACGATCACCTGCTGGCCCCAATAGTCGTGCAGCTTCTGCCCCACCGCCCGCGCCAGCTGGTCCGCCGTGCCTGCCGGCGTATAGCCGACGAGGTAGCGGATGGGCTTGGACGGGTAATTCGCCGCCGACTGCGCGAGCGCCGGGGCCGCGGCGAACGCGAGCACGGCGGCGATCACCCGGCGCATCGATGAACGTTGAATGTTGAACACTGACCCGGCCCCGCCTGCATCCCTGCTCTTCAGACTTTTATTCGTCATTCCGCATTCCTCATCAGGTTTGTCGAAGACATGTTCCCACCACCGACACGATAGCACCGGCGATGCGTTGCCGCACGGCGGAATCGCGCATGCGCAGTTCCTCGGCGCGGTTGACGATCACCCCGGCCTCGAACAGCAGCGCGGGAACGCTCGCCGTCCTCAGCACCGCCAGGTTATCGAAATAATGCACGCCGTTCGCCTCGTCGGCAAACGGGCGGTTCTCACCCGGGATCGGCTCGGCGTGATAGCGCGACGGCGCAAACGCCAGCGCGAACAACAGAAAACCTGAAATTAGCCGCCAAGACGCCAAGAAGACCTTTCAATTGACCGCAGAGGCGCAAAGTCGCGGAGAAATCAATACATAACCATTCACCGCCATGCCCGCATGATGCGGCGGCCGCCGGCAGCGACGCGCAACCCGTCCGTGCGGCCGCTGAAGTACCTGTCGTTGATGGATTGCGGGCAGAGGTTTTCGGTCCGCGCAAAACCCATGCGGCAAAGGTCGTCCGCCAGCGACGCCGTGTCGAGGAACGTCCGCAAGGGCTCGCCCATGGATGCGGCCTGGCTCGCGGCCGCCTCCCGCTCCCGGCGCTGGGCCTCGTCCAGTTGCGCCGAAGGCACGCCGTAATCGAACACGATCTGGCTGCCCGCGGGCATGGAGGCGGCGAAGCGGAACGTTTTC
This sequence comes from uncultured Streptomycetaceae bacterium, assembly GCA_964433375.1. Taxonomy (GTDB): domain Bacteria; phylum Pseudomonadota; class Gammaproteobacteria; order Burkholderiales; family SG8-41; genus SG8-41. The sequence goes on from CAYSRR010000029.1 coordinate 12,602, forward strand.
TCTATCACCGCCCGCTCCAGGAAAATCACCACGCCGAGGCAGGAGAAAAAAGCCGGTTCGTCCGCACGAAAACCGGCCTGCGCCAGCCTGTCCGGCAGCGATTCCCTGGTGACATCCACGGGAACGTACGTCAGCGATGCGGGCGCGGTGATATCAGCGGCACGCAGGCACTGGATTTTCCACGCCTGCGTCTGCGGGTGATCCACCTCGAACACGCGCGCCGCGCTCATGCCCCGCGCCTGCCGGTAGGCGTACGTGTCCAGACCGGCGCCCAGAATCACGTACTGGCGCACGCCCTGCTCCATGGCGCGGCCCCATTCGTCCTCGGCGTAGCGACTGCGCGCGGTGACGAAGGCCCGCACCGATCCGGACGCCGCCAGCCGCTGCGGATCGCAGTACGCCCGCATGTCGGAGGCGCTCTTCACACCTATGACCCGCAGCGCGAACGGATCCGCGAAAACCAGGGGCCTGTCCGCGACCTGGTGCACGGCCCGCAGCGTTGCCACGCCGTACGCCATCCTCAACGGAGGCCCGTTTTGCATGAATATCCGGATTTGTTACGGGTTTACCAGCCCAGCACGTACGCCGGCCGCCGCGGGTCGGCGCCGCCGTGCAGCACACCGTGCTTGTGATCGGCGACGATGGTGCAGACCGATCCGGCGAGCCAGGTCATGTCGCTCCACCAGTGGACCTTGTGGCCGCGGCCCGCCAGTTCGTCGCCCGTTTTCCGCTCGATCCGCGACTCGAGCTGGAGCCGGCCCGGGTAGTAGGGGTGCGGCTCGAACGAGCCCGGGAAGCTGTAGCCGGCGAAGCGCGGCGCCTCGACCGCGGCCTGCGGCGCCATGCCGAACACGTTGACGTTGAGAAACACCTGCAGCATCGCCTGGCACTGCACGTCGCCGCCGGGCGTGCCGAACGGCATGTAGACCTTGCCGTTCCTGAACGCGAGCGCGGGATTGGGCGTCAGCCGCGGCCGCTTGCCCGGCGCGACCGAGCTCGCGTGCGTAGGATCGGCCCACGATTGCGTGCCCCGCGTCGAGCACAGGATGCCCAGGCCGGGCACCAGCGGCGCGGTCGGCGAGCCGTCGCTCGGGGTGGAAGAAAAGGCGTTGCCGTGCCGGTCGATCACGCACACGTAGGACGTATCGCCCGGCCCCGGTCCTTCCTCGCTCTCGGGCGGCGGCACGCAACGCTGCCGGATCTGCGCCAGCGCGTCCGGGTCGCCCGCGGGCGGCATTTCCGGCCAGGCTTTCTCCAGACTCACCAGTGAGCGGCGATATTCCGAATACTTGTCCGACATCAGCCCCTTCATCGGCACCTTGACGAAATCCGGGTCGCCGAAATGGTGGTGGCGGTCGGCGTAGGCGAGCTTCAGCGCCTCGGTGACGACGTGGATGTAGTCGGGCGAGTTGTGACCCATCGCCTTGAGGTTGTAGCCCTTGAGGATGTTGAGCGCCATCGGCAGCACCGGCCCCTGCGACCACGGCCCGCAGGCGTGCAGATCGATGTCGTTGAAACGCGAGCGCACGGTGGGCTCGAACTTCACCCGGAATCCCGCCAGGTCCTCGTAGCTGACCAGGCCGCCTTCCTTCTCCATGAATTTCGCGATCGTGCGCGCGATGTCGCCCTTGTAGAACGTGTCGCGCGCGGTCCTGAGTCCCGCCTTGCGCCCCTTGCGCCGCGCCACCTTCTTCTCCTCGTCCGCGAGGTACTGCAGGGTGCGGCCGAGGTCGGACTGCACGAACACCTCGCCCGCTTCCGGCGGCCGGCCTTTCGGCAGGAACACCTTGCGCCGCGACGGCCAGCGCGCGTATTCCTTCTCGTGCTCCTTGATGTAGTCGGACATGATCGGGTACATCGGGAAGCCGTCGCGCGCGAAGCGGATGGCGTGCGAGGCGACCTCGCCGAAACTCATGGTGCCGAAATGCTCGAGCGCGGTGATCCAGGCGTCGGGCGCGGCCGGCACGACGCAGCGCTCGACGCCCAGCGGAATCTTCCCGCCGTGATGCTTCATGAAATAGTCCGGCGTGATCGCCTTGGGCCACACGCCGAGGCCGTCGATGCAGCTCACCTTGCGGTTCTTCGCCGTATAGATGATCTGCGGCGCGACGCCGCCGAAATTCACCTTGTCGGTCTGCAGCACGCCGATCGCGATGCCGGCCGCGACGCCGGCGTCGATCGCGTTGCCGCCCGCCTCCAGGACCTCGAAGCCGGCGTGCGCGGCGAGATAGTGGCCGGCCGAGATGACGTGCCGGGTGCCCATGATGCTCATGCGTGCGGTGCTCATGACCTTCTCCTGTGCCGCCTGGGAATACGACCGATTGTAGCCGCAAACCCGCTGCCGGGAGAGACCGCGCCGCGCGGAAAAATGCGCGGGAGTCCGCATCCTGCACAGCACCCCTGTAGTATGATTCCGCTACGCCGTAACCACTCGGACAACCCCCCGTCAGAAGGAGGCACTTGAAATGAAATCACTACCCCGCCGGATGCTCCTGGCGTGCTCCGCCGTCCTGGTCGGCCTGCTTTCCGCGGCCGCCGGCGCGCAGAACTACCCGGTCAAGGCGGTGCGCATGATCATCCCGTTCGCGCCAGGCGGCAACACCGACATCATCGGGCGCGTCTTCTCGCAGAAGTTCGGCGAAGCGCTCGGCCAGCAGGTCATCATCGACAACCGCGGCGGCGCCGGCAGCACCATCGGCACCGACCTGGCCGCGAAATCTCCGCCCGACGGCTACACGCTGCTGATGGTGTCCGCGGCGCACACCATCAATCCCGCGATGGTGAAAAAGCTGCCGTACGACTCGATCAGGGATTTCACCCCGATCAGCGTGATCGCGGACGTGCCGACGGCCTTCGTGGTGCATCCCCAGCTGCCGGCGAAGAACCTGAAGGAGTTCCTCGCGCTGGCCCGCGCGCGGCCCGGCGAGATCTTCTACTCGACCGCGGGGCGCGGCACCGTGGGGCACCTCGCGTCCGAGCTGCTCAATTCCATCGCAAAAATCAAGCTCACCGCCGTCCACTACAAGGGCTCGGGCCCGTCGATGATCGACCTCGTCGCCGGTCACGTGCAGATGCAGTTCCCGAGCATGCCGGCGGCGGTGCAGTACACGCGCCCCGGCCGGCTGCGGATGATCGCCCAGACCGGCGAGAAGCGCTCAGGCGCGGCGCCGGACGTGCCGACCATGCGCGAGCAGGGGCTGAAGGATTTCATCGTCTCCAGCGGCTTCGCGATGTTCGCGCCCGCCAACACGCCGCGTCCGATCATCGACCGCGTGCATGCCGCGCTGGTGAAAGCGCTGAGCGACCCGGGCGTGAGGAAGAGCCTGGCCGGCCAGGGCGCCGAGATCGTCGCCAACACGCCGGCGCAGCACGACGCCTTCAACAAGGCCGAGATCGCCAAGTGGATCAAGGTCGTGCGCGAGGCGGGGATACAACCGGAATAGCGTTCCAGTGCATATAACAGCGAGGAGGGGATCATGAAATCGCAACGCGGATTATTGCAGGCGGCAGTCGTAGTCATGGCCGTGTCGGCGGGCGGATTGGCGGACCGCGCATCGGCCCAGGCCTTTCCCACCAAGCCGGTGCGAGTGATCAACCCGGCCGCGCCGGGCGGCAACAGCGACATCTTCTTTCGCCTGCTGCAGCCGAAGATGAGCGAGGCGCTGGGGCAGTCGGTCGTGATGGAGTACCGGGCGGGCGCCGGCGGCACGATCGGCGGAGACATCATCGCCAAGAGCGCGCCCGACGGCTACACCACCGGCCTCGTCGCCGCCAGCTTCGTCATCAACCCCTCGGTGTTCAAGAGCATCCCCTACGACACCCGCAAGGACTTCACCGGCCTCGGCATCATCGTGGACGTCCCCTCCGGGCTGGTCGTGCACCCGTCGCTGCCGGTGGGCAGCGTGAAGGAACTGGTCGCACTGGCGAAAAAGCGGCCGGGCGAAGTGTTCTACTCCACCTCCGGCCCGGGCACCATCGGCCACCTCGCCACCGAGATGCTCAACGCGGCGGCCGGCATCAAACTGACACACGTGCCGTACAAGGGCGCCGGCCCGGCCATGATCGACCTGGTCGCGGGCCACGTGCAGTTGCAGTTCGCCAGCATGCCGCTCGCGTTCGGCTACGTGCGCGCCGGCCGGCTGAAACTGATCGCCCAGACCGGCGAGAAGCGCTCACCCTCGGCGAAGGACGTACCGACCATGCAGGAATCCGGCGTGCCCGGCTACGTGGTGCGCAGCATCTTCGGCTACGTCGGCCCCGCGAAGATCGCGCGGCCGGTGGCGGAGCGGCTCAACGGCGCGCTGGTGGCCGCGATCCGCGACCCGAAGAACAGTAAAGCGCTCATCGACGGCGGCGCCGACCCGGTCGGCAGCACGCTCGACGAGCACGCGGCCGTCATCCAGTCCGAGATCGAGAAATGGGCGAAGGTGGCCAAAGCCGCCGGCGTCAAACCGCAGTAACCCTCGACACTCGACACTCGACACTCGACACTCGACACTCGTCAGATGAAGTTATTCGACTGGCAGTTCCCCTACCCCTCCCAGCGCATGCCGATCCTGGCGCGCAACGTGGTGGCGACGTCGCAGCCGCTCGCCGCGCAGGCGGGGCTGCGCATGCTGATGAAAGGCGGCAACGCGGTGGACGCCGTGCTCGCCACCGCGATCTCGCTGACGGTGCTGGAGCCCACCAGCAACGGCATCGGCAGCGACGCGTTCTGCATCCTGTGGGACGGCAAGAAGATTCACGGCCTCAACGCCTCCGGCCGCTCGCCGGCCGCGTGGACGCCGGACCGCTTCAAGGGCAGGACCGTCATGCCGCAGCGGGGCTGGGACTCGGTAACGGTGCCGGGCGCGGTGTCGGCCTGGGCGGACCTGTCGCGGAAATTCGGCAAGCTGCCCTTCGCCGACCTGTTCGAGCCCGCCATCAAATACGCCTCCGATGGTTACATGGTCACGCCCACGATTCAGCGGCTGTGGGCAAAGCAGGCGCCCGAGCTGAAGGACCAGCCCGGCTACGCGCAAGCCTTCATGCCGCGTGGGCGGGCGCCCGAGGCGGGTGAAAAATTCTCCTTCCCCGACCAGGCGAAGACGCTCGCGCGGATCGCCGAAACGAAGGGCGAAGCCTTCTACAAGGGCGACCTCGCGGAGAAGATCGCCGCGTGGGCGAAGCAGAACGGCGGCGCGATGACGGTCGCCGATCTCGCCGCTCACAGGAACGACTGGGTCGAGCCGATCGGCATGGACTACCGCGGCTACCGCCTGCTGGAGATCCCGCCCAACGGCCAGGGCATCTCGGCGCTGATGGCGCTCGGCATGCTGGAAAACCTCGACATGGCGAAGCTGGGCGTGGACACGGCCGACAGCCTGCACGCGCAGATCGAGGCGATGAAGCTCGCCTTCGCCGACGCCAACGAATACGTCTCCGATCCGGCGACGATGCGCGTGAAGTCCGAGGCGATGCTCGACAAGGGCTACCTCAAGGAACGCGCGAAGCTGATCGACATGAAGAAAGCCGCCGATCCCGGCCACGGCAAGCCGGCCGGCAGCGGCACGGTCTACCTCACCGCCGCCGACGAGTCCGGCATGAT
>CAYSRR010000030.1:0-3276 GCA_964433375.1 uncultured Streptomycetaceae bacterium
CGCGTTTTTGCGAAAAACCTTTGGAGTATGATGTCATGGCCTGATCGCCATGACGCCAAGACGGCAGAAGAACGAGAAACGATCAAGCCGGTTCCTCGCTTTCGTTCCGCAGGCGGTAGCCGTGGCTGTATACCGTCTCGAGCACGTAGCCGCCGCCGCGCGTCAGCTTCAACTTGTGGCGCAGGCGGCTCACGTGCGTGTCGACGGTGCGGGTTTCGAGCGATACGCTGGTGTGCCAGACATGTTGCAGCAGCTCGGTGCGCGGCACCAGCCGGCCCTGGTGCGCGAACAGGTAGGCGGCGAGATCGAATTCCCGGTCGGTCAGCTCGACGCGGGCGCCGTCCAGCGTCGCCGCGCGGTTGATCGTGTCGAGCACGATCCTGCCGCACCTGATGGTGGCGTCGGTGGCGGCGTTGGCACGGCGCCCCAGCGCCCGAACGCGCGCAAGCAGCTCCTCGTGCCGCACCGGCTTGACCAGGTAGTCGTCGGCGCCGGCGTCGAGCGCGCGCACGATATCTTCCTCCGCGCCGCGCGCGCTCGCGAACAGCACCGGGATGCGGCCGCTCACCTCGGCCCGGAACCACCGGGTCGCCTCTATCCCGTCATCATCGGGCAGCATCCGGTCCACGATCGCGAGATCGGGCGCGCTCCGGCGCACGCCATCCCGGAATTCGCGCCCCGTCGCATAGTTCACGCATTCATGGCCGGCCGCCTCCAGGTGCGTCTTCAGGAGCCTGGCCAGTGTCACGTCATCTTCCAGCACCACGATCCGCATATCTCGCCTCGTGGCGGCGGAGAACGTCCTTGCGCCCGCGACATCGGGGCGCGCCGCCGCCTGAAATACTACAGGGAACCTCTGAAAAGGCGCAATTATTCTTCCTTCCCGCGAAAGCGGGAACCCGGGTGAAACAGTTACCGGATCTCCGTCTGCGCGGGAATGACGTTATTTCAGAGCTTCCGCGGCACGTCAGCCGGCGGGACGGACGTCGTCGCCGACATGGATCCGCCCGCCGGGCCCGCGGGTGACCAGGCCGACCGCGAAGGTCGGCTGCTTCTGCGAGAACGCTTTCACCAGCGTCTGCATGACCGGGACGTCGCGCTCGCCGGTCGCGGGGTTGGCGTGCGTGGCGAGGCAGCGGGTTTTCCGGCGGGCCACCTCGAACTCGACGCCGCCGATGCGCAGGCGGCGGCCCATCCAGTCCTGCTCTTCCCACGCCGCCACGCCCTCGATCGCGATGTTGGAGCGGAAGCGGGCTTCGTCGAGGTCCGGGGCGCCCGTGGCCGCCGCGACCGCGGCGAGGCTCTCGCGGCTGTGCAGCGTCGCCTGGCCGCCCTCGTTGTCCTGGTAGCGCGGCGCGAGCCCGTCGCCGACGAGCTTCAGCGGCAGCCGCTGCGGATGGCCGGCGAGGGGATTCTCCGGAAGCTTCAGCACGTAGTCCGCGAGCGCGGCGCAGAGCCGCGCGCGGCCGGCCGCGTCGAGCGCTTCATCGGCAAGAACAGTGTCGCCGAAGGCGATGCGCAGGTGCAGCGATTCGTGGTCCAGGCGCACCCGCAGTCGCGCCAGGCCCGGCGTGTTCATGAGGACGACGCATTCCTGTTTTTTGCTCCACGCCGAATCCGGCATCGGCGCATTGGCGAAGCGGAAGGCGAGCACGCGGTCGCCGGCGATGCGGCCCTCGTCGAGCACCGTGAGCATCTCGCGGGGTTCGAGCGTGAACCCTTTCACCGGGTAGCGGTAGAGGGCGACGACGCGGGGCATGAATCAAAACCTAAGGCAGAAGTATGAAGCCAGAAGTCAGAAGGGTTTTGTTTTTACTTCATCCTTCATCCTTCTGCCTTGAGGAAAGGCACCGTCCGGTCAGGCCGCCCTGGCGGTTTGCACGCGCGCCAGCAGGCCGACGCGCTCGAGGTCGGCGCGCAGGGCCTGTTGCTCGGCGTCGGTCAACTGCAGCAGCGGCGAGCGCACCGGGCCGGCGGCCATGCCGAGCAGGCCGGACCAGGCCTTGAGGTGCGCGATCGGGATGACGCGCTTCTCCTGCCACGCGCTTTTCATGCAGCGCTCCCACACCGCGCGCACCGGCGCGAGCGACTTCGAGATCGCCGCGGCCTCGTCGTAGCGGCCGGCGAGCCCCAGCTCGGTGTAGTCGCGCAGCGGCAGCCAGCCCGGCACCTGGAACAGGTAAGGCGTCGGCGTCGACTGGTGCACGCGCTGCCCGTAGTCGCGCATCAGCGTCAGCCATTCGGACTCGGACGAGTTGCTCAGCACGATCCTGTCGCCGCACAGCTGTTTTACCTTCGCGTAGTGCTCGAGCGGGCGCGAGATCTTGGCGCCGCAGACGTTCTCGATGCCGGCGAGGCGCGCCGTCAGCTCGGGCGACAGCACCACGGGCGCGAAAGCCGAGTCGAAGATCCACACGCCGATGTTGACCCGCGCGCACACGAACTCGAACCAGTCGTAGATCATGGCCTCGCTGGCCGGCGGGTAGTACGGGTTCATGAAGGTGGCGAAATCCGCGCCGGCGGCCTCGGCGTGCTGCGTCAGCTCCACCGTCTCGTAAACCGAATGGTGCGCGGTGTGGGCGATGACCTTGCACTTGCCGCGGGCTTCCTCGACCACGATCTCGACCACGCGCTTGCGCTCTTCCTTCGTCAGCGCCCAGAACTCGCCCATGACGCCGGTGCAGAACACGCCCTCGATGCGCAGGCCGTCGGTGACGTGGCGCATGTTGCGGCGCAGCCCGGCCTCGTCCAGCGCGCCGTCCGGCGTGAACGGCGTCGTGATCGCCGTCCACAGCCCGCGGAACTGCGCTCGTGAGGCTTCCTTGGCTTCCGATTTACGGTAGTTCATGCTGTTCTCCGCGACTTGTAGGCTCGCTTCGATTCTGATGGCGCGCGTCCACACTGTCAATGAAACGGGAACGAACCCGGCACGCGTGTCCAACTCGCGGACTTTGCGCGCGCCCGTGTTGCTGGCCGGTGCGCGTGGAGAGTATATTCCCGATTCCCGAACGACACGCCCGCGGCCCCCTGCTCGCGGCATTTTCCGACAAGGCCAGGATGAAATCCAAGGAACGCACCCGCTCCGCCATAGTCCACGACACCCCCGTCCCCGCGCGCGAGAGCGAGGACTGCTGGGGCAGCGACCCGGTCGCGGCGACGTTGCGCGAGCTGGACATCCCCTACATCTCGCTGGTGCCGGGCGCGACCTACCGCGGGCTCCACGACAGCACCATCTGCGGCGCCACGTTGCCGAGATAGTTGACGATGCTGTCGTGG
>CAYSRR010000030.1:3286-18142 GCA_964433375.1 uncultured Streptomycetaceae bacterium
CCACGACAGCATCGTCAACTATCTCGGCAACGTGGCGCCGCAGATGGTGCTGTCGCTGCACGAGGAGAACGCGATCGCGGTGGCGCACGGTTACGCCAAGGTCACCGACCGCATGATCGCCGCGGCGGTGCACGCCAACATCGGCCTGCTGCGCACGCCGATGGCGGTCTACAACGCGTGGTGCGACCGCGCGCCGATCCTGATGCTCGGCGCCACCGGTCCGTGGGACGCGACCAAGCGCCGGCCCTGGATCGACTGGATCCACACGAGCTCCGACCAGGGCGGGCTCATCCGCAACTTCACCAAGTGGGACGCCCAGCCGGGCTCGCCCGAAGCGGCGATGGAAGCGCTGCTGCGCGCGTCGCAGATCGCGCAGACCGCGCCGAAGGGGCCTGTCTACATCAATCTCGAAGTCGAGATGCAGGAGAGCAGGATCGCCGCGATGCCGCCGATGCCGGACGTGTCGCGCTACCCGGTGCCGAGGCCGGCGCTGCCGGCGCCGGACCTGGTCGCGCAGGCGGCGAAGCTGCTGTCGGGCGCCAAGAACCCGCTCATCCTTGCCGGCCGCTGTTCGCGCAGCCTGGAAGGCTGGAAGCAGCGCGTGGCGCTCGCCGAGAAGTTGAACGCGCCGGTGCTGACCAGCATCAAGCTCGCGGCCGCGTTCCCGACCGATCACCGGCTGCACCCGGTGCCGCCGTTCCAGACGATGCTGCCCGAGGCGAAGAAGCTGGTCCAGGACGCCGACGTCATCCTGTCGCTCGACTGGCTCGACGTCGCCGGCACGCTCAAGCAGACGTTCGGCAACAGCCGCAGCGGCTCCGTCAACGCGAAGATCATCCAGGTCTCGTGCGACGCGCACAGCCATCGCGGCTGGAGCCACGATTACCAGGGACTGCCGCCGATCGACGTCTACCTGATGTGCGAGACCGACGCCGCGGTGCCGCTGCTGCTCGATGCGGTGAAGCCGCGCGCGGCCGCCGTCGCGTTGCCGGAGCGTGTGCCGCTGCCGCCGATGCCGCCCGAAGTCTCGTTGCGCGGCGTGGGCGCGGCGCTGACCGAGGCGACGAAAGGCCTCGACGTCTGCTACACGCGCATGCCGCTCGGCTGGAGCGGCGCTTACTCCCATTTCCGCCACCCGCTCGATTACATCGGCCACGACGGCGGCGCCGGCGTCGGCTCGGGTCCGGGCATGACGGTCGGCGCCGCGCTCGCGCTGAAGGGCACCGGGCGCATTCCCATCGGCGTGGTCGGCGACGGCGACTTCCTGATGGGCAACACCGCGGTGTGGACCGCGGCCCACTACCAGATGCCGTGCGTGCTGGTGGTGTGCAACAATCGCTCGTTCTACAACGACGAGCGCCACCAGGGCCGCATGGCCAGGGACCGCGGCCGGCCGGAGGAAAACAAGTGGATCGGCCAGCACATCTCCAGGCCCGACGTGGACATCGCCGGCATGGCGCGCATGATGGGCGCGGAAGGCATCGGCCCGGTGGACCAGGTGCCCGACGTGCTGCCGGCGATCCAGAAGGCGCTCGCGCTCGCGCGCGAGAACAGGATGGTGGTCGTCGACTGCCGCGTGCTGCCGGGATACGACCGTGGGGCCTGAGAAGCAAGGAAAAAGGAAAAAGGGAAAAGGCGAAAGGAGGAAGAATGAAGAACATGCAGAGAGGTTTTTGGGCCCGGGTCATCCTTCATCCCTCATCCCTCATCCTTTTTTGCGCGCTGGGGGCGACCGCCGCCAGTGCGCAAAGCTGGTTGCCGTCGAAGAACGTCGAGATCGTCGTGTCGACCGGCGCCGGCGGCGCATCCGACCGCCAGGCGCGCACCGTGCAGAAACTGCTGCAGGCCATGCCCGGCATCCCGAGCATCACGGTCAACAACCGCCCGGGCGCGGGCGGTTCGGTGGCGCTGACGGTGCTCGCCCAGCACCCCGGCGACGCCCACTACCTGTACGTCATGCAGACCGGCATCCTGGTCAACCGCATCCTCGGCGTGGCGAAGATCGGCTACCAGGACCTCACCCCGATCAGCATGCTGATGCGCGAGCACATCGTCGTGTGGGTCAAGGCCGATTCGCCGGTCGCCTCGGCGCAGGACCTGATCTCCCGCCTGCGCAAGGACCCGCAGGGGCTGTCGTTCGGCCTGTCCAACACGCGCGGCAACCAGAACCACATCCTGATCGCGATGCTGGCGCGCGCGGCCGGGGTCGATCCCAAGGCGGTCAAGGTAGTGGTGTACAGCTCCGGCGGACAGGGCATCACCGCCGCGCTGGGCGGACACGTCGACGTCTGGGTCGGCTCGGCGGCGAGTGTCGTGCCGCACATGGAGAGCGGCGCGGCGCGCGTGCTGGGGCTGGGCGCGGCGGAACGGCAGCCGGGCCCGCTCGCTCCGGTGGCGACCTTCCGCGAGCAGGGCATCGACGCGGTGTTCTCGGACGCGCGCGGCTTCATCGCGCCGCAGGGGATCACGCCGGTGCAGGTGGATTACTGGAGCAACAGCTTCGGCCGGATGATCGAGGACGACGCCTGGAAGCAGGAACTGGCGCGCTATTCCTGGCAGAGCGACTACAAGAACGCGGCCGAGACGGCGCGCTTCCTGGACGCGCAGACCGAGCTGTTGACGAAGATCCTGGTGGAGCTGGGGCTCGTCAAACGTTGAAGTCACGAGTCACGAGTCACGAGTCGCAAGGTACAGGGCGGAAGGAGGCAGGAATGAACGTGAAACAGAAAACATGCAGTCGGGGCACTGGTCTCTCGGCTCTCGCCTTTCTTTTTTTCGCGATCGCGAATCTCGCGATCGCGCAGGAGTGGAAGCCGGCGCGGAACGTGGACATCCTGGTGGCCTCGGGCGCCGGCGGCGCGGCCGACCGGCAGGGCCGCCAGATCCAGCGGCTGCTGCTGCAGGCGGTGCCGGGTTTCCCCAGCCTCACCGTGACCAACCGCCCGGGCGGCGGCGGTCTCGTCGCGTGGACGACGCTCGCGCAGCAGCATGCCGGCGACGCGCACCACATCGCGACGCTCTCGACGGCGCTCGTCACCAACCAGATACTCGGGGTAGGCAAGGTGCGCTACCAGGACATGACGCCGCTCAACATCCTGATGCGCGAGTACGTGGTGGCCTGGACCCGGAACGAGTCGCCGTTTGCCTCGATCAAGGACGTCATCGCGCGGCTGAGAAAGGATTCGCAGTCGGTGAGCTTCGGCTTCGCCACCGCGCGCGGCAACCAGAACCACATCGTGATCGGCATGATCGTGCGCGCCGCGGGCATGGACCCGAAGACCGCGAAGACGGTCGTGTTCTCTTCCGGCGGCCAGGGCATGACGCAGGCGCTGGGCGGCCACGTGGATGTCTGGGTCGGCACCCCCGGCGGCGCGATCCAGCACATGCAGAGCGGCGCGGCGCGCCCGCTCGGCATCAGCGCGGACACGCGCCAGGCGGCGGCGCTGGCCGCCGTGCCGACATTCCGGGAGCAGGGCGTCGACGCCAGCTACTACGCCTGGCGCGGCTTCGTCGCCGCGGGAGGGCTGACGCCGGCGCAGATCGCCTTCTGGGACGATGCTTTTTCCCGCATCGTGAACACCGACGACTGGAAGAGCGATCTCGACCGCAACGGCTGGGCCGAGGGCTTCCTGCCGAGTGCCCAGGCGCGCAAGCATCTCGATGCCGAGTACGGGATGCTGACGAAGATGCTGGCCGAGCTCGGCATGGTCAAGCAGTAAGCGGACGCCCGCGGGGCCGGCCCGCGGGCGCCGAGCGGCTACTTCAGCATGCCCAGTTCGCCCAGGGCCGACTTGAGGACGACGGTCTCATTCTCGAGGAACTTCAGGAAGTCCCGGCTGCGCAGGAAGGTGGGGGCATAGGCCCGCCTGGCCAGCAGCTTTTTCCATTCTTCGGTCTCGACCACCTGGGCGAGCGTCTCCTCCCAGTAGGCGATCTGCGCGGCGCTCAACCCCCTCGGCCCGGAAAACGCGCGCCAGTTGGCGAGCGTGACGTCATGGCCCAGTTCGCGGAACGTCGGAACGTTGGCGAGCAGGGGATCGGTCCCGCGCTGAGCGGCGCCCTGCGCGATGATGCGCGCGTTTCCCGCGGCGATCTGGGACCTCGCCGTTCCCAGCGAGCCGACCAGCACGTCGACGTGCCCGCCGATCACCGCGGAGATGACCTCGGCGTTGGTCTTGAATATCGCGATCTTCAGCTTCCGCGGGTCGATCCCGGCTGTCTTGGCGACCAGCGAGACCGCGAGATGGTTGGTGCCGCCGATGTTGGAGGTGGCGATGCTGACCGACTCGGGATCCTTCTTCAGGCGCTCGATCATGTCGCGCAGGTCGCGAATCGGCGAATCCGCCTTCACGGTCAACTGCGGATACTCGCTGACCAGCAGCGCGATCGGGCTGAAGTCGCTGAACTGCTGCTGCGACAGGCCGAGGAGCCGGTTCGCGATGATCGTCGGGTTGTCCAGGAACATGAAGTGCGCGTCGCCCGGGTTGCTGTTGACGTAGGTGCGCGCGATGGTGTGGTTGCCCCCGCTGCGGTTGATGACGCTGATCGGCGTGGCGGCGAGCTTGCCGGACTGCATGACCACCTGCACGGCGCGCGCGACGGCGTCGTTGCTGCCGCCGGCGCCGGTCGGCACGACGAACTCGATCGGCTTGTCGGGACGCCACGACTGGGCCTGCGCGGTCGCCGGGACGGCGATTGCCAGGATGGCTGTTGCAACGAGGCACCTCAAAGCATGATGTGACATCGACTCCTCCTTGTTGTGATGATACCGTGCAACCGCTGGTTTATCGTTCGCCCAGCAGCTTTTTCGCCGCCTTCTCGCAGATCCACATCCGTTCCTCCCGTGTGAGCCCGGGGATCGCGTCCACCTGGCCCACCTGGCGCTTGTCGCCTTTCGGCGCCATGTCGTAGGGATTGTCGGTGCCGATGACGATGCGGTCCGCGCCGACCATGTTGATCAGGTGGCGGGTGGCGCGCGGGTCGTGCGTGAGGCAATCGAAATAGAAGCGCTTGAACAGCCTGCCTGGCGAGCTGGCCCCGCCGGACTTCGGCTCCGGGCGCTCATGGTAGCCGTGCTCGAAGCGGCCGATCTGGTAGGGCAGGAAGCCGCCGCCGTGCACCAGCAGGAAGCGCAGCTTCTTCAGCTCGTCCAACGCGCCGCTGAACATGAGGTGCGACGCCATGATCGTGGTGTCGAGCGGGAAGCCGATGAAGGTGCGCAGGTAGTACTCGTCCATCCAGCCTTTGGCGAGGCACTGGTACGGGTGCGTGAGCACGAACAGGCCGAGCTTCTCGATCGCCTTCAGCACCTTGCGGAATTTGCGGTCGGACAGCGGCAGGCCCTCGATCGAGGTGCCGAGCTCGACGCCCTTGAACCTGTATTCCTTCACGACGCGCTCGAGCTCGGCGATCGCCGCCTCCGGATCCTGCATCGGCAGGTGCGCCAGGCCGCGCAACCGGTCGGGATGGCGGTCCACCATCTGCGCGATGCCGTCGTTGGCGAGGCGGATGATCTCGGTGCCGGGGCCGGAGGCGAGCCAGTAGAAATAGATGACGGGTCCGACCGAGATGGCGGAGACGTCCATGCCGGCGCGGTCCATCCAGTCGATCTTCGCTTCGACGTCGCAGAATTCCGGCCGCAGCTCGATCAGCCGCCCGTGGGCGTCGAAGTAGCGCTTGCCCTTCTTTTCCACGACGCGCCGGCCATAGCGCTTCGGATCGCGCTTGACCGCCTGGATCACGCTCTCCGGCACCACGTGGTTGTGCAGGTCGTAGGTCTTGATCTTGCTCGCGCCCGTCTTTTTCCTGCCGGTGCGTTTCCCTGCCGTTGTCATTCGATTCCTTTCGATGCGCGCGTGGTTGCAAGCTGTTTTCGATTGTATAGGAGGAACCGGTGGTCGCGGCCTTTCCCGCACGGCCGCGCGCGGGGAAATCCGCATGATGGATTTCCGGCGCGCCGGGTGGCCGCGAAGTGGCACCGCAAAATGCAAGCGGGTAGAATCGAACCGGAATTTCCGCCGGTCAAATCACTTTCAACTCACGGAGCGCATCCCCATGGAAGGAAAAATTCGGCGCGTTGTCACCGGCCACGATGCGGACGGCAACGCGATCGTCGTTTCGGACGGCTTCGCGCCGGCCCATGCCAATCCGCTGCGCCCCGGGCAGATCGCGAACGACGTCTGGAAGACGAGCGCCATGCCCGTGCCGATCGCGCGCGACGAGCCCGATCCCGTGGCCGGGCCGCGCCAGCTCCAGCCGGTGGCGCGCGGCACCGTGTTCCGCATCTCCGAGGTGCCGCCGGAAACCAGCGAGGCGCTGCGCGACGTCACCCCGGAAAAGGCGAAGGAAATGTTCGGGAAGATGGGCAGCGCGGACGCCGCCACGTTCGGCAGGGGCGGCCGCCACCCGCTGATGCACCGCACCAAGACCCTTGACTACGCGGTGGTGCTCGACGGCGAGATCTACATGATCCTCGACAAGGAGGAGGTCAAGCTGAGCGCCGGCGACGTGGTCATCCAGCGTGGAACCAGCCATGCCTGGAGCAACCGCTCGGGCAAGATGGTGCGCATGCTCTACGTCCTGATCGACGGCGAGTTCGAGCCGGGGCTGGCGAAGCAGTTCGAGAAGAAGTGAAGCGATAACGGCGTCCTGCCGCCCGGCAGGCAACAACAAGAGGAAATGATGGCAGCCGGCAAAAAGACATCCGAGCCGAAGGACTACAGGCTGGTCGTCGAGAAGGACATGCGCATACCGTTGCGCGACGGATCCGTACTGTACGGCGACATTTTCCGTCCCGAGGGCGCCGCCGGCGAGCGCTTCCCGGTGATCATGAACATCGGGCCGTACCAGAAGGACAAGCTGTGGGTGCCGCCGCCCGACCTGGAGGAGAAGCCCAACCCCTACATGAACTGGGAGACGGGCAACCCGATGTGGTGGTGCCCGCGCGGCTACGCCCTGCTGCGCGTGGACACCCGCGGCTCCGGCAAGTCGCCCGGCAAGTCGGACCCGAGCTCGTACCAGGAATCGCTCGACTGCTACGACTGCATCGAGTGGGTGGCCAAGCTGCCGTGGTGCAACGGCAGCGTCGGCACGCTCGGCATCTCCTACCACGCGGCGTTCCAGTGGAAGGTGGCGGGGCTGCAGCCGCCTTCGCTCAAGGCGATCATCCCGTGGGAAGGGCGCGCCGACCAGTACCGCGACCAGGCCTACCACGGCGGCATCTTCGCGCTGGGCTTCATCGCGAGCTGGCACAACCGCAACACGGCGTGGCACCTGCTCGGCAGGCCGCGCTCCTACAATCCCGACGCATTCGAGAACAACATGCTGTGGCACTTCATGCGCAACGACCTCGACTCCGAGTACTGGCGCATGGCGAGCGCGCGCTGGGACAAGATCGAGGTGCCGGTGTTCAGCGCCGGCAACTGGAGCGGCTTCGCGATGCACCTGCGCGGCAACACCGAGGGCTACATGAACGCCGCCTCGAAGCACAAGAAGCTCAGGATCCACAGCGGCACGCACTACCACCCGTTTCACTCGGAGGAGGCGCGCATCGACCAGTTGCGCTGGTTCGACCAGTGGCTGAAGGGGATCGACACCGGGATACTCGACGAGCCGCCGGTCAAGCTCGAGATCCGCACCGGCGGCAGCATGAAGCCGTACGCGTTCCGCTTCGAGGACGACTGGCCGATCCCGCGCACGCAGTGGACGAAGCACTACCTGAAGATCGACCGCGCCGCATCGGACGACCCGAAGGCGGTGGAGGGCGAGCTGACGGCGTCGGCGCCGCCGAAGGCGGCGACGGTGAGCTACGGGCAGAGCGCGCCGACGCGTCCGGGGAAAATCCCGCGCGGCGTGTCGTTCGAGACGCCGCCGATGGCGGAGGACACCGAGATCACCGGGCCGATCGTGCTCAACGTCTGGGTTTCCAGCACCGGCGAGGATACCGACCTTTTCGCGACGCTGCGCAACATCGGTCCCGACGGCAAGGACGTGCCCGAGATGGGCCAGCAGGGAGAGCCGCTCCACTGCGTGACCAAGGGCTGGCTGCGCGCCTCGCACCGCAAGCTCGACCCGCGGAAGTCGCTGCCGTACCGGCCGTACCACGCGCACGACGAGCGCTGGTGGCTGAAGCCGGGCGAAGTCGTCGAGTGCCAGGTCGAGATCTGGCCGACGTCCATGGTGTTCCGCAAGGGGCACAAGCTGCGTCTGGACATCTCGCCGGCGGACGGCGTCGGCGCGCAGCACTTCACGCACTTCCACGCCGACTACAACCAGGGCGCGGTGACGACGATCCACTCGGGCGGCGACCGCCCGTCGTACCTGCTGCTGCCCGTCATTCCGCCGAAATGAGATGGGCACGCCCGTGACGCCCGACGCGATACTGACGGCCAACGCGCTCAAGGCCTGGCGCTTCCTCTACCGGCGCGGTTACATCGAGGGCTTCGGCCACCTGAGCCTGCGTCTCGGCACCGACCGCTTCCTGCTGACGCGCCATTCGCTGGGACTCAAGGCGGACGCGGACGATTTCCTGCTCGTGGACATGGAAGGCAAGAAGCTCGCGGGACGCGGCGACCTGCCGGGGGAATACCCGATCCATCTCGAGATACTGCGCTCGCGCCCCGACGTCGGCAGCGTGATCCACTATCACGGCATGCATTCGACGGCGTTCACCACCAGCGGGCAGGCGTTGCGCCCGATCCATCTCATGGGCACACTGTTCCACGACGGCATCCCGGTGTTTCCCGACCCGCGGCTGGTGAGCAACCGGCAGCGCGGCGAGGCGCTGGCGAAGGCGCTCGGGCCGCACCGCGCCGTGCTCATGCGCGCGCACGGGGCGGCGGTGACCGGCGCCAGCGTGGAAGAGGCGGTGGGCGGCGCGTTCCTGTTCGAGGAAAACGCCCGTCGCGCCTGCATCAGCGTCGGGCTCGGCCAGCCGCAGTGGATCGACGAGCCGACCGCCGCCGACGCGGGCGCCGAGCTGCTGAAGAGCCGCGGGCCGTTCCGCCGCGTGTGGGCGATGGTGGAAGCGGAAGACGAAGAGCAGAAATGAAGGCGAAAGTCGAAAGGCGAAAGTCGAAAGGGTGAAACGCATGTCGAAGATTGAACTTTCAGAACCGCCGGAAGGCGCCAGGCAAAATCGAATCGGGATTCACTTTCGCCTTTCGACTTTCGCCTTCCTCCTTTGCTGCGCCATCGCGGCAGGAGCCGCGATGGCGCAGCAGTACCCGGTGAAGCCGGTGCGCATCCTGATCGGCTTCGCCGGCGGTTCGGAGCTGACGGCGCGCATGGTCGCGCAGCAGCTTTCCCCGGCGCTGGGCCAGCAGGTGATCGTGGAGCCGCGCATGGGCGCCGCCGGCGGCATCGCCTTCGACGCCGCGGCCCGCTCGGCGCCGGACGGCTACACGCTGCTGATGGGCGCCGTGCCGCTGCTCACGAACCCGCTCATCTATCCGAAGGTGACCTACGACCCGGTGCGGGACTTCACGCCGGTCGTGCTGCTGCAGACCATCCCCAACGGGCTGTTCCTCCACCCGACGGTGCCGGCGAAGAGCCTGAAGGAGCTGGTCCAGCTCGCGCGCCAGTCGCCGGGCAAGATCGCCTACGGCTCGGGCGGCGTGGGCTCGGCCAACCACATCGCCGCGGGGCTGCTGGAGAGCCTGGCGAAGGTGAAGTTCACCCACGTTCCCTACAAGACCGCGAGCCTGGGCCTCGTCGGCGCGATGAGCGGGGACGTGGACATGGTGATCACCGTCGTCTCGAGCGGCGTCTCCTACGTGAAGGAAGGGCGCATGCGCGGCATCGTCGTGATGGACACCAAGCGCTCGCAGTCGCTGCCGGAGATGCCGACGTCGGTCGAGGCGGGGATGCCGGGGCTGCAGGCGGTGAACTGGTACGCGCTGATGGCGCCGGCGGGCACGCCGCGCGCGATCATCGAGCGGCTGCACGCCGCGACCGTGAAGGTGATGTCGCCGCCCGAGATCCAGGCGCGCATGCGCGCGCTGGGCGGCGAGCCGGAGACGCGCGCGCCCGATCAGACCGCGGCTTTTCTCCGCGGCGAGTACGCGCGCTGGGGGAAAGTCGTCAAGGAAGCGGGCATCAAGTCCGAATAAACGCGGACGCTGCCGCGCCGCTTTATTTGAGCGCGTTCGAACGGCGGGACGCACGTCGATCAACGCGCTCGAGCGATACGCGCCTGTCCTCGGGGCACTTGGCGCGCTGCTGGCGGCAGAGCGCGCGCGGGAGAATGAGCCGGGCGCGGCGGAACGATTCCGTCCGCCGGCGGATCATTTCTCCGCTTCCCGCCCGGGCCCGCCCCCTTTGCGATTGTTGTCCGCGGACACGCCGCCGCTCAGCGTGATCCGCATGGCGTCCTCGAGCGACATGTCGAGCGGCTCGACCAGCGCCTTCGGCAAGTACACCGTGTAGCCGCCGATGCCGTAGCTCATCGGCAGGTAGACGCCGATGATCGGGCCGCCGTCCGTGCCCGGCAGGCCCCTGGGGTTCTCGGTCGTCACGAAGCCGATCAGACGCATC
Source organism: uncultured Streptomycetaceae bacterium (assembly GCA_964433375.1). Classification (GTDB taxonomy): domain Bacteria; phylum Pseudomonadota; class Gammaproteobacteria; order Burkholderiales; family SG8-41; genus SG8-41. The sequence goes on from CAYSRR010000030.1 coordinate 13,820, forward strand.
TCCTGGATGCGCACCGCCACGACCTGGCTGAAACCCTTCTGCGTGTCGCCCGACATGAAGGTGGCGACATCGCGGATGCTCAGGTAGATGCTCTTCACGACCGGGATGCGCGCGAGCAGGGACTCCGCGCGTTCCAGCAGCCATCGCGCGAGCCGCGCGTTCACCAGTATGCCGGCGGCGAAAATGAGCGCGACGCTCAGCACGATCCCGAGCCCGGGCCAGTATCGCCACTCCGGCAGCAGAGCGCGGAAGAGTTCCCCGAGATAGTTCTCGGTCACCGCGGCGAACCACGCCAGGAGCGCGATCGTCAGGGTGATGGGGAGCACCACGACCATGCCCCGCAGGAAGACCACGGAGATCTTTCTTCCCATTTCCCTGAACATGGCTTCGGGTCCCGCTCAGGACTGGCCGGGTCCGGCCGTCAGGCTGCCGTCGAGCAGCGCCGCGATCTCTTCGCGGCTGAACACCTTGCTGGGGCTCGATCCCGGGTTCAGCACGAAAGGCATGCCGGGCAGGCTTTCCATCAGCGCGCGCGCCTTGACCTGGTGGAAGTAGCCCTCGCCGTGGCCCTGGGCGGCGGCGCGCGCGGTCGAGGTGTACACCGGGCAGTGCGGGACGCCGTTGATCTCCAGCATCCGGAATGCCGGTTCCCGGCTCGCCGTTTTCAGGCTGCCCCGCGCGGTGGCGGGGCCGTCGTGCGCGACCAGCAGCGTCGCTTCGATCAGCCTGCGGTAGAACGCCGCGCGCTTCGACGCGTCCGTCGCGGCGTCCACGAACAGCACTTCCAGGTCGTTTTCCGGTTTGAAGCTGGCCATTACGCCGAAGGGAAAAGGGAAAAGGGAAAAGGAAAAAAGGGTCGAATCACGACTCACGAATCACGAATCACGCAGCCTGCGTCAGCGGCCGCACGCCGGCCAGCCCGTCCGCGTCGGTGGCGGTGATGGTGGTGCGGACGATGTGGCGCGGCTCGCCGTCGGGCCAGGGGCGGCCGCGGTGCAGCACGCAGCGGTTGTCCCACATGATGACGTCGCCCGGCTGCCAGCGGTGCAGGTACGTGTGGCCGGGCGCCGTCACGTGCTCGATCAGTTCCGCGAGCAGCGCCTGCGCCTCGTCCCGCGGCAGACCGTCGATGGCATAGGTGTGCGACGCCAGGTAGAGCGAGTCGCGCCCGTTCGCCGGGTTGTGCCAGCGGATGCGCCAGCGCACCGGCGGCAGAGTGGCGCGCTCGCGCTCCGAGATCATGCTCTTCGAGATCTTGCCGCGCGAATGGGCGTAGTCGTGCCAGGCGCAGGCATCGGCGAGCCGTGCCCGCTGCGGTTCCGGCAGCCGTTCCCAGCCCAGCCGCTTCGACGCGAACTCGGTCTCGCCGCCGGTGGACGGGAGTATCCGTACCGAGAGCACGGAAGCGAGCGCCGGCGGGTCCTTGAAACAACTGTCGGTGTGCCACAACTGGTTGGCGCGTGCGCGCAGCGCTTCCTTGTGGTCGGGCGGCACCAGGCTACCGTCGGGCTCGACGTTGGTGAGGACGGAAAACGGCGTGCCTTCCCCGCGCGAGGCGGCCTTGGCGGTTTCCAGCGGGCCGAAGCGTTTCGAGTAGGCGACCTGCAATTCGTCGGTGATGGGCTGGCCGCGGAACAGCAGCACCGAGTGTTCCTCGAACGCTGCCCGCACCGCGGCATAGGCGTCGTCGCGCGCCGCCACGTCGGCGAGCCCGGCCCCGCGCACTTCCGCGGCGAAACCGGGCCCCAGCGGCTTGATTTCCATGGGGCCATTCTCCCACAAGTGCCTGGTCACGCGTCACTCATCACCCATCACTCGTCGCGGGTTTTGGGGTAATGTAGGCGCCTCAGGGAGGGGGCATGAGGGCAATCCAGTCGCGGGTCGCGGGTCACGAGTCGCGGGTTGCGGGTCTCCGGTCGCGAGGTACGGGAACATGAGAAAGAACCGTCTGCATTGGGGCGCTGCCGCCGTCGCGGTCGCGCTGCTGGTTGCCTGTGCGCAGATGGGCTCTCCGGGCGGCGGCGATCCGGCGATTACTGTCGGATCTTCCGACCTGGGCGGCGTGGTCACCGGGGCGAAGGGGCCGGAAGCCGGTGTCTGGGTGATCGCGGAGACGACCGACCTGCCGACGAAGTTCGCCAGGATCGTCGTCACCGACGATCGCGGGCGCTACGTCATGCCCGATCTGCCGAAGGCGAGCTACCAGGTGTGGGTGCGCGGCTACGGACTGGTGGACTCGCCCAAGGTGCGCAGCCAGCCGGGCCGGCTCCTCAACCTGAAGGCGGTGCAGGCGCCGAGCGCGGCCGCGGCCGCGGAGTACTACCCGCCGATCTACTGGTATGCCATGCTGAAAATCCCGCGCAAGGACGAATTTCCCGCCGGGCCGATGAAAACCCAGCCCGAGTGGCTCAACCAGTTGAAGACCACCGGCTGCATGTCGTGCCACGCCATCGGCTCCAAGGGCATGCGCACGATGCCCAAAGACTTCGCGCACATGAATTCCAGGGATGCGTGGATGCGGCGCATCGCCTCGGGGCAGGCCATGACCCAGATGATCAACGTGATCAACCGCTTCGACCGCGAGCGCGTGATCGCCGACTTCGCCGACTGGACCGACCGCATCGCGCAGGGCGAGCTGCCGTTCGCGCAGCCGCCGCGGCCGCAGGGCGTCGAGCGCAACATCGTGCTCACGCTGTGGGACTGGAGCACGCCCACCGGCTACATGCACGACCTGATTTCGACGGACCGGCGCAAGCCGACCGTCAACGCCAACGGCAAAATCTACGGCGCGCCCGAAAACAGCACCGACAACTGGCCGGTACTCGACCCGGTGCGGCATGCCGCGACGACGGTGCGGCACCCGGTGCGCGACCCGAAGACCCCGTCGCACCGCACTGACCCGATGGCGCCGTCGCCGTACTGGGGTCCCGAGCCGATCTGGGACGCACAGGCCAACACCCACAACCAGATGATGGACGAGAAGGGACGCGTATGGGCGGCGGTGCGGATCCGCCCCGCGGCCAACCCCGACTACTGCCGCAAGGGCGGCGACCACCCGTCGGCAAAGGTGTTCCCGTTGAACAGCGCCGGCCGCCACGCCTCGATGTACGATCCGGCGACCGGAAAATTCACGCTGATCAGCACCTGCTTCCCGACGCACCACGTGATCCTGGCCGAGGACGCTAACAACACGCTGTGGTTCTCCAGCGGCGTCTCCGGGCCGGGTGCGTTCGGCTGGATCAACCGCAAGCTGTTCGAGGAGACCGGCGACGAGAAGCGGGCGCAGGGCTGGTCGCCGTTCGTGCTCGACACCAACGGCAACGGCAAGCGCGACGCCTGGGTCGAGCCGAACCAGCCGGCCGATCCGTCGAAGGACACGCGCATCGCGGCGAACCTCTACAGCGTCGGCTACAACCCGAAGGACGGCTCGATCTGGGGCACCCAGCTCGGCTTCCCCGGCCGCGTGGTGCGGGTCGCGCCGGGGCCCGACCCGACGCACACATCGCTCACCGAGGTGTACGAGCCGCCGTTTCCCGGCTACGGGCCGCGCGGCGGCGACATCGACCGCAACGGCGTCTACTGGGTGTCGCTCGCGAGCGGGCATCTCGGGCAGTTCGATCGCAGCAAGTGCCACGGGCCGCTGAACGGGCCGAAGGCGACCGGCAAGCACTGCCCCGAGGGCTGGACGCTGTACCGCTTCCCCGGCCCGCAGTTCCGGGACGTGCAGGACGACGGCAGCGCCGAGGCGAGCTATTACGTCTGGGTGGACCAGTTCAACACGTTCGGGCTGGGCACGAACACGCCGATCGCCACCGGTAACATGAGCGACTCGTACTTCGCGCTGGTGAACGGCAAGTTCGTCACGCTCCGCGTGCCGTATCGCGGCTTCTTCGCGAAGTGGGGCGAGGGGCGGATCGACGATCCCCGCGCGGGCTGGAAAGGGCGCGCGCTGTGGGCGACGGATTCCACGCGCACCATATTTCACTACGAGGGCGGCACGCAGAACCGGCCGAAGGTCGTGAAGTTCCAGCTGCGGCCGGATCCGCTGGCAAGGTGAGTGACGGGGAATGAATGAAGGCCGCGCGCTGCGCGGCCTTTTCATTTCTTGTTCTCTTCAGCCGCCGATGGACGCCGATACACGCCGATAACTTCAAAACCAAGCGGCTCTGAAAACATAACCGCTTGATTTCGGGGCGCGGATGACAAGCGCATCGGCTTCGGGGTTTAATCGATTCTCCGGGTCCAATTCCCCGCCGCTTGCGGCGAGTGTACTGGCCAAGCTCCAACTTGATACCCCGCTGCTTGCGGCGGGGCGGTTCATTC
>CAYSRR010000031.1:0-17994 GCA_964433375.1 uncultured Streptomycetaceae bacterium
TCGCGCGCCGTGAACACCTTGGAGCGCGCTTCCATGACCTTGGTGAGCGTGTCCTGCTCGAATTTCATGTACTGCTTGCAGGTCTCGACCAGCTTGGGCAGCTCGTCGTGGCGCTGCTTGAGCAGCACGTCGATGTTGGCCCACGCCTTGACAACGTTGTGCTTAACCTGGACCAGGCTGTTGTAGATCATGACCGCGTACGCCACGGCCACCAGCAGCACGCCCAGCACGATGAAGCTTGTAATGCCCATTATGCCTCCCCTTGAGCGACTCGTGACGGGATTCTATACCAGCCGCCGTCTCCGGTCGGCTGCATCGGCACGCGCCCGAGGTTGTCCGCGGCTGCGCCGGGCGGTTGAGTTTGCAGGGTAAAACCGGTAGCCTTGATCCCTCTGTCGCCCCGTATCAATTCCCTGCCAAGAGGACGCCATGACGACCCCCGATACCGCCGTCTCCAAGGATAAGCTCGCCCAGGACATGAAGGCCGTGATTGCCGACGCGGAGGAATTGCTGCGCGCGACCGCCAACCAGGCGGGCGAGAAGGTGACCGCCGCGCGCGAGAGGATCCAGGACAGCCTGCGCCAGGCCAAGACCAAGCTGGCCGAAGTCGAGGATGTGCTGCTCGACACGGGCAAGCAGGCCGCCCGCGCCACGGACGAATACGTCCACGATCACCCGTGGAAGGCGGTGGGCATTGCTGCCGGCGTCGGTCTCATCATCGGCCTGCTGATCGGCCGGCGCTGAAGCAGGCCGACGGACTGCGGACGTGCCAGCACCCGATACGGGAGACACCGGCGCCGGTGTCGGCATCGTGCAGTCACTGCGCAACCTCGCGGCGACGCTGGTCGCGCTGCTGCGGACCCGCTTCGAGCTGCTGGCCACCGAGCTCGAGGAAGAGCGCGTACGGCTCCTGCAGCTGTTGTTCTGGGCGGCCGGCGCCCTGTTTTTCCTCGGCGTCGGCATCCTCCTCCTGGTTGTCCTGCTCGTTGCCGTTTTCTGGGACAGCTACAGGATCACGGCGATCGTCGTGCTCGCGTGCATTTTTCTCGCGGCCGGAATCGGCATGGCGATGGTCGTTCGCGATCGCATGCAGGCGCGGTCCGGCCTGTTTGCGGCCAGCCTCGAAGAGCTGAAGCGGGACAAGGACCGGTTGACGCCGCAATGAGTCGCGCACGGGACCAACTGATCGAGATCGCGCGCCGCAAGGAGCGGTTGATCGCGCGTGCGGAAGTGCAGCGCATGGCTGTCGCGGCCAGCTTCCGGGGGCTGCAAGGCCCGATAGGGATCATCGATCGCGGAGTGGATGTCGCGCGCTACCTCCGCGGGCATCTCTTGCTGGTTGCCGCCATCGTCGCGGCGCTCGCGGTTACCCGGCGCCGCGGGCTGTTTTCCATCGCCGGGCGCGCGCTCTCGGTCTGGCGCACATGGCGTGCGGTGACCGCCTGGATTGCCTGATGTCCGGCGGCCTGCTGCCCGTGCCCGACCGGCGGTCTTCAGACCCTGGCTTGCAGGGTTGAGCCGGACCGGCAGCGGAGGCGATCGTGGCATGGCTGCTTTTCCTGCTGGTGCTGGGGTGCGTGATCGCCGTTTTCGTCTGGGATTACCGCAAGAAGGCCGCCCGGCGCGAGGCCGTCCGCAAGGAGCGTTTCGACCAGATATTCAAGCAGAAGGCGGATGCGGCTCCGCCGGATGCCACTGCCTCCGCTGCCGTCCGGGCCGAGGCCGCGCCTGCGGCGGAACCGGCTGGCTTTTCCGCGAGGGAGAAGTTCCTCGACCGGCCGCAGGCACTGGTTTACCTGTTGCTCAAGACGGGCATGCCCGACCACCTGGTTTTTGCCAACGTGACGCTGGCCTCGGTGGTTGTTCCGAAAGCGAGCGGCTTCGATCGCCAGCAGCAGCTGCGTCGCCTGTCCGCCTGCCCGCTGGATTTCGTCGTGTGTGACAGGGAAATGCGGGTCGTCGCCGTGGTCGGGATGAAATCGCCCGGCGTCATGGATACATTGGGGGCGGAGCGCTACAAGTCCGATTGCCTCGATGCCGCGGGGGTGCGCCAGGTCATCGTGGACCCGGCGTCCCTGCCGTCCCGCGAAGCCTTGCGCGCGCTGGTGCAAGGCGGGACCGGCAATCAGGGGAAGTAGGCAAACCCGCCGGGACGGCGCGGCGCCTGCCCGCGATTTGCCAAAAAAGCGTGACGAATGACCAAGTTGCGCTTTATCGGGAATGCAGGTATTGTTCGCCCCGCAGTCGTTTCAAGGGCGTATTGCTGATCCGTAGTCCTTCTCCCGTCCGGGCGGAGTGTCTCGTTCTCAAAACCACTTCTTGATTCGTATGCGCAGTGCGGGCATGGGTCCGCGATATTTTATTTTCGTATAGGAGAGTTGTATGGCAACCGGTACCGTGAAGTGGTTCAACGATGCAAAGGGCTTCGGATTCATTACCCCGGATGATGGCGGCGAGGAAGTGTTCGCGCATTTTTCCGAGATCCAGGGCAGCGGCCACAAGTCGTTGAAGGAAAAGCAGCGCGTCAGCTACGAAGTCACGCGCGGGCAGAAAGGCCTGAAAGCGGCCCAGATCAAGCCGCTGTAAAAGGAAGCGCGGGCCGCCGCGCTTCCTTGAAAAAGAACAATAAAATTTACAGAGCGATTTCCAGGAAAACGGCCACCGGAAGGTGGCCGTTTTTATTGGTGGAGGCGGCGGGAATTGAACCCGCGTCCGCAAGCCCTACACAGCCAGGACTACATGCTTAGCCAGGTCATTTGGATCTCGCCTCGCGCCCGCCGGCCGGCAGGCTGACGCTCAGCCAGTCGCTTCGACGGATCCACACGGCCAAGCGACCAGACCGCGGGAGAGGCTGATGTAAATGACGCTGCACCGATTGAACGGCAAGGCTTGCGCCTCGCTGTCCCTCCGGCCTGGCCCATCAGCAAGCCAGTGCAGCGTCTAGCCGGTATTAGGCGGCTAGAGCGTAACGCTCGTCGTTGGCGTTTATAGTTTCCAGCGGATTTACAAGGTAACTGGACCTTGGCATGCCCTGTACTGCTTCGTGACCCACGTCGAAACCGGGTCGCCCCCATGATTCGGGATATGTCCGTCGACATTATCCCAGATATGGGCGGGGAGCAGTGATTCAATACCGGGCGACGTGGCGGGGTCCCGAATCATGAATGCGGGAAACCTACAGGAACCGCAGGAGATCCTGCGGTTCCTGGAGCATCCAGTCGGCATTCCAGCGCTCCGGCCTGCCGCCGTTGAGGTAGCCCCATCCGGCCGCCGCCGTCGGCATGCCGGCGGCGCGGCCCGCTTCGATGTCGCGCAGGTCATCGCCTACGTAGATGCAGGCGCCGGGGCTTTCCCGGAGAATTTCACAGGCGGCGAGCAGGGAGGCGGGGTGCGGTTTCAAGTGCGGGGTGCTGTCCCCGCCGATGATGCAGGCCGGCGGGCTTGCCATGGCCAGTTTCCCGATCAGCAGGCGGGCGAGGCGCTCGGCCTTGTTGGTGACTATGCCCCAGCGCGACCGCCTTTGCGCCAGCGCCTCCAGCAATTCAGGGATGCCGGGGAAAAGCCGGGTGTCGCGGCAGATATTCGATTCGTAGAGCCGCAGGAATTCCTCCCGCATCGCGCCATAGTCGGGGTGATCCGGCCCGACACCGAAGCCCGCGTTCAGCAATCCGCGCGCGCCCAGGGACGTGATGGGGCGGGTGACGGAGGCCGGCAGTGGCGGCAGGCCGCGGGCTTCGCGCATGCAATTGACCGCGTAACCCAGGTCGGGGGCCGTATCGGCCAGCGTGCCGTCGAGGTCGAAGAGGACGGTCTTGATCACGCCCGCGTGCTGTGGAGGATGTAATTCACGTCGGTATCGGGGCCCAGCGCGTAGACCTTCGTGAGGGGGTTGTAGGTCATGCCGATGACGGCGGCGACGTCCAGGCCGGCTGCGCGGCACATCGCGGCGAGTTCCGAGGGCTTGATGAACCTGGCGTAATCGTGGGTGCCGCGCGGCAGCAGCTTCAATACGTACTCGGCGCCGACCACGGCGAACAAGTACGACTTCAGGTTGCGGTTGATCGTCGAGAAAAACACGTGCCCGCCCGGCCGCACGAGTTCCGCGCAGGCCTTCACCACGCCCGCCGGGTCCGGCACGTGCTCGACCATCTCCATGCAGGTGACGGCATCGAAGCTCGCCGGCATTTCGCGCGCGAGCGCTTCGGGGGCGGCCAGGCGGTAGTCCACCTGCAGCCCTGATTCGAGCAGGTGCAACTGGGCCACCTTGAGCGGCTTTTCCGCCAGATCGATGCCGGTCACCGCGGCTCCGCGCCCGGCCATGGCTTCGGCCAGGATGCCGCCGCCGCAGCCCACGTCGAGCACGCGCTTGCCGCGCAGGCCGGCGATGCCGTCGATGTAGTCGAGCCGCAGCGGGTTGATGTCGTGCAGCGGCTTGAATTCGGAGCCGGGATCCCACCAGCGGTGCGCCAGCTGGCTGAATTTCTCGAGTTCGAGCGGGTCGACGTTAATCATGGTTTTCGGCGCGTGGTTCCCAGCTTACCCGTTGGAGACTGTCAGGCGAAAGGGGTTGGCGATGCCCTATCGCCGAAAACTATCCCTTGATCTTCTCTTTCCAGTACGCCGCCTTGGCGGCCAGTTCCCGCGTGTCCAGGCGCAGCAGGCGCCCGTCTTCCACCAGCAGTTCGCCGTTCACCCAGACGTGGCTTACGTGCTCGCGCCCGGCCGCGTAGACCAGGTGAGACAGCGGATCGTAACAGGGCATCAACTCGAGCACGTCCAGGTTGACCGCCGTCATGTCGGCCTGCTTCCCCGGCGTCAGCGTGCCGATGCGGTCGTCCAGCCCGAGCGCGCGCGCCGCGTGTATCGTCGCCATCCCAAGCACCTCATGCGCCGGCAGCAGCGTCGGGTCGCCGGTCGCCCCCTTGGCAAGCAGGGCGGCAAGCCGCATCTCCGCGAACAGATCCAGGCGATTGTTGCTGGCTGCCCCGTCGGTGCCGAGGCCGACGTTGACGTCGTCCTTCAGCAGACGGGATGGTGGCTCGAGGCCGCTGGCGAGCTTGAGGTTGGAGCTCGGGCAATGCGCGATATGGCAGCCTTTCTCCGCCAGCAGGATGCTTTCCTGGGGCGTGAGGTGGACGGCGTGAACGGCGATCAGATTGGTGTCCACCAGCCCCAGCCGCTGCAGCCGCGCGAGCGGACGGACGCCATGGCGGGTCAGGCTCTGCTCGATCTCGTCGCGTGTTTCATGAACGTGGATGTGCAGAGGCAGGTCGAGCTCGCCCTGCAGCATGGCGATGCGCTCGAAGGTTCTGTCGCTGACCGTGTAAGGGGCATGTGGCGCGAGGCAGAAGGACAGCAGCGGTTCGTCTTTCACGTTGTCGCGCGCCGCCAGGCCCTTGCTGAGATAGTCCTGCGCGTCGGCCGCGTAAGCGGAGGGCATTTCGATTGCGATGATGCCGAGCGCTGCGCGCATGCCCGCGGTCAGCGCTGCCCGCGCGGCGGCTTCCGGGTAGAAGTACATGTCGTTGAAGCAGGTGACGCCGCCACGCAGCATCTCGGCGCAGGCGAGGAGGGTGCCGTCATGCACGAAAGCTTCGGAGACGTGCCGGGATTCCACCGGCCAGACGTGGTTCTGCAGCCAGTCCATCAGCGCTCGGTCGTCCGCGAGCCCGCGCATCAGCGTCATCGCTGCATGGGTATGCAGGTTGATGAGCCCGGGGATCAGGGCGTGCCCGGGCAACTCGATGCGGCGCGCGCCGGAGTAGCGTTCGCGCGCCTGCGCTATGGGCAGCACCTCCCGGATGCGCCCGTCGCCCGTCACGACGGCATGATGGTCGAGCACGGCGCGTGGCGGGTCGACCGGGATGACCCAGCGCGCTTCCACCACTTCCACGGTATCGGTCTGCATGGCGGCTCTGTCAGTAAAAAAAAAGCCCTGCCGAAGCAGGGCTTTATGTTGCTGTACCTCGCGATTACCGGGGCTTGGCCTTCGGCTTCGCCTTGGCCTTCGGCTTCGGCTTGGCCAAGGACTGGGCGCGGCCCACGACTTCCACGGTCACGCGACGGTTCGGCGACAGGCACTCGATGAGTTGCGCGCGCTTCATCTTGTTGTCGCAGAACTTGGTCACCGGGATCGGCTGTTTCGGTCCCTTGCCTTCCCAGAAGATCACTTTCTGGTCGACGTTCGCGGCAATCAGCGCGTCCTTGACCACTACCGCACGACGCTCGGAGAGCTTCATGTTGTAGGGCAGGCTGCCGATGCGATCGGTGTGGCCGGTCACGACTACCGCGCCGAAGCTCACCGGGCCGCGGGCCTTGGTTGCCTTGCGCAGGCTGGCCAGGAACTTGGCAAGCTCGGCCTTGTTGTCGTCGGTCATCTCGGCCTTGCCGAACGGCATGCCCTGCAGCTCGATCTTCTGCTCGATGTTGAGCATCTTGGGCTTGGCCTTCTTCTTGGCCGGCGCTGCCTTCGGCTTCGCCTTGGCCTTCGGCGCAGCTTTCGGCGCAGCCTTGGCCGGGGCAGCCTTCTTCACCAGGTCCGGATCGCACTCAGCGGTCGCGAGAGCCGGGGTCCACTGGCTGGTGCGCAAGCACACACCCGCACCCGCGGCGCGCACGACGCTACCTTGCGAGTCGTAAACGTAACCAGGACTGCGTTGTTGAGAGAACGCGGTCGCGGGCAAGAACATGCCTGCGGTCGCAAGGCCAACGAGCGTTATCCGGATTGCTGGATTCATGATTTTTGATCCTCCTGTTTAAGCAATAGTAAGGGACCCGCCGGAAGGCTGGTTAACCTGTGTTGAGTCTCCCCGGGTGCTACTAATATCATAACCTTTTAGGCAAGGCAAATTATGCGGAAATCATAACACGGTTCTGAGTCAAAAGGCATATTTGCCTGTTGTATAAATGGAACTTCAGGCCCATGAGGGGGGGTATTTCACCAAGTGGACTGGGCCTGTCCGGGGTGAACTTTACCCCCTCTGGCGGTCCCCTGCAGCCAGCCCCGTGGATGACTCTATCTCGACGCCGGCCGCGGCCTCACTCATCGCTTCGAGACGGCCATCCCGGCGCGCGGGCGCCCGGCATGACCGGTCGCCCATCAATCCGATTCCGGCTATCGACATTCCTGCCGCCGCTCGTCCGGCAATCGTCATCGTGCAGGTGAAGTCGGCCTCGCTTCGCATGCTAAAATTACGCCTTTTTAGCAGTCGCGAAATTCCCTTCATTTTCCCGCCTCTTTCATGGACCAGATCGCCAAGGAAACGCTCCCCGTAAGCCTCGAAGAGGAGATGCGCCGCTCGTACCTCGATTACGCGATGAGCGTGATCGTGGGGCGGGCGCTGCCCGACGTGCGTGATGGGCTGAAGCCGGTGCATCGCCGCATCCTCTTCGCCATGCACGAGGCGAACAACGTGTGGAACCGCCCCTACGTCAAGTGCGCGCGGGTGGTCGGCGACGTCCTCGGCAAGTACCACCCTCACGGCGACACCGCCACCTACGAGGCGCTGGTGCGCATGGCCCAGGATTTCTCCATGCGCTACACCCTCATCGACGGGCAGGGCAACTTCGGGTCGGTGGACGGCGATTCGCCGGCGGCCTACCGATACACGGAATGCCGGCTCGATCGCATCACCTCGGAAATGCTGGCCGATATCGACATGGAGACGGTCGATTTCGTGCCGAACTACGACGGCAAGGAGCAGGAGCCGGTCACGCTGCCGACACGCATCCCGAACCTGCTGGTGAACGGTTCCTCCGGCATCGCGGTCGGCATGGCCACCAATATACCGCCGCACAACCTCTCCGAGGTGGTGGATGCGTGCCAGGCGCTGCTCAAGGATCCCGACCTCGGCGTGGACGATCTGATCCGGATCATGCCCGCGCCGGATTTTCCGACGCGCGGCGTCATCTACGGAGTGGGGGGAGTCAGGGAAGGCTATCGCACGGGGCGCGGCCGGATCGTGATGCGCGCGCGCACCCATTTCGAGGAGACGGACAAGGGCGGCCGCACGTCCATCGTGGTCGACGAATTGCCGTACCAGGTCAACAAGGCCACCCTGCTGATGAAGATCGGCGAGCTGGTGCGCGACAAGAAGATCGACGGTATTTCCGACATCCGCGACGAGTCCGACAAGTCCGGCATGCGCGCCGTCATCGAGCTGAAGCGCGGCGAGAACCCGGAAGTGATTCTCAACAACCTGTGGAAGGAAACGCAGCTCGAGGACACTTTCGGCATGAACATGGTCGCGCTGGTGGACGGCCAGCCGCGCCTGCTGAACCTCAAGCAGATCCTCGACGCTTTCCTGCGCCATCGCCGCGAGGTGGTGACGCGGCGCACGGTATTCGAGCTGAGAAAAGCCCGCGAGCGCGGCCACATCCTCGAAGGCCTCGCCGTGGCGCTGTCCAACGTCGACGACGTGATCGCCCTGATCAAGGCCGCGACCACTCCGGCCGAGGCCAAGGCCGGGCTCATGTCGCGTTTCTGGCGCTCCAGGCTGGTGGAGGAACTGCTGGTGCGGGGCGATGGCCCGGCATCGCGCCCCGAGGGGCTGTCCCCGGAGTTCGGCCTGCACAAGCAGGGCTACAAGCTCTCCGACGTCCAGGCCCAGCGCATACTCGAGATGCGCCTGCAGAACCTCACCGCGCTGGAACAGGACAAGATCACCGCGGAGTACAAGGAGACCATGGGCACGATCGTGGACCTGATCGACGTCCTGGCGAAACCGGAGCGCGTGACGCGGATCATCTCGGACGAGCTGGTCGAGGTGAAGAAGCAGTACGGCGACGGGAGAAAGAGCGAGATCGTCACCCAGACCCAGGCGCTGTCGACCGAGGACCTGATCGCGCCCGAAGACGTGGTGGTGACGCTCTCGCACGGCGGCTACATGAAGTCGCAGCCGGTGGCCGACTACCGCGCGCAGAAGCGCGGCGGGCGCGGGCGGCAGGCGACCGCGACGAAAGAGGACGATTTCGTCGAGAAGCTGTTCATCGCCAACACCCACGACCACATCCTGTGCTTCTCCAACCGCGGCCGGGTCTACTGGCTCAAGGTGTACGAGGTGCCGCAGGGCAGCCGCGCCTCGCGCGGCAAGCCGATCGTGAACCTGGTGCCGCTGATGGAGCACGAGAAGATCACGGCGGTGCTGCCTGTTTCGGAATTCGACGACGCCCATTTCGTGTTCATGGCCACGGCGATGGGCACGGTGAAGAAGACCGCGCTGTCGGCGTTCTCGCGGCCGATGGCGAAAGGCATTATCGCGGTGACGCTCGACGACGGCGACTACCTTATTGGCGTTTCGCTCACGGACGGCAAGCAGGACGTCATGCTCTTTTCCGACGAGGGCAAGGCGGTGCGTTTCGCCGAGGACGAGGTGCGCGCCATGGGCCGCGGCGCCGCGGGCGTGCGCGGCATGAAGCTCGGCAAGGACCGGCATGTCGTGTCGCTGCTCATATCGAGCGACGAGCAACTGTCCGTGCTGACGGCTACCGAGAACGGCTATGGCAAGCGCACCCTGATCGCCGAGTACACGCGGCACGGGCGCGGCACCCAGGGCATGATCGCGATCGATTGCAGCGAGCGGAACGGCAAGCTGCTCGCGGCCGAGCTGGTGGGGCCCGAGGACGAGATCATGCTGATCACCACCGGCGGCGTGCTGATCCGCACGCGCGTCTCCGAGGTGCGCGAGATGGGGCGCTCCACCCAGGGCGTGCGGCTCATCAACCTCGACGAGGGCGAGAAGCTGGCCGGCCTGCAGAAGATCGCCGAAGCGGACGAGAACGGCGACGGCGAGACGAAGGCGGTCCAGTAGCGGCCATTTTTCATGCGCATGGCCGCGCCGGCGGCCGAGGCGCGGCATTTTTCAACAGGCAAATTCCCCAGGCGAATCGACGATCATGGCAAGGGTATTCAATTTTGGCGCAGGGCCGGCAACATTGCCGGAGCCGGTGTTGAGGCAGGCGGCCGAGGAAATGCTCGACTGGCGCGGATGCGGCATGTCCGTGATGGAAATGAGCCACCGCGGCAAGGAGTTCATCGGCATTCACGCGCAGGCCGAAGCCGACCTGCGCGAACTGCTGGGCATACCGAAGCATTACAAGGTGCTCTTCCTGCAGGGCGGCGCCGCCGCTCAGTTCTCGCTGGTGCCGATGAACCTGCTGCGGGGCAAGGACCGCGCGGACTACGTCGCGAGCGGCTACTGGTCGAAGAAGGCCATCTCGGAAGCCAGGCGTTACTGCAAGGTCAACGTCGCGGCCAGCAGCGAGGCGGACAAGTTTTCCCGCATCCCGCGACAGCCCGGCGAGTGGAAGCTCGACCCGGACGCGGCGTACGTGCATATCACCACCAACGAGACCATCGAGGGGACCGAGTGGCACTGGACGCCGGATACCGGCGGGGTGCCGCTGGTGACGGACGCGTCTTCGCACATCCTGTCGCGCCCGCTCGAGGTCGGCCGTTTCGGCCTCATCTACGCCGGTGCCCAGAAGAACATCGGCCCGGCCGGACTCGCCATCGTCATCGTGCGCGAGGACCTGATCGGCAACGCGCTGCCGTCGACGCCGTCGGTGTTCGACTACAAGGTCCAGGCCGACGCCGATTCCATGAGCAACACGCCGCCGGGCTACGCGATCTACGTCGCCGGTCTGGTGTTCCAGTGGCTGAAGAAACTGGGCGGCCTCGAAAGGGTGGAGGAGATCAACGTCGCCAAGGCGAAGATCCTCTACGATTATCTCGACCAGACCGAGTTCTACCATTCGCCGGTGGCGAAGGAAGACCGCTCGCGCATGAACGTCGCGTTCCGGCTGCGCAACGACAAGCTCGACGCCGATTTCCTCAAGCAGGCGGAAGCGCGCGGCCTGTCGCAGCTGAAGGGGCACCGCGCGGTCGGCGGCATGCGCGCCTCGATCTACAACGCGATGCCGGCGGAAGGCGTGCGGGCGCTGGTGGAGTTCATGAAGGAGTTCGAACGCAAGCATGGCTGATCCCTACAAGATACTCACCCTCAATTCGATATCGAGCCTGGGCCTCAAGCGCCTGCCGGCGGGGCGCTATACCTGCGGCGGCCAGGTCGCCGACCCGGACGCCATCCTGGTGCGGTCGCAGGACATGCACGCGATGGAGATCGGCGCCCGGGTGAAGGCGATCGGCCGCGCCGGCGCCGGCGTCAACAACATCCCGGTCAAGAAGATGAGCGAGCGCGGCGTGCCGGTGTTCAACGCGCCGGGAGCCAACGCGAATGCCGTGAAGGAACTGGTGATCGCGGGCCTGCTGATCGCCTCGCGCAACCTGGTGCCGGCCCTGCGCTTCGTCGACAGGCTGGAAGGCGACGACAAGGCGCTGCACAAGCTGGTCGAGGACGGGAAAAAGGAATTCGCGGGCATGGAGCTGCCGCATCACACGCTCGGCGTGATCGGCCTGGGCAAGGTCGGCAGCCTGGTGGCGGACGCCGCCATCAAGCTCGGCATGAACGTGCTGGGCTACGATCCCGAGATCACCGTCGACGCCGCGTGGAGCCTGCCGTCGCAGGTCAAGAAGGCCAACAGCATCGAGGAGGTGCTCAAGGCGGCGGATTTCGTGACGCTGCACGTGCCGTTGCTCGACGTCACGCGCAACCTGGTCAATGCCGGCCGTATCAAGCTCATGAAGAAGGGTGCCGTGCTGCTCAATTTCTCGCGCGAGGGCATCGTCGACAACGACGCGGTGCTGGAGGCGCTGGCCGCGAAGCAGTTGCGCTGCTACGTGTGCGACTTTCCGGCGCAGAAGCTGACCGGGCACCGGCAGGTGGTGACCCTGCCGCATCTCGGCGCGTCCACGCGCGAGGCGGAGGACAACTGCGCCGTGATGGTCGTCGACCAGGTGCGCGATTTCCTGGAGAACGGCAACATCGTCAATGCCGTCAATTTCCCGGATGTGGCGATGGCGCGGGAGTCCCCGTACCGGGTCGGCATCGCCAACGCCAACGTGCCGAACATGCTGGGACAGATTTCGACCGCGATGGCGAAAGCCAGCCTCAACATCCACAACATGGTCAACAAGTCGAAAAGCGAGATGGCCTACACGCTGGTGGATGTGGACAGCCAGGTGCCGGTCAGCCTGGTCGAGCAACTGGCCGGCATCGGCGGCGTGCTTTCGGTTCGCTACCTGCCGGTGGAGCCGCAGTAACCGCCGCGGCCGCCGGCACCCGGTTTCGCCTTTGTTCACGGGCGGTTACAATCCTTTCCGTGAGCGACACACTCCAACAGATACGCCGGCAGATCGACGCGCTCGACCAGCGGCTGGTCAGGCTGCTGTCCGCGCGCGCGCGGCTGGCGCAGCGCATCGGCAAGCTGAAGGAAGGAAACGGCTCGGCCTACCGTCCCGAACGCGAGGCGCAGGTACTGCGCGGCGTGCTGGCTGCCAACCGCGGACCGTTGCCCGATGCCGCACTGGCCCGCCTGTTCACTGAAGTCATGTCGGCCTGCCGCGCGCTCGAGGATTCGATGACGGTCGCTTATCTCGGGCCGCAGGGCACTTTCAGCCAGGAAGCGGCGGCCAGGCATTTCGGCGGCGGCGCCCGGCTCGCGCCGGCGTCCTCGATCGACGAGGTGTTCCGCCAGGTCGAAACCGGCGCCGCCGGCTACGGCGTGGTGCCGGTGGAGAACTCGACCGAGGGCGCGATCGGCCGCACGCTCGACCTGCTGCTCTCGACGCAGGCCCGCATCTGCGGCGAGGTGATGCTGCCGGTCCGGCAGTGCCTGATGAGCAAGAGCGGCAAGCTGGCGGACATCCGCAAGGTGTACTCGCACACGCAAAGCCTTGCGCAGTGCCAGCAATGGCTCGCGCGCAGGCTGCCGGGCGCCGGGCGCACGGCGGTCGTCAGCAATGCCGAAGCGGCGCGGCTCGCCGCGCGCGACCGCCGCGCCGCGGCGATCGGGCCCGCGACGGCGGCCGCGCTCTACGGCCTCAAGCTGATCGCGCGCAACATCGAGGACGAGGCGAGGAACACCACGCGCTTCCTGGTCATCGCCCAGCACGACGCGGCGCCTTCGGGCCGGGACAAGACCTCGCTCGTTCTCTCCACGCGCAACGTGCCGGGCGCGGTGCACGAACTGCTGACGCCGCTCGCGGCCAATCAAGTGAGCATGACCCGGTTCGAATCACGGCCGTCGCGCGCCGGGCTGTGGGAATACGTGTTCTACGTCGACGTCGACGGCCACCAGCAGGACCCCAACGTGGCGCGCGCCCTCGCGGAACTCGAGCAGAAGGCGTCGTTCGTGAAGAATCTCGGCTCTTACCCCGCGGCTGTCGCCTGAGGCCTGGGAAAGTGACTCGTTTCTCGTTCCTCGTTGCTGGTGGTTAAAGAACGAACAGCGAAAAACGAGAGACGAGCAACGAGCCACTTCTTCTTTATGGATATTTGCGACCTCGCCCCCGGCTATATCCGCGCGATTGCGCCGTACCAGCCCGGCAAGCCGATCTCGGAACTCGCTCGCGAGCTGGGGCTCGAGGAGGCGGGCATCATCAAGCTCGCCTCCAACGAGAACCCGCTCGGCGTGAGCCCGCTCGCGCGCCGGGCGATCGAAGCCTCGCTGGCGGATCTTTCGCGCTATCCCGACGGCAACGGCTATGATCTCAAGCAGGCGCTGGGCCGCCGCCACGGCGTCGCCCAGGAGTGCATCGTTCTCGGCAACGGCTCGAACGACGTGCTCGATATGGCGGCGCGCGCATTTCTCGCTCCCGGGCTGGAAGCCGTCTATTCGCAGCACGCGTTCGCGGTGTACCCGCTGGCGGTGCAGGCGACCGGGGCGATCGGCATCGAGGTGCCGGCGCAGGATTACGGCCACGACCTGGCGGCGATGCGGCGTGCTGTCACGGCGAAGACGCGGCTGGTTTTCATCGCCAATCCCAACAACCCGACCGGCACGCTGGTGCAGCCGCGCCAACTCGAGGATTTCATCTCCGCGCTGCCGAAGGAAGTGCTGGTGGTGCTGGACGAGGCCTACAACGAGTACCTGCCGGAGGACTTGAGGTCGGACAGCATCGGCTGGCTCAAGCGTCATCCGAACCTCGTGGTGACGCGCACTTTCTCCAAGATATATGGCCTGGCCGGGCTGCGCGTGGGGTATGCCTATGCCGCGGCCGGGGTGGCCGACCTGATGAACCGCGTGCGCCATCCGTTCAACGTCAACAGCGTCGCGCTGGCCGCGGCGGCGGCGGCGCTCGACGATCATGATTTCACGCGCAAGAGCCACGAACTGAATCGCGCGGGCATGCGCCAGGTGACCGACGGGCTCAGGCGGCTGGGCCTCGATTACATACCGTCTTACGGAAATTTCGTCAGCTTCCGCGTCGAGAACGCGGCCGGCGCGTTCCAGAGGTTGCTCCGGGCGGGCGTGATCGTGCGCCCGGTCGCCAGCTACGGCATGCCGCAGCATCTTCGGGTCACCATCGGGCTGGAATCGGAGAACGCGAGATTTCTCGCCGCGCTCGAACGGGCGCTTGCCGCGACATAACAGGCATCAACCGCGAAGACGCGAAGGCGCAAAGCCGGCGCGAAGGAACCCGACATAACAATCCGGTAATATCCAGTAAGTCTTTGCGAAATCTTGGCGTCTTTGCGCCTCCGCGGTTAAGGATTTTCTTTCATGCCTGCCAGGCTGCGAATCGGAAAATTGGTCGTCATCGGCACCGGGCTGATCGGCGGATCGTTCGCGCTGGCGCTGAAACGCGCGCGCGCGGTGCAGCGCGTCGTCGGCGTGGGCCGCACGCGCCGCAACCTCGCCGAGGCTCTGAAGCGCAAGGTCATCGACGAAGCCTCGCAGGACGCGGCGCACGCGGTGCGCGACGCGGAGCTGGTGCTGCTCGCCATGCCGGTCGGGCAGATGCCGGCGGTCATGAGCGCCATCGCGCCGCACTTGCCGGCGCGCGCGGTCGTGACCGATGCCGGCAGCACCAAGCGCGACGTCGTGGCCTGCGCCCGGCGTTTCCTGCCGGAGCACCTGTCCCGCTTCGTGCCGGGACATCCCATCGCCGGGACCGAGAAAAGCGGGGCGGGCGCGGCTTTCCCGGAGCTGTTCCGCGACCGGAACGTGATACTCACGCCGCAACGGGAAACCGCCGCGGCCGCTACGCGGCTCGTCGAGCGCGCCTGGAAGGCTTGCGGCGCGCGCGTGGTGAAGCTGGATGCCGGCGAGCACGATGCCATCCTGGCCGGCGTCAGCCACCTGCCGCATATCGTCGCGTACGCGCTCGTCAACCTGCTGGCGCGGCGGCCCAACGCGCCCCGGCTCTTCGGGCTTTCCGCGGGCGGCTTGCGCGACACCGTCAGGATCGCGGGCAGCTCGCCGGAAATGTGGGCGGATATCTGCGTCGCGAACCGGGACGCGCTGCTGGCCGCGCTGGAAGACTACGGGAACGAGCTGGAGGCGATGCGCGCGGCGATCGACGGAGCGGACGCGGCGGAACTGCGCCGGATGTTCTCGCGGGCGCGCGATGCCCGCGAAAAGTGGCTGCTGAGGAAGCGTCCCTAGCGGGCGGCCGCCGTGGAATACCTCGACCTTGCACCCATACGGCGCGCCCGCGGCACGGTGCGCCTGCCCGGCTCCAAGAGCATATCCAATCGCATCCTGCTGCTCGCCGCGCTGGCGTCGGGCGAAACGCTCGTCCGCGACCTGCTGGAATCCGACGACACGCAGGTCATGCTCGAGGCGCTGCGCGCGCTGGGCGTCGAATGGAAGAGCGCGGGCGCGCAAGCGGTCAGGGTGCGCGGTGCGGCAGGCAGCTTTCCGGTCAGGCACGCGCAGCTCTCGCTCGGCAACGCCGGCACGGTGTTCAGGCCGCTCACCGCGGTGCTGGCGCTGATGGGGGGTGAGTACCGCCTGGCAGGCGTCGCGCGCATGCACGAGCGCCCGATCGGCGACCTGGTCGACGCGCTGCGCGCGCTTCACTGCAGCATCGAGTATCTCGGCAACCCCGGCTACCCGCCGCTGGCCATCCATCCCGCGGCGGTTCGCGCCGGTGGCACAGTGGGCGTGCGCGGCGACGTGTCCAGCCAGTTCCTGACGGGGCTGCTGATGGCATTGCCTCTGACCGGCGAGAAAACCGTCATCAATGTCGAGGGCGAGCTGGTTTCGAAGCCGTACGTCGAGATCACGCTCAACATGATGCGGCGGTTCGGCGTCGAGGTCGCGCGCGAGGACTGGAAGGCGTTCACGCTGCCCGCGCAAGCGCGTTACGCGAGCCCGGGAGAAATCCACGTCGAGGGCGACGCGTCCTCGGCGTCCTATTTTCTCGCGGCGGGGGCGATCAGCGGCCTCACGGGCGGCGGCCCGGTGCGGGTCGAGGGCGTGGGGCGCGCCAGCATCCAGGGCGACGTCCGTTTCGCGGAAATCCTCGAGCGCATGGGCGCGAAGATCGCGATGGGAGACAACTGGATCGAAGCGGGGGCGGCGGCCGGCGGCCGGCTGAAGGCGCTCGATGCCGATCTGAACCTTATTCCCGACGCGGCGATGACGGCGGCGGTGGCCGCGCTCTTTGCCGACGGCCCGAGCACGCTGCGCAATATCGGCAGCTGGCGCGTGAAAGAGACCGACCGCATCGCCGCGATGGCGACCGAGCTGCGCAAGCTCGGGGCGACGGTGGAAGAGGGCGCGGACTACCTGAAGATCATGCCGCCTCACGCTTCGCGCCTCACGTCTCACGCTGCCATCGACACCTACGACGATCACCGCATGGCGATGTGCTTCTCGCTGGCCGCGCTGGGCGGAGTCACGGTGCGGATCAACGACCCGGGCTGCGTCGCCAAGACGTTCCCGGGGTACTTCGATGCGCTGGCGCAAATCTCGGAACGCTGACCATGGATAGCCGCCTGCCGCCCGTCATCGCGATCGACGGACCTTCCGCTTCGGGCAAGGGCACGGTGGCGCAAGGCGTGGCCGACCAGCTGGGTTTCCACTACCTGAACAGCGGGGCGCTTTACCGGGCGGTGGCTGTCGCGGCAAAGTCGGCCGGTCTGGATCTCGAAAACGAATCAGGATTATCGAATATTGCATTGAATTTAAATGCGAAGTTCAGTGGAGATTCCGTCGAGCTGGACGCCCGGGACGTGACCGATGCCATCCGCACGGAAGAGGTCGGTATCCTCGCCTCCCGTATCGCGGCATTGCCGGGGGTCAGAAACGCCTTGCTCGAACGCCAGCGGGGCTTCCGGCGATCCCCCGGCCTGGTGGCGGACGGACGCGACATGGGCAGCGTTGTATTCCCCGATGCGGTGCTCAAAATCTACCTCACGGCCAGCCCGGAAGCGCGGGCGCAACGGCGCTATAAACAGTTGATGGGTAAAGGATTGGGTGCTAATATGGCGGCCCTTTTACAGGAGATACGGGCGCGCGACCAACGAGACAGTGCGCGCGCCGCGGCCCCCCTGAAAAAGAGCGCGGACGCCATCCTGATCGACAGCACGGACATCTCGGCGGCGGAAGCGACAGCGCAGGTGCTGGCGCTCTACAAGCAGGCACCAAAGGCGCCGTGAACCGCACCCCGGTTCACGGCTTGATCAACCAACCCCCTGTCGCAAGACGGGCTCCAACATCCTGAATCTGAATGATGAAATCATCCGCCCAGGCAGCGCCCATGGAAAACTTCGCCGCGCTGTTTGAAGAAAGCCTCTCCCGCAAGGAAATGCGGGTAGGCGAAGTGATCACCGCCGAGGTGATCCGGGTCGACGACAACTACGTCGTCGTCAATGCAGGCCTGAAATCCGAGAGTTACATCCAGGTAGACGAATTCCGCAGCGACCGCGGCGAGATCGAGGCCAAGCCCGGCGACTTCGTCAAGGTCGCGATCGAGGCCCTCGAGGACGGCCACGGCGAAACCCGCCTGTCGCGCGAAAAAGCGAAGCGGCTCGCCGCCTGGCTCGACCTGGAGGAAGCGCTGGAGAAGGGCAACGTCGTCACCGGCGTCATCAACGGCAAGGTCAAGGGCGGTCTCACCGTCACGGTGAACGGCATCCGCGCCTT
>CAYSRR010000032.1:0-17755 GCA_964433375.1 uncultured Streptomycetaceae bacterium
GGCCGATGCCTCCTCGACCTGGTCCGCGAGGATGCGCACCGCCGGCTCGCCCCAGGTGGTCGCGAAGCCGAGGAGGATCCCGAACGGCACCACCAGCCATTGCCGGGGCAGCGCGCCGAGGGCTTCGCCGATCGCTCGCCCGTAAGGCAGGAACGCCATGCTCACCCCCAGCAGGAACAGGAACAGCCCCGCCGATGCCACGAGGGTCCCGGTCAGTATGCGCGAGACCTCCTTCACCGGCAGTTGCAGGAACAGCACCTGGAACAGCAGGAAGACCGCGACGAGCGGCAGCACCGCCAGCACGACGCTCCAGGCCGTGCCGCCGATCTGCTCCAGCGCCAGCATGAGGCTCATTGCGCCAGCATCCCCAGCAGCAGGACGGTGATGATCGGCCCCACGGACGCCAGCCCGAGGAGCCCGAACCCGTCCGAAATGGCCGAGCGCCCGGCCAGCACGGCGCTCAACCCGAGCGCCAGGGCGAGCAGGACCGGCGTGGTCAGCACGCCGGTCGTCACGCTGCCCGCGTCGTACGACAGGGAAACGAATTCCTCGGGCGCGAGCGCGGTCAGAACGAGCATCAGCGAGTAGGCGACCGCCAGCAGCATGCGCATGGAAAAGCCCAGGACGATGCGCAGGAGCGCGAGGGCCGCGAACAGGCCGACGCCCGCGGCAATGACCAGGATCAGGAGCCGCGCCCGGAAAGCGCCCTGCGAGGCCTCCTCGACCTGTCCGGCGAGGACCAGCACGTCCGGCTCGGCGGCGGTCGTGGCGACGCCCATGGCAAAGGCGACCGCGACGATCAGCCACAACGAACGCTTCTTCGGCAGTTCGGCGCCGATGAACCGTCCCATCGGCAATATCCCCATCTCGACGCCCGCGAAGAGCAGCAGCATTCCCACGGCCGCGAGCGCGGACCCCAGCAGGAACTGGAGAAACAGCGCGGCGGGCGCGTGAACGATAGTCACCTGCAGCAAGCAGCCCAGGCCGACCAGCGGCGCCAGGGCCCTGAGCACTTCCGGCAGCCGCTCTCGAAGAAGTGTCATCATGATCGCGTGGGCGCGGCGGGTGCGAGCGGCAGCCCCGCCGGTTGTCCCACCGGGTCAGGCCGCGCTAGCGCGGCGCGGCCGTATCGACCCACGCAGCGAGTTCGTCGAGCACAGCGCCGAGCGCCCGGTTGAAGGCCCGTACCGCCCCCGGCGCATCATACGTGGGCGCCGGTGACGATCCCGTGAACGTGCGCCGCGCCACCAGCACCCGCCGCGCGGGATCGACCAGCTCGGCGGTCAGCACGACCCGCGCGCTGCCCGGTTCACCGGCTGCGTCGTGATAGAACTCGGAGAGATGGGTATTCAGCAGCAGTCCGCCCCGCACCCCGCCCGCCGCCTTCGCGACCGCCTGGAAAGCGCCGCCGCGTTCCAGCCGCGCGACCAGCAGGTCGCCGATCGCGCGGCCGGGCCGCTCCGTCCAGGCATGGAGCTGGTAATAGGCGCGCGTGCCGGCGGCGCGGCTGTAGGCGATGTCCTGCGTGTCGTAGAAAGCCGAGGTCGTGACCGGCGCGACCAGCAGCGTCGCTGCTCGCACGGCCGTTGCGCGCGCGGCCGGAGCGCCGGCGTCCTCGAGCACGTAGTAGCGCTGGGACGCACGCTCGCCGCCTGACAGGCAACCCGCGACGAGCGCCGCGGCCGAACACGCCAGCAATATCCGCATCGCTTTCATCGCGCCGCCTCCCCCGGTCCCAGGCTGCCCGCCGGCGGCCCGAAGATGAGCTTGCCCGGGTCGCCGAGACGGCGCGCGGTCGCCCCCAGCGAGTCGGCCGCCGAGCGCAGTTCCTGCGCCGTGGCCCGCAACTCGACACTGCCGTCGGCGAACAGCGCGTCCGCGCGCACCGACAGCCGCGCGACGTCGTCGCTCACGCGGCGTATGGAAGCCGATATCTCCCGCACCGCGACCGTGGATTCCTCGCCCAGCTTGTCGTAGCGGGCCGCCAGCTTGCGCGCGTCGCCCGCGACGCCGGCGGAGAGCGTCCGCACCTCGTCGGCCGCCTGCCCCATCGATGCCAGGGTCTTGTCCAGCCCCGCCAGGCTGCGGTCGAGGTTGGCCGAGATGCGGCGCAGGCTGGCGAGTATCTCGCCCAGCGCCTGCACGTTCTCGTCGGACAGCGTGCGGTTGATGCGCTTCAGCGTCTCGTCCGCGCGCACCGCCATCTGCGCCATCGACGAGGAGATCTGCTGGTAGTCCGACTCGCCCTCGGCAATGAGCGGATACGGCTCTCCCGGCTGCACCGCCGTGAGCGGCGGGCTGCTTTCATCGCCGTTGACGAGCCGGATGCTCGCGATCCCGGTCAGGAGGTGGCGCTCGACGTCGGCACGGGTGCTCTGGAGCACGGGGGCGGATCCGTCCACGCGGATCACCACCTCCACCGTGCCGGGATGGGTCGCCGAGATGCGGAACGCGGAGACCGAGCCGACCTTGATCCCCCGCATCTTGACGTCGCTGCGGATCTGCAGTCCCTCCAGGGAATGGCGGGCGAAGTATATCTTGTAGGGAACGTCGTCGCGCTGCCCGCTCGTGCTCTTCAGCCAGACGACCGCGGCGGTCATCAGCGCCAGCAGGATCAGCACCGCGGTGCCGACCAGCGTGTACTTCGCTTCAGGTTCCATGGACGTTCATTCTATAGAGAGTTCGCGCGCGTCGAAAAATAATCCCTGATCCAGGCGTGGTCGAGCCGTCTCACCTCGTCCACCGGCCCGTCGGCGATGACCTTGCCTCCCGACAGCACGATCACGCGATCGATGATCGACAGCAGCGTGTCGAGATCGTGCGTCACGATGAACACCGTCAGCCCGAGGCCCTCGCTCAGCACCCGCACCAGGCTGTCGAACGCCCGGGCGCCGATGGGGTCCAGGCCGGACGTCGGCTCGTCCAGGAACAGGATTTCGGGCTCGAGGGCGAGCGCGCGGGCGAGCGCGACGCGCTTCCTCATGCCGCCCGAAAGCTGGGCCGGCATCTTCTGCCCCGTGTCCGGCTGCAACCCCACGAGAGACAGCTTGAAGCCGACGAGCGCCGAAACCAGGTCGGGCGCGAGGTCGGTGTGCTCCCGGAAAGGCACCGCGAGATTCTCGGCCACCGTCAGCGAGGAGAACAGCGCGCCGTCCTGGAACAGCATGCCGAAGCGCCGGCGCAGTACGTTCATCTCTTCCCGGCTGCTGCTCCAGACGTCGGTGCCGAGCAGGTTCACGGTGCCGGCGGTGGGCCGCAGCAGGCCGATCACCTCCTTCACCAGCACCGACTTGCCGGTGCCGCTGCCGCCGATCAGCGCCACGACCTCGCCGCGCCGGACGCTGAAGCTGACGCCGTCGTGCACCACGGCCGGCCCGAAGCGGGTGACGATCGAATCCACCGCCAGCACCGTGGCGGATTCGTGGACGGCTGGCGGCCGCGGGGTCACGGTATCCATCAGATTCCCATGCGCTCGAACAGCACCGCGAACACGGCGTCGAGCAGGATCACCCAGACCACGCATTGCACGACCGTGGACGTGGTGTTCAGCCCCACGCTGCGCGCGTCGCGCGCGACCAGCAGGCCCATGCGGCAGGCGATGATGGAGATGAACGCCGCGAACACCGGCGCCTTGATCATGCCGACGTTGAAGGCGCTCATGGGCAGAGTGCCGTGCAGGCGTTCGATGAAAGTCGCGGCGGATATATCGAGCTGCAAGGCCGCGATCGTCATCCCGCCCGCGATTCCCGCGACATCGCCTACGAAAACCAGCAGAGGCAGCGCGACGATCAGCGCCACCAGCCGGGGAATGACGAGCACCTGGAGCGGCGACAGCCCCAGCGTGCTGATCGCGTCGATCTCGTCCTGCACCTTCATGGTGCCGATCTGCGCCGTGAACGCGGCGCCGGAGCGCCCCGCCACGATGACCGCCACCAGCAACGGCGACAGCTCGCGGCAGATGGCGAGCCCCACGCCGTCCACGACGAAGATGTTCGCCCCATAGCGCAGCGCCTGGATGCCAAGCAGGTACGCGATCACCACGCCGATGAGGAACGTCACCAGGGCGGCGATGGGAATGGCGTCGAGGCAGATCGTCTCGAACTGCGCCACCGTCTCCTTGAATCGGAACAACCGCGGCCGGCGCGCGGCCGCGAGCAGCTCCAGCGCCACCGCGCCGATGAAGGCGTTGTGCGACTTCAGCAGCCGCCAGACGTTGATCGCGGACGCGCCGATGCGCCGCGTCATGCCGGCGTGCACGGACTGCGCAGCGGCCGGCGGGCAGGTCATGCGCTCCTGGACCAGGGCCAGCAGGCGCTCGTGCCGCGGCTCGAAGCCGCGCACGCTCACCGTGGATTCGGTGCAGCCGATGTCCGCCAGGTGGTGATACAAGGTAAAACCGGCGGCGGTGTCCAGCTCCTGCAGGCGGCTGCCGTCCAGCACGAAGCGCTTGCGAACCCGCAGCGACAGCGAGCGGAGGGCCGCCGAGATGGCCGTCAGGTTGGCCAGGCGCCAGGCTCCGGTCAGGTACAGAACGCTGGCTTCCCCTTCCACCTCGTGTCGTATCCAGCCGGCGGCTGTATTCATTCCTCTAGGAATCCCGGGCTAGCGGCCACACAGGACTATAAACCCATTTCGGATCGCGTCACCCGGGTCCGGCACGACCGCGTCGCCGTGCCGCGTCCACGCTCCACGCCCCCGCTCCCGCGAAGACGAAGTAGAGAAACACGAAACAGTAGAGTACCGAGAGCTCGCCGCCGTTCAGCAGCGGCAGCAGCACGTTGCCCTGGCTTCCGTGCGCCATGAAGTAGGCCACCGCCATGAACCCGCACAGCAGGAAAGCCACCGGCCGCGTGAACAGCCCGATGAGTATCAGCAGGCCGCCAAAGACCTCCAGCACGCCCGCGACCCCCACCAGGGACATCAATTGCAGCCCGTCGAACATCTTCTGGTACGGCATGCCGAAGAGTTTCGCCGTGCCGTGCGCCATGAACAGGTACGCCGTCACGATGCGCAGGATCGCCAGCGCGCGCGGCCTCCACGTTTCGAAAAAAACATTGTCAATCGCCATGGAATCTCCCTGGTCAGTAAGCCCTGTTGTCCGCTTCGCCCTGTCCTCCCGTCACGCGGCGTGCTTCCTCACCCACGCAACGTAGCGGTCCATCCATTCCTGCAGGAACTTGCGGCTGTCCGGACCGATACCGCCGTTTGCGTCGAACAGCCCTTCCTTCGCCTGGATGAAGGCTTCCGGCTGGCCCAGCGTCGGCACGTCGAGGTAGGCGAGTATGTTGCGCAGGTGCTGCTGCGCCAGCGCCGTACCGATCGCGCCCACCGACACGCCGATCACGCCCGCGGGCTTGCCGCCCCAGACGCTCTGGCCGTACGGGCGCGAAGCGTGGTCGATGGCGTTTTTCAGCACGCCCGGTATCGAGCGGTTGTACTCCGGGGTCACGAACAGCAGGCCGCGCGCGGTGGTGATTTCGGCCTTCAGCCGCTTTACGGTCTCCGCCGGCCTGACATCGTCGTCCTGGTTGTAGAGCGGCAGGTCGTCGATTTTCACCTGCCTGAACGAGAACTCCGGCGGCGCGAGTTTCGCCAGCGCGGTGGCGAGCTTGCGGTTGAAGGAATCCTTGCGCAGGCTGCCGACGACGACGGCAATGGGGTACTGGCTCATGTCTGTCTCCTGGTTTGTCAGTTGAAGCGATAGGCGTCCATGCTGATCACGCCCGACTCGATGCTCGAATGCAGGCGCTGCGTGGTGCCGCCGGGATCGCCCGCGCCAAGCGCGACGAATAGCGGTATCAGGTGCTCGTCCGTGGGATGGTTGCGCACGGCCTGGGGCGCCTGCCCGCGATAGTTCACCAGATCGTCCGTGCGACGCGATTGCAGCGCGCCGGCCAGCCAATCATTGAACTCCGCGGTCCACTGCTGGGGCACCGGGTTGCCGCGCTGGCGGGACAGCTCGCGCAGGTTGTGCGTCGCTCCGCCGGACGCAATGATCAGCACGCCTTCGTCGCGCAGCGGCCGCAACGCTTCCCCCAGGCGCACGTGGTGCACGGGCCCGAGGCGGGACTGGATCGACAGCTGGGTCACCGGGATATCCGCCTGCGGGTACGCCAGGATGAGCGGCGTCCACGCGCCGTGGTCGAGGCCGCGCTCCGAATCGATGTCCGTCGAAAATCCCCGCTCTCCGAGCAGGCCGGCAACGCGCCGCGCGAGCTTCGGCGCGCCCGGCGCCGGGTACTGCAGGCGATAGAGTTCCGGCGGGAAACCGTAGAAGTCGTAAATGGTTTCCGGCCGTTCCGCGCCACTGACCGCCGGACGCTCCGTGTCCCAGTGCGCCGAGACCATGAGAATCGCCTCGGGACGGCCGAGCGAGGGCCCGAGACGCCGCAGGAAATCCGTCGCGGCGCTCTTCTCGAGCGGTAGCGTGGGCGACCCGTGGGAAACGAAGAGTGCCGGCTGTCGTGTCATGTCATGTCAAATATCGATGGCGCCGGCGCGCTTCAGGCGCGCGGCTGTCCGAACCGGCCGCCGTGAAAATCGCTGAACGCCTGGCGGATTTCGTCCTGGCTGTTCATCACGAACGGCCCGTAGCCGACCACCGGCTCGTCGATCGGCTCGCCGTTCAGCACGAGCACGGTCGCGTCTTCCGCCGCCTCGATCGCGACGCGGGTGCCGGCGCGCTCGAGCACGACGAGCTCGGCCGGGCCCGCGGTTTCGTCGCCGTTGATCCTGACCTTGCCCTTCAGCACCGCGAGGAGCGTGGTGTAGCCGTCGGTGAAATCGAGCTCGGCTCGCTCGCCGGCCGCGACCTTCGCGTCCCAGACGTTGATCGGCGTGAAGGTGCGGGCGGGCCCTTTCGTCCCGCGGAATTCTCCCGCGATCACGCGCAGGCTCGACCGCTCGCCCAGCGCCACCGTCGGGATCTGCGCGCCGCGGATGTCCTGGTAGCCCGGCGCGGCCATCTTGTCCCTGGCCGGCAGGTTCACCCACAACTGGGCCATCTCGAACGTGCCGCCCCGCCGGGCGAACTCGCTCGAGTGCCATTCCTCGTGGACGATGCCGGAGGCCGCCGTCATCCACTGCACGTCGCCCGCGCCGATCACGCCGTGATTGCCGGCCGAGTCGCCGTGCTCCACGCCGCCCTGGTAGGCGACGGTGACGGTCTCGAACCCGCGATGCGGGTGCTGGCCGACGCCGCGGCGCCCGGCCGTCGGCGCGAAATGCTCGGGCGCGCCGTAGTCGAGCAGCAGGAACGGGCTCAATGTCTGCGGCTGCCGGTCGTACGAGAACAGGCTGCGCACGTGGAAGCCGTCGCCGACCCAGTGGGCCGGCGGGCTGCGGTGAATGCTGACGACCTTCTTCATGGTGTCCTCCGATCTCATGACATCAATATAGGCCCGTGGAATGGCCAATGAAATCGGAATAAACTGACTTACTCAGTCAAAATTTCTGTATAAGAAAATCGTTATTTGTCATTGTATTAATGATAAATAACGATTTTCTTTACAAAGATTCATCTGGCTGGATATCGAACGTCAGCCGCTGCCCCCGGCGCAGCACCGTGACCGGCACCCGCCCGCCGAGCGTCTCCTCGGTCAGCAAACGGTGCAGGTCGTCGAAACCGGCGACCTGCCGGCCGGCAAAGGCGACGATGATGTCACCCTGCTCGATGCCGGCACGGCGCGCGGGGCCGTCGCGCTCGATGGACGCGGCCTGCACCGCGCCGTTGTGCGAAAGCTCGTAGTGCCGGACCATGCGCCGCGGCAGCACGATGTTCTGCCCCGCCAGCCCGAGCCGCGCGCGGCGCACGCGGCCGTGCTTCAACAACTGGGCGATCGTCACCTTCGCCGTGTCGATCGCGGTGGCGAAACAAATGCCCTGCGCGGACAGGATGATCGCCGTGTTGACGCCGATGACTTCGCCGGCGGACGAAACCAGCGGCCCGCCCGAATTTCCCGGGTTGAGCGCGGCATCGGTCTGGATGACGTCGTCCATCAGGCGACCGCTCTGCGAGCGCAGCGAGCGGCCGAGCGCCGACACGACGCCCGTGGTGACCGTGCTCTGGAAACCGTAGGGATTGCCGATGGCGATGGCCATCTGCCCGACGCGCAGGCCGCGCGATTCCCCAAGCGGGGCCGCCGGCAGCCTGTGGCCGTCCACCCGCACCACCGCGAGGTCCGTGTCCGGGTCGTCGCCGATGAGATGCGCCTGCAGCGCCTGGCCGTCGTTCAGCGTCACGCTGATTTCGGCCGCCCCCGACACGACGTGGCTGTTGGTGGCGATCAGCCCGTCGGGCGCGAAGATGAAGCCGGAGCCGCTGCCGCCGGTTTCGCGGCCACGCGCGCGCCGCCGGACGTCGAGCCGCACCACCGCGGGGCCGACCGTTTCGACCACGCCCGCCACCGCGCGCGAGTACGCGTCGAACAATGGCTCGTCGCGCGGTATGCCTTGCTGGCGTGAGGGTTTTTCGGCGCTTTCCGTTTCGTCAGTCGCCGAGGCGACGAGCCATGAAGGAACCGGACCATTCATCCGGGGAAGATGGGGACGAGCGAGCTGGCAATCAAGGATTGCGGCTCGCGAAGGATGAAGTAAAACCCTGTTGAACGCGGGGCTGTTTGCCTTCTGCCTTCTGCCTTCTGCCTTAGGCTTTGTCGGCCGGCGCATGCCCCGCCGGCGCCACCGCCCCGCCGCCCGCCTCGCCCACCGCGAGCTGGCGCTCGCCGACGATGTAGGTGTAGGCGACGGGAATGATGAAGAGTGTGAACAGCGTGCCGAGCGACATGCCGCCGATGATCACCCAGCCGATCGCCGAGCGCGACTCGGAACCCGCGCCGACCGACACCGCGAGCGGCAGCGAGCCCAGCACGGTCGCGGCGGTCGTCATCAGGATCGGGCGCAGCCGCAGGCACGAGGCCTCGACCAGCGCGTCGGCCTTCTCCATGCCGCGGTCGCGCAGCTGGTTGGTGAACTCCACGATCAGGATGCCGTTCTTGGTGATGAGCCCGATCAGCATGACCAGGCCGATCTGGCTGTAGACGTTCAAGGTGACGCCGGCGAGCATCATCGCGGCGAGCGCGCCGGTGATCGCGAGCGGCACGGTCAGCATGATGACGAGCGGGCCGCGGAAGCTCTCGAACTGCGCCGAGAGCACGAGGTAAATGAACGCGAGTGCGAGGAAGAACACGAAGTAGAGCTGCTGCCCCGATTCACGGAACTCGCGCGACTGCCCGTCGAGCGCGGTCTGGTACTCCGGGGTCAGCACCTCCTTCGCCGCGCCGTCCATGAAATCGAGCGCTTCCGAGAGGGTCTGCCCCGGCGTCAGGTTGGCGGAGATGATCGCCGCGCGCAGCCGGTTGAAGTGATTGAGCTCCTTCGGCGCGACGGTTTCGGCGACGGTCACGAGGTTCGCCAGCTGCACGAGCTGCCCGTTGCCGCCGCGCACGTAGATCGAGGTGAGATCGTCGGGCTGGCGGCGGTCCTTGTCCTCGAGCTGCACCAGCACGTCGTACTGCTTGCCCTCGCGCTTGAAGCGCGTGACCTGGCGGCCGCCCAGCAGCGTCTCGAGCGTGCGCCCGATCGTTTCCACCTCCACGCCCAGCGCCGCGGCTTTCTCGCGGTTGATGTCGACTTTCAGCTGCGGCTTGTTGAGCTTCAGGTCGCTGTCGACGAAGGAAAAGCCCGGATAGGCGCGCGCCCGCGTGACCAGCTCGGTCACGACCCGATCGAGCTGCTCGTAGGAATTGCCCTGCACCACGAACTGCACCGGGGGATTGCGGAAGCTCTGGCCGAGCGAGGGCGGATTGATGAGGGAAGCGATCACGCCCGGCATCGTCGACGACATCCGGGGCTGGAGCGCGGCCGTGATCTGCTGGGTGCTGCGGTCGCGCTCGGACCAGTCCTTCAGCCGCATGAAGGAGATCGCGGTATTGACGGGATTGGGACGCTCCAGCCCGGGCGCCACCGAGACGAAGTAGGTGAGGATTTCCGGGACTTCGCTGTATATCTCCTCCCACGCCCTCGCGTAGCCGTCGGTGTAGTCCATGGTCGCGCCTTCCGGCGCCACCATGACCCCGAGGAAGAATCCGCGGTCCTCCAGCGGCGACAGCTCCGACTTGAGCGTGGCGAAGATGGCGCCGCCGACCGCCGCCACCAGCGCGAAAACCCCGACCACCACCAGGCGGTGGCGCAGGCAGGATTCGAGTCCCCGCCGGTAGGCGTCCGACATCGCGACGAAGAAGCGCTCGAGCGCGTTGTAGGCCCGGTTATGCGTGCTCTGGCGACGCAGCAGCCGGGAGCACATCATCGGCGTCAGGGTCAGCGCGACGAAGCCCGACACCACCACGGCGGCGGCCACCGTCAGCGCGAACTCCATGAACAGACGCCCGGTGTTGCCGGTGGAGAAAGCGAGCGGCGCGAACACGGCGGCGAGCGTGATGGTCATCGCGACGACCGCGAAAGCGATCTCGCGGCTGCCGGTGATGGCTGCCCGCACCGGCTCCATGCCCTCCTCGACGTGGCGGTGGATGTTCTCCATCATCACGATCGCGTCGTCCACCACCAGCCCGATCGCAAGCACGATGCCGAGCAGCGTCAGCACGTTGATGGTGAAGCCCATGATCCAGATCAGGAAGAAGGCGCCGATCAGCGACACCGGGATGGTGACGAAGGGAATCAGCGTCGCGCGCAGCGAGCGCAGGAAGAAGAAGATGACCAGCACGACCAGCAGCAGCGCCTCCGCCATCACCTTGTAGACGGCCTCGATCGACCGCTCGATGAAGACCGACGTGTCGAACGCGATGTCGAGGTCCATCCCCGGCGGCAGCACCGCGCGCAGCTTCGGCAGCTCCGACTTCACCGCGCGCGCGACCGCGAGCGTGTTGGCGGTGGACTGCTTGACGACGCCCATGCCGACCGCCGGCTGGCCGTTGACCCGCAGCCGGTTGCGCTCGTCCTGCGGCCCCAGCTCGGCGCGCCCCACGTCGCGCAATCGCACCGGGTAGCCGTTGACCTCGCGCACGATAAGCTGGTTGAACTGCTCCGGCGTGCGCAGGTCGGACTCGGAGAGCACGGTGAACTCCCGCTGCGCGCTCTCGATCCGCCCCGACGGCACCTCGATGTTCTGGCGGCGCAGGGCGTCCTCCACGTCCTGCGGCGTCAGGCCGTACGCGGCGAGCCGCTCGCGGTCGAGCCACAGGCGCATGGCGTAGCGGCGCTCGCCGCCGATGATGACCGACGCCACGCCCGGCAGCGTCTTCAGGCGGTCGACCACGAAGCGGTCGGCGTAATCGGAAATTTCCAGCGCGGCATGGCGGTCGGAGAACAGCCGCAGCCACAGGATCGCCTGCGCGTCGGCCTCGATCTTGGCGATGATCGGCTCGTCCACCTCGTCCGGCAGCCGCCCGCGCACCCGCGAGACGCGGTCGCGCACGTCGTTGGCGGCGGCATCGGTGTCGCGCTCCAGGATGAACTCCACGGTGATCTGCGAGACCTCCTCGCGGCTCACCGACTTGATGCTCTTCACGCCCTCGATGCCGGAGATGCTGTCCTCCAGCGGCTGGGTCACCTGGGACTCCATGACCTGCGGGCTCGCGCCCTTGTACACGGTGCGCACCGATACCACCGGCGTGTCGATCTTCGGGTACTCGCGCACCGTCAGGCGCAGGAACGAGATCACGCCGATGAGGATGAGGAGCAAACTCATCACCGTCGCGAGGACGGGGCGGCGGATGGAAAGCTCGGGCAAAAACATTAATTAATTAGCCGCAAAGACGCAGAGACACAAAGAAATTCAAAAATAATTCATAGATAATTCTGTTCGATAAAAATATCGCGCTTTCTTCGCGTCATGGCGCCTTTGCGGCTAATTCAGATTTACTTGGCGTCTTGGCGGCTATTGGCCGGTTTTTCAGCCAGGACGGTCACCGCGGCGCCGTCGCGCAGGCGCAGCTGCCCGTCGACGATGATCGTGTCGCCGGCCGACAGCCCCTCGCGGATCTCGATTTCGCCCGGCCGGCGGATGCCCGTCTCGACCTTCGTCAGCACCGCCTTGCCGCTGGCGAGGCGGTAGACGAAGCGGTCCTGGCCCTGCGGCAACAGCGCCTGCTCCGGGATGATCAGCGCGTTCTCGCGCGTCTCCAGCACGAGCAGCACGCGCGCGAACATGCCGGGCTTCAGCCGCACGCCGGGATTGGGCACGTGCGCGCGCAACAGCACGGTGCGCGACTGCTCGTCCACCGCCGGCTCGATCGCGTAAATCTCCCCGCGGAAGGTCTCGCCGGCGAACGCGTCGACGCGCACCGCGGCCTCCTGCTTCGGCTTGATCCGGCCGAGGTACAGCTCGGGCAGCCGGAAATCGAGCTTGAGCGTGCCGATGCCTTCCAGCCGCGCGATGTCCTGCCCGGCCTTCACGTAGGCGCCGGGGCTGACCTGGCGCAGGCCCGCGATGCCCTCGAACGGCGCGATCACCGTGGATTTGTCGAAGCGCGCCTTCACCTCGGCCTGCCGCGCGGCGGACTGGTTCAGGGCCTCGCGCGCGTCGTCGAGCGCCTGCGCGCTGATGAACTTCTTCTCGTGCAATTCCTCGGCGCGCTTCAGGCGGCTGCGGTTCAGCGTCAGCTCGGAAGTGACCGCCGCGAGCTGCGCCTCGATCTCGACGGTGTCGAGCGAGACCAGCTTCTCGCCCTTGCGCGCCAGCTGCCCTTCCGTGAAATGGATCGTGGCGATGCGGCCGTCGCGCTCGGTCCGGATCATCACCGATTCGTTGGCGAGCAGCGAGCCGACCGCGCTCGCCTCCTCGCTGATGGCGCCGGTGCGGACCGCGCCGATCTTGACCGGCACGCCCTCGGACGCGCCGCTTTTCGCGGCCGGCCCGGCGCCTTTGCCCGCGGCCGGCGATGCATTCATGTGCTTCCAGGCAAAGCCCGCTGCGGCCAGTACGCCGAGGGCGGCGAGGAAAAGGATCAGGCGTTTCATGGACTCCGGGGAGGAAAGCAGCGCAGGAAGCGGATTTTACCCTCCCTGTGACCCGGAGACGGGTAAAAGATTCAGCGACACGCCGCGGCTATAATCGGCGCAGGTCTTCCCCGCGCCATGAACGGCAACCATCCATGAGACTCTCGCTTGATGCCCTGCTGGTGCTCGATGCGATCGATCGCAGGGGCAGCTTCGCGGCGGCGGCGGAAGAACTGCACCGCGTGCCGTCCGCCGTCACTTACACCGTGCAGAAGCTGGAGGAAGACCTCGACGTCCTCCTCTTCGACCGGCGCGGCCACCGCGCGAAGCTGACGGCCGCGGGCCGCGAGCTGCTCGGCGAGGGCCGCCACCTGCTGCGCGCCGCGGGCGAGCTCGAGTCGCGCGTGAAGCGGGTCGCGACCGGGTGGGAAGCCGAGCTGCGCATCGCCTACGACGACGCGATACCGGCCGGCGGCCTGCTCGGCCTGGTCGGGGAATTCTACGAAACCCCCTGCCCCACGCGCGTCCGGCTCGCGATGGAGGTGCTGGGCGGCGGCTGGGACGCGCTGGCCTCGGACCGCGCCGATCTCGCCGTCGGCGCGTCCGGTGAAGGCCCCTCGGGCGGCGGTTACAGCGTGCGGGAAATGGGCGCGGTGGAATGGGTGTTCGCCGTCGCGCCGCGCCATCCTCTCGCGTCCGCGCCCGAACCGCTCAGGGCCGAAGACATCCAGAAGCACCGCGCCATCGCGGCCGCCGACAGCGCGCGCAACCTGCCGCCGCGCACGCTGGGGCTGCTGGGCGGGCAGGAAACACTGACCGTGCCCCACGTGCGCGCCAAGCTCGAAGCCCAGATCATGGGGCTCGGCGTCGGCAACCTGCCGCGCTACCTGGCGGAGCGGGAAGCGAAAGCGGGACGGCTGGTGATCAAGCGCACCGAGGAGCCGCGGCAGGATGCGACGCTCTACCTCGCCTGGCGCACCGCGCACAAGGGCAAGGCCCTGCAGTGGTTCCTCAAGAAGCTGCAGGAACCGCAAGCGCTGGAACACCTACTCAAGAGCTAGAAACCAATCAGCCACAGAGAGCACAGAGAACACAGAGAAAATCCAAAAACAACTTCAGACAAGACACAGAATCAGCGCCCGTTTCTATAGCCGAGATGTCTTGATCCAGATTTTCCCGGCGCACCCCTCAAAGAGGTATTGAAAAGATCCTGACGGTTTAATTTTATTGTCTTTCTCTGTGCTCTCTGTGTTCTCTGTGGCTATTGTTGCTGTTGAGACTGCTGCGCCGCGATGTCCTTGCGCACCTGGTCCATGTCGAGGGCGCGCGCCTGGGTGATGACGCTCTCCAGGGCGTCCGGCGGCAGCGAACCGGCCTGGGCGAACAGGATCACCTGCTCGCGAAACACCATCAGGAAGGGAATGGAGCGGATGTTGAACGCCGCGGCGAGTTCTTGCTGCGCGTCGGAATCGACCTTGCCGAAGACGACGCCGCCGTGCTTCTCGGAAGCCGCCTCGAACACCGGGGAGAAATTCTTGCACGGCCCGCACCACTCCGCCCAGAAATCCACGATCACCATGTCGTTCCCGGTAACCGTGGCTTCAAAATTCTCTTTGGTCAACTCAATCGTCGCCACTTAACACCCCCAAACCATCAGCCACAGAGAACACCGAGAGCACAGAGAATAAATCCCATAGATCACAAGGATATCCGCTTGATCCCGCTGGATAGTCGATATACACCAAAGTTTATCAGCAACCCCCGCCTCAACTTTGCCGCTTTCAAGTAAGAAGGCACTTGCGCCATGGCAGCTTCCGGCAGGAATCGAATCGATTTAATTTCGATCAGAACATCATCGTATGCGATCAAGTCGATCCTTTGACCATGAATGATCTTGCCCTTGTAATGAACATCAATAGCCACTTGGCGTCTGTATGGAATCTTGTTCAGGTCAAACTCATGACAAAGAGCCTCCTCGTAGATCGACTCCAATAGACCCGGCCCAAGTATTCGATGCACCTCGATAGCAGCGCCGATTACCTGCTCTGTGTGAGCATCAGCCATATCTTTTTTCTCTGTGTTCTCTGTGTTCTCTGTGGCTAATGCAGTTTGACTCTCGGCTCGGTGCGTCGCGTGATGAGCTTCGCCAGCGAGTCGAAGAACACCCGGGCGAAGCCGTGCAGCGCGTAGAGGTGCATGCGGTAGAGAGAGATGTACATCAGCCGCGCGAACAGCCCCTCGACGAACATCGTGCCGCCGAACAGCGCGCCCATCAGGCTGCCCACGGTCGAGTACTCGCCCAGCGACACCAGCGAGCCGAAGTCGCGGTAGCGCCACGGTTGGAGCGGCTTGCCATCCAGCCGGCGCTCGAGCATGCGCGCGAGGTGGGAAGCCTGCTGGTGCGCCGCCTGCGCGGTCGGCGGCACGCCGTGCTCTTTGCCCGGCCACGGGCAGCTCGAGCAGTCGCCCAGGGCGAAGACGTCCGGGTCGCGCGTCGTCCGCAGCGTTTCGAGCACCGCCAACTGGTTCAGCCGGTTCGACTCGAGTCCGTCGAGGTCCTTGAGGAATTCCGGCGCCTTGATGCCCGCTGCCCACACGGTCAGCTCCGACGGGATTTTCCTGCCTGACGCCGTCGTGACGCCGTCCGCGCCGACTTCCGTGACCCGCTCCCCGGTGAGCACCTGCACGTTCAGCCCACGCAGCAGTTTCGCGGCGGCTTTCGACAGCCGCTCCGGCACCGCCGGCAGGATGCGCGGCGCGGCCTCGATCAGCGTCAACTGCATGTCCTTTTCGGGATTGATCCTGTCGAGGCCGTAGGCGACCAGCTCGCGCGTGGTCTTGTGCAGCTCCGCGGCCAGCTCCACGCCGGTCGCGCCCGCGCCGATGATCGCCACCTTGAGCTGCTCGGGCCGCAGCGGCTCGCGCTGCGCGTTGGCGCGGATGCAGGCGTTGACCAGGCGCCGGTGAAAGAGGTCCGCCTGCTGCGGCATGTCGAGGCTGATCGCGTGTTCGCTCGCGC
This sequence comes from uncultured Streptomycetaceae bacterium, assembly GCA_964433375.1. GTDB lineage: Bacteria > Pseudomonadota > Gammaproteobacteria > Burkholderiales > SG8-41 > SG8-41. Next base: position 15,974 of record CAYSRR010000032.1, read on the forward strand.
CCGGCGTGCCGAAGTCGTTGGTGTGGCTGCCGACCGCGATCACCAGCGTGTCATAGGGAATTTCCCGGCGGGGAATCAGTTCGCGCCCCTCCTCGTCGAAGGTCGGCGCGACCTTGACCATTTTCCGCTTGCGGTCGAGCCCGTCCATGCTGCCGCGCTGGAAGCGGAAATGGTGCCAGCGCGCCTGCGCGAGATACGACAGCGCATGGTGGTCGAGGTCCATGCTGCCGGCCGCGAACTCGTGCAGCAGCGGCTTCCACAGGTGGGTGCGCGCGCGGTCCACCAGCGTGACGCGGGCGCGCTTCCTGCGGCCGAGCCGGTCACCGAGGCGGGTCGCCAGCTCCAGCCCCCCGGCGCCGCCTCCCACGATCACGATCTGGTGCGGGGCGGGCGTCAAGGGTCAGGCGCCGGTCTGGCTGGCCGCGCTTTGCTGCAGCAGCTTCAGCATCGCCGCCGCCTTGTCGAAGGACTCCTGGTATTCCTCCTCGAGCTTCGAGTCGGCGACGATGCCGCCGCCGGCCCAGAAGCGGACGGCGCCGTGGGAATGGACCAGCGTGCGGATCGCGATGTTGACGTCCATGTTGCCGTCGAAGCCGGCGTAGCCGATCGCGCCGCAATAGACGCCGCGGCGGTGCGGCTCCAGCTCCTCGATGATCTGCATCGCCCGCAGCTTGGGCGCGCCGGTGATCGAGCCGCCCGGGAAACAGCCGCGCAGCAGGTCGATGGCATCGCGGTCGGGCCGCAGCTCCCCGGTCACCGTGCTGACCAGGTGATGCACGGTGGCGAAGCTTTCCACGTCGAACAGCTTCGGCACCTTCACCGTGCCCGGCGCGCAGTTCTTCGAGAGATCGTTGCGCAGCAGGTCCACGATCATCAGGTTCTCGGCGCGGTCCTTCTCGCTCGCCCTCAGCGCCTCGACCAGCTCCGCGTCGAGGCGGGCGTGGCCGGCGCGCGGGCGCGTGCCCTTGATCGGCCGGGTCTCGACGCGCCCGCCCTCGACCCTGAGGAAGCGCTCGGGCGAGGCCGACAGGATCTGCGCGTAAGGCGTGTTGAAATAGACGGAGAACGGCGCCGGGTTGATGATGCGCAGCCGCTGGTACGCGAGCCAGGGATCGCCGTCCGCGGCCGCCGAGAAACGCTGCGCCAGGTTGACCTGGTAGCAGTCGCCGTCGTGGATGTAGCCGCGTATCCGGCGAAACGCCCCCGCGTAGGCGTCGTGCGTCAGGTTGGACGCGACCGGCGAGAGGATGCGGAACGGCGCGCGCGCCTTCTCCGGCGACGGCGCGTTGAACCGCTCGACCAGGCTGTCCCACTTGATGTCGGTCTCCGGGTCGCGTCCCTGCCCCGCCAGCCAGGCGCGGCGCTCGCGGTGGTCCACGACCACCGCCCAGTCGTAGAGGCCGACCGCCATTTCCGGGATGCGCTCGGCATCCTCCGCCAGCGCCGGCAGGCGCTCGAGCCGGCGCGCGAGGTCGTAGCCGAAATAGCCGATCGCGCCGCCGCTGAACGGCAGCTCGCCGCCGCAGGCGGGGTCGACCGCCAGCGCCCGCCTGAGCAGCAGGAAAGGATCCTCGCGCGAGAGCTCGATGCCGTCCTGGTAGATCTCGGTCAGCGCGCCGCGCGTGACGAGCCGCACGTAGGGCTGCGCCGACAGGATGTCGTAGCGCGATTGCGCGGGATGATGCCGGCCGCTGTCGAGAAACACCGCCCACGGCAGGTCCGCGATAGCCTCGAACAGGCGCGTGCTGTCCGGCTGGTAGGGAAGCTCGGTCAGGAGCGGCG
>CAYSRR010000033.1:0-10166 GCA_964433375.1 uncultured Streptomycetaceae bacterium
GCAGGCCGCCCGCGTCGGTCAGCGAGACGCCTTTCGGCACCGGCAGGCAATGCAGCGCGTCCACGGTGCAGTACTCGGCGTAGCCGCCGCCGTTGGTGAGCGCGGCCACCTTGTCGCCGACGCGCCAGCGCGCGGCTTTTTCGCCCACGGCGGCGATTTCGCCCGCCACCTCGAGCCCGGGCAGGTCGGATGCTCCGGCCGGCGCGGGGTAGAGTCCCTTGCGCTGCATCAGGTCGGGGCCGTTCACGCCGGTAGCGGCCACTTTGATGAGCACCTCGCCTGCCTTGGGGGCGGGGACCGGCCGCGCGACGGGCTTCAGCACCTCGGGCCCGCCGGGGGCGGAAATTTCAACGGCTTTCATGCTTTTCGGAAGGTTGGAACTCATCTCGGAGGGATCGTTATTCCGGGAACGTGGATCATAGCATTCATGGAAATGCCGACCCGTCATCCGCCGCGCACCTCGGCCGCGAACTCGCCGCGCGGGTCCAGGCCGGCGAGGGCGGCGGCTTCGCGCTCCGTCATCGGCGGGGTCGGCCGGGCGCCGCCCGCATCGAAGCGGAAACCCGTGCGCTTCGCGATTTCATCGGGCGTGACTTGCGGGTTCCACGATTCGAGGGCCAGCCGCCCGTCCCGTTTCTGGAATACCGCGAGCGGCGTCACGACGGTCTGCAGGTTGCCCGCCGCCGTGACGAAATCCAGCTTCTCCACCAGCGCGCGCGCCGAGTGCTCGGTGCGCCAGGTGGCGATCCGCTTCGCGGTCGGCATCATCACCGCCGCGCCGCCGCCGCCCGGCAGCCGCACTTTCGGGCTCGCCCAGTCGCCGATCACCGAGACGTTGGTGCGGCCCTCGCCGTCCACCTGCGCGCAGCCGAGAAACACGAGGTCCAGCCCGCCGCGCGCGCACAGGTCGTAGAAGTCCTCGTTGGGAAAGATCGCCGGCGAGCCGGCGACGATGGCCGGGTCGCTGGACGAATGCGGTATTTTGCCGGGCACCGGCTCGACGCCGCCGGCGACGTTGAGGTAGGTGTAGTGAAAATCACAGGCGCGCTTCGCCAGCAGGCAGGCCAGCATCGGCAGCGTCGAGTTCACGCCGCTGAACGCAACCTCGCCCGGCCGTATCTGCCGCGCGAGGTTGACGACGATGTAGGAGAAGGGGGTCCAGTCCATGTTCGTGAATCGTTAAACGTAAATCGTGAATCGCGGGGAATGTGGTTCGGGCAAGGTCGCTACGTTTACGATTCACGTTTTACGATTCACGCACTTCCGGCGCCGCCGCCAAATGCGCTTCCAGCACGCCCGGCGCGTCTTTCATGTACGCCTCCACCGCCGGGTAGTCCACTTCGTAGAGCGGGTGCATCGAGCCGGGCCAGGCGCCGCGCGGCACGATCGCGACGGCTTCCACCATGAAGCCCGGCACCAGGGTGAGTTCCGGCTGGGCCGCGAGCGTTTCGGTGGGGACCAGCCGCTCGGCGGTGACCAGCACGCGTTTCGCCGCGCGCGTGAGGGGGTGGTCCCAGAACGGCGAGCCCAGCACGCGCGCATTGCCGTGCTCGTCGACTTCGCCCGCGTGGATCACCGCGATGTCCGGGCGGATGGCGGGGATGACATAGACTTCCCGGCCCGATCCGTACGGGTCGGTGATCTTCCGCCAGCCGTTCAGCGCGGCGAGATCGCTGCCGTGGACGCCGGCGACCGGCTGGAAGGGGATTCCGTATGCGGCTGCACGCAGCCCGGCGACGAGCGTCATTCAGGCGTGCTCTTCGAGCGCCGCCTCCTTGCGTTCGACGGCCCGGCGGTACCACTGCGCGAGCCCGAAGTTGCCTTCCATCGCCACGATCCCGGCGCGCACCTTCGCAACGGCCCCGGCGCGGCACAGCAGGTCGAGGTCGTAGCCGGGCGAGGGCTTGATGATTTCCAGCCGGCGCCGCTTCAGCCGGGCGAGCTCGCGCACCAGCGCGAACGGGCCGCGGTGGAGAAAAACGCCGCCCAGCCCGAGCGCGGTGCCGTCGGGGATGCGCGCGGCCAGTTCGGCGAGGCCGACCAGTTTTGAAGGCGCATTTGCCACGATCAAATCATATAGGAATTCCGCGGACGGGCGGCCGCCCGCGGAATTCCTCAAGTCCAGAATATGATTGATGCGGTATTCGTCCGTCCGGTGCCATAATTGCCGCCAGATCCGGACGCGGTGCGCCGGTCTGGCTGCGCGGGTTCGAACGGACCGTCCCGGCCGCTCAACCCGCGCCGCGGCAACCGATCAATCGAGGAAGGACACATGAGTGCCATCGAGAGCAAGCTCGCAACAATGGGTTTGAGACTGCCGCCGGTCCATCCCTATCCCAGCCCCAATCGCATCCCGTGCGTGCAGGTCGGCAACGTCCTGTATCTCGGCGGGCACAGCACCGCGCGCCACCCGCTTATGCTCGGCGCGAAAAACGTCGGCAAGGTAGGTTCCGAGGTCACGGAGCAGGAGGCGTACGTCACCGCGCGCGCGGTCGCGCTGCAGATCCTGGCCTCGATCAAGGCGCAGGTCGGCGATCTCGACCTCGTCAAGCGGGTGATCCGCCTGCACGGCATGGTCAATTCCGCGCCCGGCTTCGAGAAGCAGTACGCGGTGATCGACGGCGCTTCCGACTTGTTCTTCGAGCTGTGGGGCCCGGAGCGCGGCGCCCACGCCCGCTCCGCCGTCGGGGTCGCGGAGTTGCCGCGCCACTCGGTCCTGGAGATCGTGGGGGAGTTCGAGCTCTATCCCGAGCGTCGCGCCGGTAAGAAGGGCGCTTGATTGAATCAGTGAACACTTAAAACTCAAAACTCGATGAATATCGCGATCCTCGACGACTACCAGAACGTCGTGCGCAGCCTGCGTTGCTTCCCGAAGCTCGCGGGGCACGACGTCACGGTCTGGAACGACCATACCAAGGACGTGGACACGCTGGCGGAGCGGCTGAAGGACGCCGAGGCACTGGTGACGATCCGCGAGCGCACGCCGATCCGCGCGCCGCTGATCGAGCGGCTGCCGAAGCTGAAGCTGATCAGCCAGACCAGCGTCTATCCGCACCTCGACGTCGATGCCCTCACGCGGCGGGGCGTGCTGCTGTGCTCCGACATGCACCCGGGCGAGCCGTCGTACGCGACCGCGGAGCTGGCGTGGTGCCTGATCCTCTCCGCCATGCGCAGCGTGCCGCAGGAAGTGGCGGCGCTGAAGAGCGGGCGCTGGCAGTCCACCATCGGCTATTGCCTGCGCGGCCGCACCCTCGGCATACTCGGCTACGGCCGCATCGGTTCGGTGCTGGCGCGTTACGCGAAGGCGTTCGAAATGGACGTGCTGGCGTGGGGGCGGGCCAAGTCGGCGGAGCGGGCGCGCGCCGACGGCGTGCCGTTCGCCGCATCCAGGGAAGAGTTGCTCGATCGCGCGGACGTGCTGACGCTGCACGTGCGCCTGACGCCGGAGACGCGCGGGCTCGTCACCGCGGCCGATCTCGCGCGCATGAAGCCCGGCTCGCTCATCGTCAACACCAGCCGCGCCGGCCTGATCGAGGCCGGCGCGCTCGTCGCGGCGCTGAACAAGGGACGGCCCGGCATGGCCGCGGTGGACGTGTTCGAGGAGGAGCCCATGCTGAATCCCGACCACCCGTTGCTCAAGATGCCCAACGTCGTGTGCACGCCCCACCTGGGCTACGTCGAGCGCGAAGGCTACGAGCGCATCTTCAGCGCCGCCTTCGACCAGATACTCGCGTTCATCGCCGGCAAGCCGTTCAACGTCATCAATCCGGAGGCGCTTGGGAAAGCGTGATTCGTGAGTCGTGATTCGAGCCGAACTACAGGAGGGAAAGGCATGAAAATCTCAGGAGGTGGGGCAGCGCTGCTTGTCGGCTTGCTGGCGGCGGCGCCGGCGGGGGCGCAGGACGCGGCGAAAGATTACCCGAACCGGCCGGTGCGCTGGGTCGTGCCTTTCCCGCCGGGCGCGTCGAACGACATCATCGGGCGCCTGATCGGCCAGAAGCTGACGGAATCCCTGGGCCAGCAGTTCGTCATCGACAACCGTCCGGGCGCGGGCGGGCTGATCGGCGGCGATGTGGTGGCGAAGGCGAGTCCGGACGGGCACACCCTGGTGCTCGCGAACCCGGCGCCCAGCGTCAACAGCGTGCTGATGCACAAGAGCCCGCCCTACCGCCTCAACGATCTCGTGCCGGTGGTGTGGATCGGCTACGCGCCGCTCATTATCGTCGCGAGTCCCAAGTTTCCGCCGAAGACCGCGAAGGAACTGGCGGATTACGCCAGGGCCAACCCCGGCAAGGTCAATTGGGCGTCGTCGGGCATCGGCAGCAGCCTGCACATCGGGCTCGCGGTGTTCCAGATGGCCACGGGAGTCAACGTCACTCACGTGCCCTACAAGGGAACCGCGCCGGCGCTGATCGATATCTTCGGCGGCAACACCCACCTGATGTACACCACCAGCGTGAGCGCCGAGGCGCACATCAAGGCGGGGCGCGTGAAAGTGCTGGCCATCGCCGCGAAGAAGCGCCAGTCCGTGCTGCCGGGCGTTGCCACGTTCGAGGAGCAGGGCATCAAGGGGGCGGAAGCCATCGTCTGGTTCGGCATGGCGGCGCCGGCGAAGACGCCGCGCGCCATCATCAACAAGCTCAACGGAGAGGTGAACCGGGCGCTCGGCCTGGTCGACGTGAGGCAGCGCCTCGACCAGCTCGGGTTGGAGGTCGAGGGCGGCACGGTGGAGAAATTCGGCGCCTTCATCAAGTCGGAGTCCGACCGCCTGACGAAGCTCATCAAGGCCGGCGCGGTGAAGGTCGAATGACCCGGCGCGGCCGCCGCCGCCGCGTTTCCCGGGCTAGGTTTTCAGCGTGAACGGGTTGAAATCCGTTTTCCGGTCGTAATAGTCTTCGTTCTCGGCGCGCTTCAGCCACGCCACGACCTTGTAGGTGACGGGCGTTAACAGGACTTCGACGGTGACCTTGGCGACGAACTGGGCGAGCATCACCATCGGCAGCTTGTCGTTCGGGATGATGCCGCTGCCGTAAAAGGCGAGGGGATAGAAGAGCGCGGAATCCACCGCCTCGCCGACGAGGGTGGAGCCGATGGTGCGGGTCCACAGCCACCTGCCCGCGGTCAGTACCTTCATCCGCGCCATCACGTAGGAATTGACGAATTCACCGCAGAAATAGGCGACCATCGAGGCCGCCACGATGCGCCACGTGTTGCCGAACGCGATCTCGTAGGCGCCCTGGTGATGCCAGAACGGCGCCGGCGGCAGCGCCACCACCACGGCGGCCATGAACGAGGCGAAGCCGAGTCCGGCGAATCCCGCCCAGATCACGCGGCGCGCGCGGGCGTAGCCGTAAACCTCGGTGAGGATGTCGCCGAACACGTACGAGATCGGGAAGAACAGCGCGCCTGCGCCCAAGATGAACGTGCCGATCACCGGCAACTCGATCTGGGCGATCTTCGCCGGGCCGATCAGGTTGGAGCAGATCAGCACCGTGACGAACGCCGCCATCACGAATTCGTAGTAGCGGTAGCTGCGCTGCGTGGTCATTCTGGCGAGGGACGAGGGAACGGGTGTCGAGTGTCTAAGAAATCGTGACGCGCGTCACGATTTCTTGCCGGCGCGCTTCTCGAACGCCTCGAAGAACTTCCCCGCGAGCTGCTTCGCCACGCCATCGATGAGGCGCGCGCCGACCTGCGCGAGCTTGCCGCCGACGTTGGCCTTGGCGGCATAGGCGAGCTTCGTGCCGCCGCCGTCCGGCGTGAGGGCGACGGTCGCCTCGCCCTTGGCGAAGCCCGCGACCCCGCCCTGACCCTCGAACATCAGCTTGTAGGAGTTGGGCGGGTTGGAGTCGGCGACGACCATTTTGCCCTTGAATTTCGCGCTGACCGGGCCGACCCTGGCGGTCAGCACCACTTCGTACTCGTTGTCGGCGAGAAGGGTGATCGATTCGCAGCCCGGGATGCAGTCCTTGAGCACTTCGGGATCGTTCAGCGCTTTCCACGTCGCTTCCTGCGGCAGCGGAATCATCTGCTCGCCTGTCATTTCCATCGGCGTTCCTCTCGCGGTTATCCGGTAAACGGCGTATTTTATGGCTTTATCGGTCCGGCGTATGCAGCCGGGGGTGGAGAAGCCGGTGCTCCGCGATGCCGGGTATCGCGGCGGCGCCTTCGGCCCCCCGACGTTCGAGGTGAACGGCCGGATGCTGCCGAACAACCCGCCCCTCGCGACCGTCCTCGAGCACCTTCAGGTCGAGGGCGGCGTCAGTCGATCCTTATCCCGGCCTGCTTGACCACCTTGCGCCAGCGAGCGATCTCCGTGACGAGCAGCTGATTCAGGGCTGCCGGCGAGCTGCCTACCAGCTCGCCGCCATCCTTGACCAGGCGTTCCCCGACTTCACTTGATTTCAGCGTGAGGACAAGTTCCGCATTGATCTTGGCGATGATTGCGTCGGGCGTGCCCGCGGGCGCGAGCCAGGCATGCCATGTTGTCGTTTCGTAATCGGGTACGCCGGACTCGGCCACCGTCGGAACGCCGGGCAATGCGACCGAGCGCTTTCTGCCAGTTACTGCCAGTGCCCTCACTTTTCCGGACCGTACGTGCGGCACCGAGGCCAGGATGTTGCCGAAACCCATTTGCACCTGTCCCGCCATGAGATCGATCATCGATTGCCCGGTGCCCTTGTAAGGGATGTGGGCGATCCTGGTCCCGGCGGTAATGTTGAAGAGTTCAAGGGCCATGTGGGGCGTGGTGCCGTGACCGGCGGAACCCGAGTCCAGCGCCCCCGGCCTTGCCTTGGCAATCGCCACGAGCTCCTTCACGCTGCGGACGGGCAGGGAGGGGTGGACCATCATCACGAGAGGAGTTTGCACGACGAGGGAAATCGGCGCGAGGTCCTTGAGCGGATCGTAAGCCAGCTTTGAATAAAGCGCGGGCGTTATGGAAAAGCCGCTCGCGACCGCCAGCAGGGTGTAGCCGTCGGGCTGGGATTTTGCGACGGCCGCGTAGGCTACCGTGCCTCCCGCGCCGGTGCGGTTTTCGACGATGAACGAGCGCTTCGTGTTTTCGGAAAGCTTCTGGGCGATGAGGCGCGCCTGAATGTCGGTGCCTCCGCCAGGAGCGAGGCCAACCAGCACACGCACCGGTTTTGCGGGGTAGTCGCCCGCCGGCGACTGGGCGGCGGCGGGCGGCATGAAGCAGGCCGCCATTGCCAGTGCAGCGGCGCATGGAAAGTGCAACGTCGTACGCATGGTCTCCTCCTTGTGTTTATCGGTCAGGCGAACCGCAGGTCGTCGAAGTCGTGAACCCCTTCCAGACCGTCGAACCGGGCGTAGACCTGGTCCGTGGTCGCGTCCGGGAAGTCAGCCATCAGCATCCGGAATTTCTGATGCAACTGGTCGCGCGTCAGCGGCTGGTCCGGCATTCCAGGGTAGTTTTCCATTACCTGGGTGAGCTTGCGTCCGTCCTTGAGCGTCACCGTGAGCTGGCTTGCCTTCTGATTTTCCCTGGGAATGTCCTTCCACACGCCCAGCTTGACGTTGCGGCATAGCGCCCGGATCGCGGGATCGTTCAGGGAGGCTTCAGAGAATACGCGGGGGTCCAGCGGGTCGCGGTAGAACGCCAGGGCGACGCAGAAAGGTGCGCTGTATTGCGCCATCATCAGGTCGTCCGGCTCGGTTATGTCGTGGTGACTGACCATTTTTTCGCTGCTCTCCACCAGTATCGACTGGATGTCGTGGCCGGAGATGCCGTAACGGTTCTTCAGCTCCAGCGCCGCGGTAACGGGTACGTGAGCGGTGTTGTGACAGGCGTAGCGTTTGATGGACGCCGTCAACGTGTGCCACGTCGTGCCCAGTCCCTCGGTGAGCAGGTCGAGGCATGCATCGCGGGAATAGACGTTCAGGTAGCCGAATTTCCCCTCGAGTATGGTGGATGGGCCTTCGAAGCCGTCGCGGGCGAGCGCGGCCGCGGTGACGCCGCCCTCCGCCGCGCGCCCCAGATGCAGCCGCTTCACCATTCCGCCGCCCGATTTGGAGAACTCCAGCAGGCCGGAGCAAAGCGAGCCCCCGATGCCGAGCGCGTTGGTCATTCGCCCGGGGTCCAGGTCCATCAGCCGTCCCGCGGTGATCGCTCCGCCGAACACGCCCACCAGACCGGGCGAGTGGAATCCCAGCTTTTCGACCATTTCGTGTCCCGCGTGCCCGATGCGGTGCATCACTTCCGACCCGGCGACGAACGCGGTGATCAGGTCTTTGCCGCTTTTTCCGCAGCTCTGGGCGACCGCGAGCCCCGGAGAGGTCAGTCCGTCGCCGGGGTGCGCGCCCACCGTGGGGTGATAGGTGCAATCGAGCTCGAACGCATGGGCGAGCGCGCCGTTGGCAAGCGCCGCGAACGGCGCCTGGACCTTGAGATTCGTACCCCACACGCCGGCTTTTCCCGGTGCGCTGTTGTGCCGCACGTGCTCGATGACGATCTTGCTCCATGGGAAAGATGCACCGAAAGCCGACGCCGCGATCGTGTCGATCATGCAGGCCTTGGCTCGCTCGACCACGTCTTTCGGGATCCTGTCGTAGCTCAGGTTGGCGGCAAAATCCGCCAGGGTACGCGTCGCGGTCGTCACTGGCAGGGGCGGTCTATCCATTGCGGTCAATCCTCATGTATCCGGTTGTATGTCCGCGTCGTTTCGAGCTTCGGTCATGGCCTATGCGTTTCGGGCAGGTGCCGCGCGTTCCCGGGCCAGCCTTGCCTTGATGTAGGGTTTTTCCCCGCCGAGCTCGACCATTTCGCGCAGAAAGTCCGGCAGCGGCGCACTTGCCAATGTCTTGCCGGTCGCCAGGTTCTGCAACCGGCCGGAGACTACGTCGAGCTCGAGCCGATCACCCGCGTTCGCTAGGTCGAGGATGCCTTGGCACGGGAGCACGAGCAGGCCGGCGCTCAGGCTGCTGCGGAAGAAGATGCGGCCGAACGACTCGGCGACGACCGCCGAGATGCCGAGCGCGAGCAGGGCGTGGAATACCGGCGTCGAGGAGCCGCAGCCGAAGTTTTTTCCGGCCACCATGATGTCGCCTTTCGCCACCCTGGCGGCGAAGGTGGGGTCAAGCTGCTCCATGCAGTGCGTGGCCTGCTCCTTCTGCGGCAGGTGCGCATACATCTTCCTGCGGATCTGGTCCGTGTTGATGTCGTCCTGCGCGAATTTCCAGACGTTCCCGGCAATTTTCATTGGCGCTCCCGGATCACAGGTATTTGTCGGGGTTGGCGATGCGGCCCTCGATTGCCGATGCGGCAACCGTGGCGGGGGAGGCGAGATAAATCTCCGCGCCGGGGCCCATGCGGCCTTCGAAATTGCGTGTAATGGTCGTTACGGCGACGTCTCCAGGCGCCAGCACGCCGCCGTGCAGCCCCGGGCAGGCGCCGCAGTTGGCGTTGGTGACGATGGCGTTGGCGTCGTTGAGGATCTCGATATAGCCCGCCTTGATCGCCGCGTTGAGCACTTCGCGGGAGCCCGGCGTCACGATAAAGCGCACATCGGGGTGTACTTTCCTGCCTTTCACCACGCGGGCCGCAACGGCAAGGTCCTCCAGGCGCCCGCTCGCGCAGGAGCCGAGGTAGGCCTGGTTGATATGGCGGCCTTCGATCTCCCCCAGCGGCTTGACGTTGTCGGGACGATGCGGGATGGCGATCTGCGGTTCGAGCTTCGAGATGTCGAATTCGTGGATGTCGCTATAGGTGAAGCCGGGGTCGGTTTCCTGCACGGTGAACGGCTTGCGGGCACGCGGTTTGCACCAGTCGAGCGTGGTCTGGTCGGGCTGGATGTAGGAAGCCATTGCGCCGATCTCCGTGCCCATGTTGCAGAAGGTGAAACGCAAATCCATGCCGATACCGCGGATGTGCGAACCGCCGAATTCCACTGCTTTCCCCAGCGCGCCACGCTGGCCCAGGCGGCCGTTCAGGTGCAGCGCGATGTCGCGGCTGAACACGCCCTTTCCGGGCTTGCCCTCGATGCGGATCAGGCTCACTTCCGGCACGTCGAGCCAGTAGCGACCGAGCGTGAACAGCGACAGCAGGCCACCGGCGAGCGAAGCTGCAAACGCGCCCACGGCCCCCATGGTCGGCGTGTGCGAATCGCGCAGGGCCACAAGGGTGCCCGGCGTGACCACGCCGCCCTCCG
>CAYSRR010000033.1:10176-17469 GCA_964433375.1 uncultured Streptomycetaceae bacterium
TGATGAGGTGCGAGATGCCGGCACCGGGGTCGGTGGGATGGATGCCGCGCGAGACGAAGGATTCGCGCCACTTTTTCTGGCCGGCGGCGAACGCCGCGGAAGGGGCCGGTGCGCCGTGGTCATTGAAGATGAACATGCGGTCCTTCAGCGGGAACTCCTTGATCCCGAATTCGACAAGGTCGCTTTCGAACCGCGCGGCTTCTTCCACGTTGTAGGAGATGCCGAACGCGAACACGTCCGGCTCGAGCTCGAGAAAATCCCCCGGGTTGACGGATGCGGGGCGCGGGTGGGCGTGGTCCCTGAGGATTTTTTGCAGCGCGTGAAGGCCGGCCATGACGCGATTTCCTCCAGTGATTCCGCGACGTACTGCAGTCTGGCGAGGCGCCATGCTGGCACTTTCCCCTAATTTCGTCCAATATATTTCAGATTTATCCGTCATTCTTTTTGAGTATCACCAGCCGAAATGGAACTCCGCCATATCAGGTATTTCGTCGCCGTCGCCGAAGAACTGCACTTCGGCCGCGCCGCCCGCCGTCTGGGTATTTCCCAGCCGCCGCTAAGCCAGCAGATCAAGCTCCTCGAGCAGGAAATCGGCGCACGACTGTTCGCCCGCACGCGGCACAAGGTCGAATTGACCCGGGCGGGGCAGGCAACGCTGACGGAGGCTTATCGCCTGCTCGAGCAGGCGGGCCGCGTGCATGCCGTCGCCCGCCGCGCCAACGACGGCGCTGTAACGCGGCTGAGGATCGGCTGCATCGCGTCGGTTTTCTTCGACATCCTGCCGCCAATACTCGACCGGATACACGCGCGGAATCCGGAAATCAGCCTGTCGGTCACGGACAGCGAAACGACCCACTCGGTTGCCGCGCTGCTGCAGGGTGCGCTCGATGTCGCTTTCGTGAGACTCGACAAGGTGGCGGCGCCGCTGAAGGTGCGCGCGGTCATGCACGACTTTTTTGTCGCCGCCCTGCCGCAACGCCACCCGCTTGCCCGAATGAAGAAGGTCCGGCTGACGGCGCTCGCGGACGAGCCGTTGGCGATTTACGCCCGCCGCATGTCCCCGCACCCCTATGACCGGACCATTGCCGCGTGCCTGAAAGCCGGGTTCAGCCCCAACCTTGCATACGAGAGCGCATCGATACAGGCCCAGATCGGCATCGTCGCCTGCGGTTTGGGGATAGCGCTCGTTCCGAACCTGGTGCGCCACTGGCGGGTGCCAAGAGTGGTATACCGGGAGCTGGACACGCTGATCAGGGCGCCGGGGGTAGGGCTTGCCTGGAATGCCGGCATCCGGTCGAAGCCGGTCGAGATTTTTCTGCGAACGGCGCAGCAGGCATTCCCGGCGCCGGCGGGACGGCTGGCTGCTTCTTGACCTGCCCCGGCCGGTGCACTAAGCTTTTATTACCGTAATATTCAATAGAATATAGCGGTGGCCTGAACGGAAGAGATTATGGACAGCGTAGACCTGCAGGTATTGAGAAGCGCGGCTGACTGGGTGAAGGCCGGCCGCCGCGTGGTGATGGCGACCGTGATCCGCACCTGGGGCTCGGCGCCGCGCCCGATCGGGGCGCTCACCGCGATCCGGGACGACGGCATGGTCGTGGGCTCGGTGTCGGGCGGCTGCATCGAGGACGACATGATCCTGCAGGTGCGTTCGGGCGAGCTGGTGAAGGACAAGCCGGCGACCACGAAATATGGCGTCACCGCGGAGGAAGCCCAGCGCTTCGGCCTGCCGTGCGGCGGCACGATCGAACTGGTGCTCGAGCCGCTCTCGAAGGAGAGCGCCGTCGACGAGTTGCTCGCGCGCGTCGAGCGCCACGAGCTGGTGAAACGCCAGCTCGACATGAAATCCGGCCGCGCGACCCTCGGCCCCGCGCTGTCCAACGACCAGCTGGCTTTCGACGGGGCGACGCTCTCCACCGTCCACGGCCCGCGCTGGCGCATGCTGATCATCGGCGCCGGACAGCTCTCGACCTTCCTCGCGCAAATGGCGCAGGGGCTCGATTACCAGGTGACCATCTGCGACCCGCGCGAGGAATACGCGGACGGGTGGAGCATCACCGGCGTCGACTTCAAGCGCGGCATGCCGGACGACGTGGTCACGGAAATGAATCCGGACGGGCACACCGCGGTGGTGACGCTCACGCACGACCCCAAGCTCGACGACATGGCGCTGCTCGAGGCGCTCAAGTCTCCGGCGTTCTACATCGGCGCGATCGGCTCGAGGAAAAACAACGATGCGCGCCGCAAGCGGCTGGCCGATTTCGACCTGTCGCAGGAGGAAATCGCGCGCCTGCACGGCCCGGTGGGGCTCAAGCTGGGCGCCAAGACGCCGCCCGAGATCGCCATCGCGATCCTGGCCGAGATGACCGCCATCCGTAACGGCGTGAAGGTTCCCGAAATGGCGGAGCCGCCCAAGTCGACGGTGGCGGGCTGCGCCTGAGGAATTCTTCGCCGTTGCCGGCGAGGAATTCCCATATCAATTGCCTCGCCCCGGCTTGTTGGGGCATTCTAGGGTTTTCTCATTCCGTTTCGGCGGTCACGATGATTGTCTCCCGCCCGCTACTGATCGCGATTGTGACGGCCGTCTGGTGCGGGATGGCCTCTGCCGCCGAAACGGAGGCCAACGCCGTGTTCCTGGTCGCCAGCCGGGCGCTCGCGGACCCCAATTTTCGCGAGACGGTGGTACTGGTGACGCACCCGCGGCGCGGCGGGCCATGGGGCGTCATCATCAATCGCCCGCTCGAGCATCCCCTGAGCGAAGTGTTTCCCGAGCAGGCTTCGCTGAAAGGGAGCAAGGACGTGCTCCACTTCGGCGGCCCGGTCGCGCGCCAGCGCCTGGTCGTCCTGGTTCGTTCCGCCAAGCCGCCGGCTGGAGCCACCGCTTTTCTGCGCGATGTCTACACCACGACCGACACTCACTGGATCGACGGCCACCTCAAGCGTCCGGACGCGGCGAGAGACTTGAAGGTCTTTGCCGGCCACTCGGGCTGGGCGGCCGGCCAGTTGCAGAGCGAGATCAAGCGCGGCGGCTGGCACGTGCTGCCGGCGGACGCTGAAACCATATTCAACAAGGATTCCGCCCGCGTCTGGCCCGAGCTGATCGAGCGGGCGACGACAAAACAAACGAAGGATGAAGGCGGAAGGATGAAGGATGACCTGTTTTTTGCTTTCGCGCAGCGGGGATCATCTGCCCGACCCGCTGCATCGGGTCGGGCGTTCGCCGGCTCTAACGTGCGCAGGCACGTTATTCGAAACCCCGACTCACTCCTTCACCCTTCATCCTTTGGCTGGTTTGCAACAGGTGACATATCACGAGACAGCAGGTCTTATCCATGAAGGTGGCCATAATAGGAGGCGGCACCATCGCGCAGATGCTGATCGCGACCATCCGGCGCGGCGACCTGGGACGTGCGAGGCTGGTGGCGATTGCCGGGCGCGGCGAGCAGTCGCGCGGCAGGGCGCTGGCGAGGGCGTACAGCATCCCGTTCGTCACCGGCGTCAAGGCGCTGCTGGCGAAGAGGCCCGACGTGGTCGTGGAGGCGGCTTCGCACGAGGCCGTGCGCGAGTACGGCGCGCCGCTGCTCGGCAAGGGGATCTCGATGATCGTGCTGTCGTGCGGGGCGCTGTGCGACGACGCTCTGCGCGAGAAACTCGAGCGCGCGGCGGCAAGGGGCCGCGCGCTGCTCTCGGTGCCGTCCGGCGGCATCGGCGGCCTCGACGCGCTCAAGGCCGCCTGCGTGGCGGGCGTGGACGAGGTCACCATCGCGGTTACCAAGCCCCCGGCCGCGTGGAAGGGAATTGCGTACGTGGAAAAGCTCGGCGTGGATCTCGACCGCCTGCGCGAGCCGTGCGTGCTGTTCGAAGGAGCCGCTCGGGAAGGGGTGCCGCACTTTCCCGCCAACGTGAACATCGCGGCGGTGCTGTCCATGGCCGGCATCGGTTTCGACAGGACCCGGCTCAAGGTGGTTGCCGACCCGGCGCTCAGGCACAACACGCACTATATCGATATCCGGGGCCGGACCGGCAACATCAGCCTGAAGCTCGAAAACGTGCCGGCGCCCGACAATCCCAAGACGGCGTGGCTGGCCTGCTACAGTGCAATCGCCGCGCTGCGGGCGGCGAAGGGGACGGTGCGTTACGGGACATAATCCCCCCAACCCCCCTTTGTTAAAGGGGGGCTTTGTCCCCCCAACCCCCCTTTGCTAAAGGGGGGGCTTTGGGGCAAAGCTGTTGGGGATTGAGGGGGGCTACGCTTCCCCCTTTAGCAAAGGGGGATTGAGGGGGATTGACACCTCCCCCTTTGGCAAAGGGGGATTGAGGGGGATTTATGCTTCCTTACAACACCGCGCTGAAGTCTCGTTCCCGGAAACTGCGTCGAGAGATGACGGATGCCGAGCGGGCGCTCTGGTTACACTTGCGCAGAAAACAGTTGCTTGGTATCCAGTTTTATCGTCAAAAGCCGTTGGGCAATTTCATTGTGGATTTTTATGCCCCACGTGCGAAAGTGGTGATAGAAGTTGACGGATCTCAGCATGGAGAATCATCTGCTGTGGAGGCCGATGCGGTGCGCGATGAGTATCTTTCCGGACTTGGTCTCGCCGTGTTGCGTTTTGATAATCTGCAGGTTCTGCGCGAAACTACGGCAGTGCTCGAAGCGATACGACTGAAACTTGCCGCCGTCGGGTCTCACGAATGACCATCATTTCTGATAGTCCGGAAGCCGAAGTCATCCGCCAGCGCTTCCTGAAGGTGGACGCGGCGACGGTGTCGGACGTGCTCGACGCGCTCGGCTACCAGCACCAGGGGCTGGCGGGCGTTTTCGCGCCGTACCCGGAGACCGCCGGCAAGCTGGCGGGGTGGGCGTACACCATCTGCGGGGAGATGCGGCCGTATGCCGGCGGCGGCGATCCCGACAAGATGAAGGCGGTGGACGGCCTCAAGCCCGGCTGCGTCAGCGTGTGGAGCGGGGCGGGCGACGGCGTGTGCTTCTTCGGCGAGCTGATCGCGCTCGGCATGAAAACGCGGGGCTGCGCCGGCGCGCTGGTGGACGGCGGCATCCGCGACATCGAGTGGATCGCGAAGCAGAAATTCCCCGTTTACGCGCGCTACCGCACGCCGGTGCAATCCATCGGGCGCTGGAAAGTGACCGCGTGGCAGGTGCCGGCCTATCTTTCCGGCGCGACCAAGCAGCACGTCATAGTCAACCCGGGCGATTTCGTGCTGGGCGACGTGGATGGCGTGATCGTCGTTCCGGCCGACGCGGTGGAGAAGGCGTTGAACGAGGCGGAGCGGCTTACGGCGACCGAAGTGAAAATTCGCGCCGAGCTCGATGCCGGCGCGACCCTCGAGCAGGTGCTCGCCAAGTACGGGCACGTGTGAGGAGTTTGTCCGACCTCGGCCGGGCAAACTCCTGAACGTTTCACGAAGTCAATGGCTGGTGGTGGCAGGGTGAAATGTTCAGGCCGGCTGCGCGCTAGAATCCGTTCGTAGCCGGGAAATCCGGCCTACCCTCAAACGATGACACCCCCCATTCCGCAGCCGGCCTCCACCGTCACGCTCGTGCGCGATGCGCCGCGCGGTCTCGAGGTGCTGCTGCTGCAGCGGGCCCACACGCTCAAGTTCATGCCGGGCGCGTACGTGTTCCCGGGCGGGTCGCTCGACCCGGCGGACGGTTCCGCGGAGATGCGCGCGATGTGCGCCGGGCCCGGGGACGAGGCGGCCAGCCGGACGCTGGGCGTGGAGCGGGGCGGTCTCGCGTACTGGATCGCGGCGATCCGCGAAGCGTTCGAGGAAGCCGGCATCCTGCTGGCTTATGACTCGAGCGGCGGCATGGTGCCGCTCAACGGGGAGTCCGCCGGGCGTTATCGCGCGCATCGCCGCTCGCTGGACGAGCGGAACGGCGATTTCGGCGCGATCGTGAGCGGCGAGGGCCTGCGGCTGGCCGCGGACCGGCTGATCTATTTCGGCCACTGGATTACGCCGGTGGCCGTGCCGCGTCGCTACGACACGCGCTTCTTCCTCGCCGTCGCGCCCGAGCGCCAGGATGCGATGCACGACAACCACGAAACCATCGCGCACGTCTGGGTGCGGCCGCGCGACGCCCTGGAGCCGGCGCGGCGCGAGACGCTGGGCCTGCGCTTTCCGACGATCAAGACGCTCGAGGAATTCGCGCGGCATGCCACGACCGCGGAGCTGGCCGCCGCCCTGGCATCGAAGCAGGTCGTGCGACCGTTGTTGCCGCGCTTCTCGCGCGACGGGAAAAGCCTGCTGCCGGGCGATCCGGGATACGAGGAGGCCGGGCTGGCCTAAGTTACAGGTTACAAGTTGCAAGTCGCAAGTCACGAGTCGCAAGGCAGAAGGGTGAAGGATGAGGGATGAGGCGATAATTTCTGGGCAGGTCGTCGAGCTGAGCGCGCTGGTGCGGCGGGTGACGGCGCCGAACCCGGGGGTGATGACCGGGCCGGGGACCAATGCGTACTTCATCGGGACCGGCGATCTGGCGCTGATCGATCCCGGCCCCGAAAGCGACCGCCATCTCTCGGTGCTGCTCGAGGCGGCGGGCGGCCGTCTCAGGTGGATACTCTGCACGCATACCCATCTCGATCACTCGCCGGGCGCGAAGGCGCTCAAGGCGGCGACCGGGGCGGAGTTGCTCGGTTTCGGCGGCGTTCCCGACGATGGCCGGCAGGACAGGGGGTTCGCGCCCGACCGGGCGCTGCACGACGGCGACGTGCTCGACTGCGGCGAGTTCCGCCTGCGCGCGGTGCATACGCCGGGCCATGCCTCGAACCACCTGTGCTACCTGTTGGAAGGGGAGCGCTGGCTGTTCACCGGCGACCACGTCATGCAGGGCTCCACCGTCGTGATCTCCCCGCCGGACGGCGACATGATCGCTTACCTGCGTTCCCTGGAGAAGCTGCTGGCGCTGGACCTCGTCGCTTTCGCGCCCGGTCACGGCCGCGTTATCGACAAGCCGCACGACGAAGTGCGGCGCCTGGTTGCGCACCGGCTGAAGCGGGAGAAGAAGGTGGTCGGCGCGTTCTCGAAGCGGAATCCCGCGACGCTCGACGAACTGTTGCCGCTGGTCTACGACGACGTGCCGCAGGCCATCCACGCCGTCGCCCGCCGCTCGCTGCATGCCCATCTCCTCAAGCTGCGCGACGAGGGGCGGGCGACCGAATCCGGCGAGACCTGGACGTTGAAATAGAAACGCCCGGATCGCCCGAGCGTCCAACTGCGTGATTCGTGATTCGTGATTCGTGATTCGTGATTCGTCACGCCGTCTGCAGC
>CAYSRR010000034.1:0-17354 GCA_964433375.1 uncultured Streptomycetaceae bacterium
CGATGGCGTTGCCGCCGTAGAACCGCGTGGCGCCGTCGAAGAGATGCATCGAGCCGCCGCGCCCGCGCGAGCAGCCCTCGTATTTCCCGTACATCTCGGCCATGATCGACGTCGCCGGCACGCCGCGCGCGAGGGCATGGCCGTGCTCGCGGTAAGTGGCGAATATGGCGTCCTCCGCGGTGAAGGCGCGCATCGCGCCCACCGCCACCGCCTCCTCGCCGATGTAGAGGTGGAGAAAGCCGCGTATCTTGCCCGCGCTGTAGAGCTCGGCGCATTTCTCCTCGAAGCGGCGGATGAGCACCATCTGCCGGAGCAGGTCGAGCGCGGGCGCGCGGTCGAGCGTCACGAGCCGGCCTCCAGGGTGGACGTATCGCCTTCCGGAAGCCCGAGCTCGCGCGCCTTCAAGAGCCGCCGCATGATCTTGCCGCTGCGGGTGCGCGGCAGCGTCGGCAGGAAATCGATCTCCTTCGGCGCCACCGCGGCGCCGAGGCGCTTGCGCGCGAAACCCAGCAGCTCGCGCCGCAGCGCTTCGCCGCCCTCGTGGCCGGGTTTGAGCGAAACGAAGGCCTTGACGGTCTCGAACTGCACCGGGTCCGGCTTGCCGATGACGCCGGCCTCGGCGACGGCCGGGTGCTCCATCAGGGCGCTCTCGACCTCGAACGGGCCGATCAGGTGGCCGGAAGACTTGATGACGTCGTCCCCGCGCCCCACGAACCAGAAATAGCCGTCGCGGTCGCGTCTCGCCAGGTCGCCGGTCAGGTACCACCCGTCAGCGAAGCACTTCCGGTAGCGCTCGTCGTCGTTCAGGTAGGCGCGGAACATGGAAGGCCAGCCGGCCTTGAGCGCGAGCTCGCCCTCGGTATCCGGCGCGCTCACGACTTCCACGGCATCGCCGCCGTGGCGCACGATCGCCGCCTCGATGCCGGGCAGGGGCTTGCCCATCGAGCCCGGCTTGATGTCCATCGCCGCGTAGTTCGCGATCATGATGCCGCCGGTCTCCGTCTGCCACCAGTTGTCGTGGATCGGCAGGCCGAATGCCTCCACGCCCCAGGTCACCGCCTGCGGGTTCAACGGCTCGCCGACGCTGGCGATGAAGCGCAGGGCCGGGAACTCGTGGCGGCGCGCCGCTTCCGTCCCGCCCTTCATCATCATTCGCACCGCGGTGGGCGCCGTGTACCACACGCTCACCTGTTCCGACTTGAGAATGGAGTACCAGCGCTCCGCGTCGAAATCGGCCTCGTCGATGATGCTGGTGACGCCGTTGGTGAGCGGGGAGACGATGCCGTAGGACGTGCCGGTGACCCAGCCGGGATCGGCCGTGCACCAGAACACGTCCCCGGGATGCAGGTCGAGGGCGAACCGGCCGGTGACGTGGTGCGCGACCACCGCCCCGTGCACGTGCAGCGCCCCCTTGGGCTTGCCAGTCGTGCCGCTGGTGAAGTGCAGCAGGGCAGGATCCTCGGGATCGGTCGCCGGAATGTCGAAAGACGGGCTGGCCGCGGCCATGAGCTGGCCGAAATCGAGCACGCCGGGCGCCTGCGGAATTTCTCCGCCTTCACGCACGACCAGGATGTAGCGCAGATGCGGCAGGCGCTCCTTCAACCCGGCCAGCTTCCTGCGGTACAGGCTCTCGGTCGTGACCAGCACCGCGCCCTCGCCCATGGCGAGGCGGGTGTGGATCGGCTCCGGGCCGAAGGCCGAGAACAGCGGCGAAACCACGCAGCGGTTCTTCAACGCGCCCAGCACCGAGATGTAGAGTTCCGGTATGCGGCCGGCGAGGATGAACACGCGGCTGCCCGCCCCGATGTCCAGTTGCCGCAGCACGTTCGCGAAACGGCCGGTCTGCTCGCGGAGGTCGCGGTAGGAAAAATCGCGCCGCGCGCCGTCCTTTCCGAGCCAGCGCAGGGCGAGATGGTCCGCGCGTTCTCCCGCGGCGTGCCGGTCGACCGCCTCGTGGGCGATGTTGATGCCGGCGTTGCCGGGCAGGCCCGCCAGCAACTCCGCGGCCTGCCGCCACGAAAAATCGGCGCAGCCGCGCTCGTAGCTCGCCAGGTTGGGCGCGACCCGGCCCCGTCCGCCCGCCTTGATGATGACTTCAGCCGTCACGGTGACTTCCTCGTGGACAGGATCAGCCGGGCGGTGACACCACCCATTCGGACCCGAACCTGCTTTTTTCCAAACATTAAGGTCGCGACCCGCCTCCGGAGTTGATGCAGATCAAGCCATGGACTGATACCGCCCGCAACGAAGCGACCCGGGTTTGCGATACGTCAATACCCGGCACGCGATCGGCACTCACAATGAATTTCGTCGCCATACCCCGTCAACTCACCGCCGTGGAGGCTTCCATGAAACACCTCGCTCTGCTCTTCGTCACGTTCCTGTTGCAGCTTCCGGCAGGGGGCTGGGCCGCCAGCCAGGACAAATTCAGCCTGCCCCAGCCCTACCTCAACTGGGAAAACCAGTACCTCAGGGAGTTTCCCGAGCTGCAGCGCCTGATGGACGTGATGGTGGAAACGTCCGCGCGCCAGCTCAAGGACCCCTCCCAGGACATCCTGCACAACCGGGTCTGCTCCGCGCTGGCGCACCGGATGGCCCTGGACATGAAGCTGAGCCCCGCGGACCGCAAGCTCGCGATCGTCACCGATCTCCTGCACAACATCAGCAAGGAAGAGCGGTCGCTGGTCCTGACCGACCCCAAGGTCATGAAGCAGGCATCCGAGCTGGTGGCGCGGCTGCGCAAGGAAAAAGCGCTGACCGGATCGCCGGCTTTCTGGACCGACCCGGCGGTGCTCGGCAACAAGGCGGTCGGCGCCAACCTGTCCCTGATCCATCACGTCACCGGCGCCGTCACCGCGGGCGAAATACTGACCGCGGCCAAGGGATATTCCGCCCGGGACATCGCGCGCGTGCAGGCCGCGATCGTCGGCCATTCCACCGGCTACTGGTATTTCCGCAAGTCGGTGGACGACGCCGTGAAGCAGCCCGGCGCCTGGCGGAAGGTGTTCCCCGAACCGGAAGGCGAGATCGCGCACGACGCCGACCTCATTTCGCAGTTCGAGCCCGAATCGGTGGTGCCGGAGGGCAGCAAATGGCGCGTGCTCGCCGCCAAGCGCTGGGGCGCGAAAGGGACGGTGGAAGAAGCCCACGTCGTCTACTACGTGTTTCAGCGGCTGTTCGACGAAGCGAAGACGGAAATGGGCAAGACGCTCGCCCTGCAGGAGTGGAACAAGATCCGGCCGGAACTCATCAGGCTCATGGGCCTGAAACCCGGCATGGATCCGGTCAAGGTCCTGGGCGTGCCGAAAGTGTTTCAGTAACTCATGCATCCGCTGCGCCGTGATGCCGCGCACCGCGCGCGGCCTCCGGCGCCGTTCCGACTTCGACTACGTGCTGACGCGTTGAGAGCAGGCTGTCGGGATCGACGCTGATCGAGTCGATGCCGATCCGCACCAGGAACTCGGTGATGGGAAAGCCGTCCGCGTAAGCAGGATGCGCGTATGCCGTCCATTCCGGTTTCGTCGAAAACGCGTACGAAGCACGGACTTGCAGTCATCCTGGCCTGCCTTTCCTGGTCAAGCGTAAGCGCCTCGCGGCATGGGCCGATTTCCCCATCCGCGCCGGTCGCGTTCAGTGCGCGGCCTTGAACCTGTTGCCGACGATGGTCGCGAGCACCACCAGCGTGGTCGTGATCGCGATCATGATGATGCCGAGGGCGGAGAGCTTGCCCCACAGCCCGTCGTCGGCGAACTTGAGGATCTGGATGGCAAGCACCTCGGTGCCGGGTCGGGACAGCACGACCGAGAGGGTCAGCTCGCGGACGAACATGCTGGCCATCAGGATCCAGGAGGACATGATGCCGGGAATCAGCAGCGGCACGATGATGCGGCGCAGGGTCGTCAGGGGGCTCGCCCCACACACCAGCGAGGATTCCTCGAGGTGGGCATGGATCGTGACGAACGCGCTCGCCATCGGGCGCGCGCCGTACGGCAGGTAGGTGGCGATGTAGCCGATCAGCAGCGCCCAGATCGTCGCGTAGAGCGGCGTCTGCACGAAGAACCACATGAAGCCGATGCCGATGACGATGCCCGGGAACGAGAACGACAGGAAGGTGAGCGACTCGAGCAGCCCGGAGGCCTTCGTCTTCACCTTCACGATCGCATAGCCGACGAAAACCGACAGGATCGTGCCCAGCGTGGCCCCCGCGACCGCGAGGAACAGGCTGTTCTTCAACGCGAGCAGCGAGAGCGGATCGTGCAGCACGTCGGTCCAGTGCTTCAGGCTCATGGCGGAGAACGCGCGCGCGTCCGGCACCATGACATAGGGCACGAAGGAGGTGTAGAGCAGGACCGCCACCGGCAGCACGGCCATGGCGAACGTGAGCAGCGCCACGATGGCGAAGAGCGGGACGCGGGCCTTGCCCAGCTCGATCAGCGTGGGCCGGTAGCCGCGCCCCGCGATCGTCACGTACTTCCCGCTTTCCGCGGTCAACGCGCGGTAGACGTAGATAAGCGTGACCGAGGTGGCGAGCACGCTCATTCCCACCGCCGCGGCCTTGCCGTAGTCGGGGGCGAAGCCCAGCGAGACCATCTCGTAGATGTGCGTTGCCAGCACGTTGACCCGCCCCGGCATGCCCAGCACCTGCGGAACGGCGAAGGATGCGAGGGCGCGCACGATGCCGAGCACGAACGCCGCCAGTATGGCCGGCCGCAGCACGGGCAGCGTCACCCGCAGGAGCGTGCGCCACGTCCCGGCGCCGAAAACCCGGGAGGATTCCTCCAGCGCGACGTCGAATGAACGCATCGCGGGCGCGATGATGAGGTAGGCGATCGGCAGGTCGAGCAACGCCTCCACCAGGATCATGCCCTCGAGGGAGTAGATGTTGAACGGCGCGCTCTCCAGGGAAAGCACGTTCCTGAGCAGCGTGTTGACCATGCCGTTGGAGGGATTGAGCAGCAGCGCCCAGCTCACCGAGAACAGCAGGTGCGGGATCATCATCGGGATGATCGTGAGGATCCCGAAGAGACCCTTGAAGGGGATGTTGGTCCGCGTGTTGAGGTAGGCGAGGAACAGGGCCAGGACCGTCGCCAGCACGGACGACCCGAGCACGAAGATCGTCGTGTTGAAGAGCACCTGGAACAGCGTCGGGTCGGTGTAGGCCGCGATGTACTTGTCGGCCGTGAGCTTGCCGAACGCCGTCAGGCCCTCCGACACGCTGCCGAGCGCGAGCATCACCACCGGGGCGACCGTCAGGAACCCGACGATCGCCAGCAGTATCCAGGTGAGCTGCGCGCGCGCCTTGTCCATCAGGAGGACACGAGCAGGCAATGCACCGGGTCGAGGTGAAACCCGACCGCGTCGCCCGTCTTCAGCTTCGCATCCGGGTCGATACGCGCGAGCAGCAGCTCGGTTCCGGCGCGGATCTCGGACTCGTAGGCCTCGCCCACGAACACCTGGGTTTCGATGCGGCCGTTCACCGCGTTCTCGCCGCTCGCCCCGCCCGGCACGGCGTGGATGAATTCCGGCCGGATGCACAGGGTGACGTCCGCGCCGGCGGCGAAGTCTCGGCGCGCGCAGGCGATGGTCCCCAGCCCGCACTCCACGATCGTGCGATCCGGCTCCTGCGCCCGCACGCGCGCCTTCACCAGGTTCGCGCGGCCGATGAAGTCGGCCACGAACTGCGTGTCGGCGTCGAAGTAGATCTTCTGCGGCGTGCCCACCTCGACGAGGCGGCCGGCGCGCATCACGGCGATCCTGTCAGAGAGCGCCAGCGCCTCCACCCGGTCGTGGGTCACGTAGACGCCGGTGATCTGCAGATCGGAGAGAAAGGCCTTCAACTCCTTGCGCGTCTCCTCACGCAGCTTCGCGTCGAGGTTGGACAGCGGCTCGTCGAACAGGATGACCTTCGGCTCGGCGATAAGCGCACGCGCGAGCGCCACCCGCTGTTGCTGGCCACCGGAGAGCCGGGTCGCAGGCCGGCTCTCGTATCCTTCCATCTGCACGAAGCGCAGGGCGCTCGCCACGCGCTCGCGGATGGTGTCCTTGTCGACGTTGCGCACCTGGAGCGGATAGGCCACGTTGTCGAAAACGTCCATGTGCGGCCAGATCGCGTAAGTCTGGAATACCATGCCCAGGCCGCGCTTCTCCGGCGGAACGCTGATGTTCTTCTGCTTCGACCAGACCACCTCGCCGCCGATGCTGATCTCGCCGTCGTCGGGCGCTTCCAGCCCGACGATGCAGCGCAGCAGCGTGGTCTTGCCGCAGCCGCTGGGGCCCAGCAGCGTGAAGATCTGGCGGGACGGGATCGTCAGGTCGACGCCGTCGAGCGCCTTGATCGTCTTGCCTTCGGACTGGTAATGCTTGAAAACGCCGCGGATCTGGATTTCCATGTGAGTTCAGTGCCCTGACAAGCCGCGCGGGCCGCCGGGGACATCCCGGGCAGCCCGCGTTTTTTAGCCGCGCCCTACCGGACGTTGAAGATCTTCTTGAACTCGGCGCCCCACTTCTGGGTTTCTTCGTCCGAGAGCTCGCGGATGGAAAGGACCCTGGCCTTGTTCATGCCGTCGATCGGCGGGTAGACGCCCGGCGCGAGCACGTACTCCCCGACGTCCTTGGCCATCATTCCCATCGCCTTGCTGGAGAGCCAGTAGTCCACGAAGACCCGAGCGGCATTCGGATGCGGGGCCTTCGAGGTCACCGCGATCGCGCGCGGCGTGCCCATGAGCGGGTCCTGCAGCCGCGCCCAGTCGAGCGGCGCCGGCGCCATCGTCACGATGTACTTGGGCATGGAGAGCCCGATCACCTTTTCCCCGCTCGCGATCGGCGCGGGCGTCGGGCCCAGCGATGCCACGAACATCGGCCGGTTGGCCGCGAGGCCCTGCAGGAATTTCCGCCACTCGGCCTCGGACTTGAAGACGTGGTCGCGCAGCCCGATCAGGAAGGCGATGGTGGTGGCGTGGTTGGCCGGGTTGGGCATGACGATCTTGTCGCGCCACTTCGGGTCGGCGAGGTCCTGGTAGCGCTTCGGCACCTCGGCTGCCTTCACCTGCTCCTTGTTGTAAATGATGCCGATGTACTCGATGCCGAAGAGCTGGATGATGCCGTCCTTGCGCGTCCACTCGGGATAACTGGCCGTCACCTTCGAGCTGTGCTTCGCGAGGATGCCGCGCTCCTTGAGCAGCTCGAGCACCGGCAGCGGGCCCTGCACAACGTCGGCCATGAACTTGCCGGCCTCGAACTCGGTGATGGTGGTCGCCACGAATCTCGCCGTGGAGATGCGCGTGTACTCGCCCTTGACGCCCGTGTCGGCGGCGAACGCCTTTATGATCGGCTCGACGGCCGTGATGTTGGCGTAGAACGCCACCCTGCCCTCTTTCCGGGCGGCGTCCAGCAGGGACTTGTCGGCGGCCTGCGCGTGGACGCACGCGACGGCGAACAGGGCCGCGGATGCGGCAAGTAGCTTCTTCATGACGATGCCTCCTCTTGATGGCAAAAGGCGCCTCCGACAGCGCCCCCGTTCCAGGGAAGCGCGACCGCCCGAACCGGCGCCATAATGATAGGCTACCGTGCCGCGGAACGGAAACCTTGATTTGGATCAGGTTCCCGGCACATCGGCGACCGGCCCTCGCCCGCCGGGAACGGCGTCCGCCACGGCTACAGCGCCTTCACGATGCGCACCATCGCGCGGTCTTCCGGCACGACCACGACCTCGAATCCGAGTCCGCGCGCGAAGCGGAGCATGGCCGAGTTGGTCGCCAGCACGAGGCCCTCCATGCGCCTCAACCCGCGCCCGCGCGCCACGCGGATCAGGCCGTCCATCAGCAGGCCCGCGATGCCG
Source organism: uncultured Streptomycetaceae bacterium (assembly GCA_964433375.1). Lineage (GTDB taxonomy): Bacteria > Pseudomonadota > Gammaproteobacteria > Burkholderiales > SG8-41 > SG8-41. The sequence goes on from CAYSRR010000034.1 coordinate 7,838, forward strand.
GTGTTGTGCCAGTCGTCCGCGACCATGACGCCGAACTCGCAGCTTTCGCCGTCCGCGTTCGCGTCGTAGCGCGCGTCGCCCACGATCGGCGCGTCCGTGCCGGCGCCCGTGACGCAAACGAACGCCATGTTCCGGTCGTAATCGACGTTCGTCAGGTACTGCGCCAGCTTTTCCGGCGGCGTGCCGATCCATTTCTGGAAGCGGAAGTAGAGATTGTCCCCGGACAGGCCCTTCAGAAACTCGTGCATGCGCCGCACATCGTCGCGCCTTGCCGGCCGGATGGCGACCGTTCTCCCGTCGAAGAGGCGATGCTCGCGGGCGAGGTGCGCGGGATAATCGGCCATGGATCGGCGCGGGCGCTTCCCCGCGGACCCGGCCGTGCCCGGTCGCCCGGCGCGCGGAACGAGGGCGCGGGAAACCGGCTATGGCCGGGGGGCCAGGTACATGTAATCGCGCGTGAGCGACAGTTGCCGCGCCTCGGGATGGCTCGCGGGACAGGCGAGGACCTGGTAGACGTTCATCCACCCATGGGCGAAGCCGTAAGCGCAGCCCGCCAGGTAGATCTGCCAGATGCGCAGACGCTTCTCGCCCGCCAGCTGCGTCGCCCGGTCGCGGCCGGCCTCGAGCCGGCTCGCCCACTCGTGGCAGGTACGCGCGTAGTGCCGGCGCAGCGACTCGACGTCGGCCACCTCGAGTCCGGCCCTCGACATCTCTTCCAGCACGCGCGAGACGTGCGGCAACTCCCCTTCCGGGAACACGTAGCGGTCGATGAATTCGCCCGCGCCCAGCTGCATCCAGTGGCGGTCGATATCGGTGCGCGTGATGCCGTGGTTGAGCACCAGCCCGTCGTCCGCGAGCAACGAGCGGATCGTGGAAAAATACAGCGGCAAGTTGTCCAGGCCCACGTGCTCGAACATGCCGACGCTCGCGATCTTGTCGTAGCGCCCCGCGCCCGCCATGTCCCGGTAGTCGCGACATTCCACCGTGCAACGGTCCTGCAGTCCCTCGGCGCGTATGCGCTCGCGCGCGTACTCCAGCTGGTTCTTCGAGAGCGTGATGCCGGTGGCGACGGCGCCGTACCGCTTCGCCGCCCGCAGGACCAACGCCCCCCAGCCGCAGCCGATGTCGAGGAAGCGCTCGCCCGGCTTGAGCGCGAGCTTGTTCAGTATGTGATCGAGCTTCTGCGACTGCGCCGTCTCGAGCGAGTCGCCCTCGCCCCGGTAGTAGGCGCACGAATAGACCATGTCGCGGTCGAGGAACAACGCGTAGAAATCGTTCGAGACGTCGTAGTGGTACTCGATCGCCTTGCGGTCCCGCGCGCGGCTGTGACGGAGCATCCGGTGCCAGCCGGCGCGCGTGGACGCGCCGAGGGTGCGCGCCAGGCTCTCGCCCACCTTGAACACCTCGTGGATCGGGCCGTCGACGCGGATGTGGCCCTCGACGAAGGCTTCGCCCAGCTTGTTGAGGTCGGGCGCGACGAAATACTGCAGCGCCGAGCGCCGGGGTATCGCGACCGTCACGGTGGGCCGCGCGGAGAGATCGATCCGCCGGCCGTTCCACAATTCCAGGCGCAGGGGAATGCCGGCCTGCCTGCCGATGCGGCCGATCTCCTGCTCGAAGCGGCTTTCGAGAAACATCGCTTACCCCCTTGATCCGGTGGCTGGCGTGTTCGGCGAAATTTAACGCATTATGGCCGGATTGTCTTGACCCAGATCAACCCCGGGCGGCGCCCTCGGCCCGGGGACGCGCCCGGCCGGTCGAGCGGTGGCGGCATACCTGCCGCCACGCGCCCTGCAAGGGAGGGATGAGCGGCGTCAGGTATTTTTACGACGCTCATTAGCTGCGCCGCACCACGTCCGTGTTCGCGCGATCGGACACGATGCGCCCGTCCACCAGCTCGATGATGCGGTCGCAGCGCCGCGCCAGGCGCGGGTCGTGAGTGACGATCAGGAACGTCGTGCTGTCCTTCTCGTTGATGTCGCGCAGCACGTCGAACACGCTGTCGGCGGACTTCGTGTCCAGGTTGCCGGTGGGCTCGTCCGCCAGCACCAGCGCCGGTTTCATGGCGAGCGAGCGGGCGATGGCGACGCGCTGCTGCTGCCCGCCCGAGATGCGGGTCACCTTCTGGTCGCGCCACGGCGTCAGCCCGACGCGGTCGAGGAGCCGCGCCGCCGTGTCGCGCATGTCCCCGTCGGGCCGGCCGCGCGACGCCAGGACCGGCATCATGACGTTCTCCAGCGCGGTGAATTCCGGCAGCAGGTAGTGGTGCTGGAACACGAAGCCGATCGAGCGGCCGCGCAGCTGCGTCAGCTCGGCGTCGCCCAGCACGGTGGCTTCGCGCCCTTCTATGTGTATGCGCCCGGCCGTGGGCTGGTCGAGCAGCCCGATCACGTTGAGCAGCGTGCTCTTGCCGGAGCCAGACGGCCCGATCAGGGCGGAGAATTCCCCGCGCTGAAGGACGAGGTCGATGCCGTGCAGCACCTCGGTCTCGACGGGCGTGCCGACGGCGTACGACTTGCGCACGCCTTCCAACCGCAAGGTTTCCATGATCAGAAAAACTTCAACCCAGGGAGCCGCCGATGCACGCCGATGGACGCAGATAGAACCCATTTCATGAATCGTTGCGGATTCTGATGTTTCATCGGCGTTTATCGGCGGCTGATTTCTGTTGCGCGCTCTTAGCTGCGGATCGCGACCACCGGGTCGAGCCGGGCCGCGCGCCGCGCGGGAACGACGGCGGCGAGGAGGCCCACCAGCAGGGAGCCGGCCGCGGCCGCTGCGAACAGCGAAGGCGCCATCTCGATGATGAACATCGGCGTGCCGTCGGCATTGACCGCGATGCTGCGCCACAGCAGCAAAAAACCCCACGCCAGCAGCGAACCGAGCAGGGACCCCGCCAGCCCCATGAAGCCACCCTGGATCAGGAAGACGCGCAGCACCTGCTCGCGCGACGTGCCCATGGCGCGCAGGATGCCGATCTCCCGCGATTTCTGGATCACCGAGACAACGAGCACGCTGGCGATGCCGAGCGCGACCGTCAGGCCGACGAACATCCGGATGAGGGTATTGGTCATGATCTGCGCCGCCATCGCCGTGAAGAATTCGGCATTGGTCCGGATCCAGCTGTCCACCTGGACGTCGGCTCCCGCGCGCAGCATCTCCGCGATGCGCTCGGCCGCGAACGGGTCGCGCACCCTGACTTCCATGGCGGTCACGCCGCCGGGCAGGTCGAGCAGGCTCTGCGCGGAGCGCAGCGCGACGTAGACGCTGCGCTCGTTCACGCCCTTGTTGCCGAAATCGAACAGGCCGGCCACGGTGAAGGTCGTGGCCGCGCCCGACGCCGTCGTGAGCCGCATCTTGTCGCCCACCAGCGCGCCGAGGTCCTTCGCCAGCTCGATGCCGATGATGATGTCGGTCGGGCCGAGATCGCGCCGGCCGGCGACGATCTTCTCGTCGAGCGCGATCACCTGGAAATAGGTCTCCGGCTCGATGCCGGTAATCGAAACGGAGCGGCTGGCGTCGCCGCGCAGCGCGAAGCCGGGGCCGGACACGATCGGCGTCAGCGCGATCACGCCCGGGGTGCGCTCGACCTGCCCGCGTATCTTCTGCCATTGATCGATGGAGCGAAGCTGCTGCGAGCGCGGCTGCACCTGCGCCGCCACCGCGGCGGAGCCCGCGGCGGTGCTTTCGGACCGCAGCGGGCGGGCGACCTGGTCGGGCGGGAGAATCACGATCGGGGCCTGGAAGTTGAGCGTGCGGCGCACGACATTTTCCTCCAGCCCGGCCAGCGCGGCCGACATGAAGATGATCACGGCGCCCCCCAGCCCCACGCCCAGGATGATGAGCAGCGTCTGCGTCAGCCCTTCGCGCATGAAGCGGAAGGCGACGATCAACTCAAAAAAAACGAAGCGGCCCACGCGCGGCCTAGTTGCCGTTGCCTGCCGGCGCGGTGGCCCGCACGCGCTGCCCGGGCCTGACGGCCTGCTGGGCCGCGGAAACGAGACGGTCTCCCGGCGCCACGCCCTCCACCACTTCCATGCGCCCGTCGCCTTTCAGCCCCAGCTTCACCGCGCGGCGCGTGGCGCGTCCTCCGTCCACGGCGAGCACCCACGGCTGCGCGCCGCCCGCGTCGCGCACCGTGTCAGCCGGAACCACCACCGCGCCGCCCGCGCGCGCGACCTCGATGTCCACCGAGACCGTCATGTCCTGCCGCAGGTAGGCGGGCGGATCCGGCACCCTGAGCTTCACTTCCACCGCCCCGCGCAGCGCATCGATGCCGGGATTGATGTAGACGAGTTCCGCCGTGAAGCGCTCGCGCGGATAGGCGTCGGCGGAGCCGAGCGCTTTCTGCCCGACCCGCAACTGCGCCAGGTTCTTCTCGTCGATCTGCACGACCACCTGCGTCTCGCCGGCCGGCGCCAGCGCCATCAGCTCCCTGCCGGCCTGCACGACGTTGCCGGGCTCGACGGCCCGCGCGATCAGGATGCCGTCGGCCGGCGCGCGTATGACCGTGTCGTCGAGCTTCGCGTGCGCCACGCCCAGGCTGGCGCGCGCCTGCGCGAGCGCGGTCCGCGCCAGTGCGACGTCGCTGCCCGAGGGGCTGTTGGTCTTCACCTGCAGTTGCGCCGCGCGCAACTGGCTCTCCGCGACGTCGAGATTGCGCCGGGCATCGTCCAGGGCCGCCTGGCTCACAAACCCCTTCTCCTTCAGATCGCGCGCGCGTTCGTATTGCCGGCGCGCCTGCGTCAGGTTCGCCTGCGCCTGGATCAGCGACTGCTCCGCCGCCGGCAGCGCCACCTCGCCGAGCTGGCGCAGCCGGGCTTCCGCCTGCGCGACCGCCGCCCGCGCCTGAGCCACCGCGGCGCGCTCGTCGTCGCCGGCCAGCTCGATCAGCACGTCACCACGCGCGACGGACTGCCCCTCCTTCACGGGTATGCGTGCGACGCGGCCGGTGATCACCGCCCCCACGGATACGCGCTGCGGCGTCATGATCCGCCCGCTCGCCACCACCGTCTGGACGAGATCGCTGCGGACGGCCCGGACCGTTTCGACCGGCGTCCCCAGGATGACATTGCGCAGCAAGTAGCCCGCCATCGCGAGGACGAGCGCGGCCAGCAGGATGCGCTTGACCCGGCGCTTGCGGGACGATGCGGGATTTTCGGTGACGGCCATGGGAATTCGGCGACGCGCCTTCGGGATGACGCGCCAGGCGGCTATTTTAACCGGACGCGCCTGCCATTTCGCGCGTTGTCGCGGCGCGATCGGAACCGCCCAGGACCCGCACGTGGGCGCGGCCGAGGTCCCGGCAAATCCCGCGGCGACGCGTCAGCGGCCACCAGTCGTAGAGAAAAATCTGCAGCGGCCGCCACATCGCGACCCAGCCGCCGATGGTCAGGCTCTCGCGCACGATATTGAGAAAGGTGCCGGCCGCGACCTTGGCGATCAGGTCGGCCGCCAGCAGGCACAGCACCAGGAAAGCGAGGCCGATCAGGAGGCTGATCCGCCCCTGCTCCATCAGTTGCTTCAGCTCGCGGCGCGTCAACTCCGCCCTGTAATCGAAGAAGTTGTGAATGGCTTCCGCCACCATCGCGGCCGGATCGCCGTCGGGCGGCAGCCGCTCGACGTGAACGTGGATGTGAAAGCGGCTGTCGGGCGGGAACTCCAGCGCCCAGCTCTCGATGAATTCCTCCGCCGCGGGATCGAGGTCCTTGTGCGGGAAAGGCGCCGGGTCCATGGAATTGAACAACTGCCCGACCTCGCGCAGGCGCAGCTCGATCCTGTGGACGGGCGCGACCCTGGCTCTCATGGCCGAAGCTTATCCGCCGGAGACCGGGCACCGGGTTGATCCATATCAAGCGCCGCCAGGGTCCGCTGCCCTAGAGTAGGAATGCAGCGAGCCGCGCAAGCCGGCATCGCTTGCAACTCACAGGAGAACGCCATGAACGCACCCACGGAAAGGCTGGCGACGGATACGAAAGTCCTCGTCGCCGATATCGAGGAACTGCTGAAAGCCACGGCCGCCCAGACCGGCGAGAAGGTCGCCGCCGCGCGCGCCCGCGTGCAGGTCGCGCTGGTGGACGCCAGGGACACGGTCGCGCTGCGCACCCGGGAAACCGCGCAGGCAACCGACCGCTACGTCCGCGAGAATCCCTGGCAGTCGGTGGGCATCACCGCCGGCATTTCGGCCGGCGTCGGACTGCTGGTCGGCCTGCTGATCGGCCGGCGTTAACTTAACTACAGTTGCAAGATTCAAGTTGCAAGTTACAAGATGATTGAAGCTGGGTCACCAAGTTTCTTGACCTTCAACTTGAAACTTGTGACTTGTAACTTGTAACTCTTAAAGCGTAGGAGTGCCCCCGTGCGCGTAGCCGCGCTCGTGGCGCTCCTGGCACGCGAGGCAACGCGTCGCGGACGGGGCGGCCTGCAGGCGCGGGAAGCCGATGGGCTCGCCGCAATCGATGCAGGCGCCGAAGTCGTTGCGGCCGATCTGCGTCAGCGCGTGCTCGACCTCCCTGAGTTCCCGCACGTCACGCTCCACGTCGGCGAGCTCCAGGTCCTCCAGCATGTTCGCGACCGACTCGTCGCCGGCGTCGGACACCATGCCGGCCATGTCCTTGTGGTGCGCCGCGCCCGACTTGAGCAGGCCTTGCTTGATCTCCTCCCGCAACGTGCGCTGGCGCTCGCGCAGCAATTGCCCGATCTGCGTGGTTTGCTGCTGGCTTAGATATCTCATGTAACCTTCTTTTAACCTGGTTGCGCGGGCTTCGCCCGCCGATTCATGATGCTATCGGGGCGGGCACCGGCCCGGTTGATGCAGATCAAGCGGGGGCGCCGGGAAGCGCGCTCCAATGTAACCAACGAGCCTCTTGCGCCATGACCACACACGCCGGGCGGCGCACGGCCGCCGGGACACCCCTCTTTGCCGCGCTGATGCGCCCGGAATGCTATCCACACCCGGTCGCCGCGGTGCGGGTGATCGAGACCCACATTTCCTGGGTGATGCTCACCGGGCACTACGCGTACAAGATCAAGAAGCCGGTCAATCTCGGCTTCGCGGATTTCTCCACGCTCGGCCTGCGGCGGCATTACTGCGAGGAAGAGCTGCGCCTCAACCGCCGCTTCGCGCCCGAACTGTACCTCGACGTCGTGACGATACGCGGCGACGCCGGCGCGCCCCGCATCGGCGGCGACGGGCCGGTGCTCGATTACGCGGTACGCATGCGCGAGTTCCCGCAGGAAGCGCTGGCGAGCCGGGCGCTCGCCGCCGGAACTTTCGGCGCAACGGAAGTCGATGCCCTGGCGGACCTGGTCGCGAAGTTTCATTCCACCGCCCCGGCGACCCGGGCCGGCGACCGCCTGGGAGCGCCCGCATCGGTGCTCGCCTCCGCCCGGCAGAATTTCGACCAGATGCTGCCGCTCGTCCGCGCCGCGCCCGACGACCGCGCCCTGCGCGCGCTGCGCCACTGGACGGAGCGCGAGTTCGCCGCGCGCGAGGCGGCCTTCGACGCGCGCCGCCGCGACGGCTTCGTGCGCGAGTGCCACGGCGACTTGCACCTCGGCAACATCGCGCTGCTCGACGGCCGGCCGGTGCCGTTCGACTGCATCGAGTTCAACGACGAGTTCCGCTGGATCGACGTGATGAGCGAGGCCGCGTTCCTGGCAATGGACCTCGAGGACCGCGGCCGCGCCGATCTCGCCTGGCGCTTTCTCAACCGCTACCTGGAGGCGACGGGCGATTACGAGGGCCTGGGCGTGCTGCGCTTCTACCTCGTCTACCGCGCGCTGGTGCGCGCCAAGGTGCACCTGATGCGCTCGCGGCAACCGCGCGTCGCGCGCGCGGAGAAATCCCGCCTCGTCCACGCGTTCCACGGCTACCTCGCCCTGGCCGGCCGCTATGCGGCGCCACCGCGCGCCGCGCTCGTCATCGCCCACGGCCTTTCCGGCTGCGGCAAGACTACCGCGACGCAGCCGCTGATCGAGAGCATGGGAGCGATCCGGCTACGTTCCGACATCGAGCGCAAGCGCCAGCACGGGCTCGCGCCGCTCGCGGCCAGCGGCTCGGGCATGGCCGGCGGCATCTACACGGAGGAAGCGAATACCGCCCTTTATCGGCGCCTCGGAGTGCTCGCGCAGGAGATGCTCGCCGCCGGTTACTCCATGGTCGTGGACGCGGCGTTCCTCAAGCGCGCGGAACGGGAAGCTTTCCGCGCGGCGGCGGAGCGCTGCGGCGCGGTGTTTCTGATACTGGACTTCCACGCGCCGCTCGACGTGCTGCGGGCCCGGGTCGCCGCGCGTGCAGCCCGCGCGGACGACGCCTCCGAGGCCGGTCTCGAGGTGCTCGAGCGCCAGGTCGGGACGCGCGAGCCGCTGACCCCGGCGGAAATGACGTCCGCCGTAGCCGTGGACGGCACCCGCGCGGCCACGGCGGAAACGTGGGCGCCGGTCATCCGGCGGCTGCGCCGAGCCTTTTAATTAGCCGCAAAGGCGCAGAGGCGCGGAGAAAAACAATAATGAATGAAACCGCCCATCCCTCATCCCTTTCCCTTCTCCCCAAGGAGAAGGGAAGCTCGAACCTCCCCTCTCCGCTCGGGAGAGGGGCGGGGGTGAGGGTCGAACGCCGATACACGCCGATAAGTTCAAAACCGGATCGAACCGCATGCGCCAGTTGGAATTGAGCAAGGCCTTCACCCTGATCGAACCGGGGCCCGTCGTCCTCGTGACGACCCGCGACGGGAAGAACAACAACGTCATGACCATCTCATGGACCATGGTGGTGGATTTCACCCCGGTATTCGCCATCACCACGGGCGAGTGGAATTACTCCTTCGCGGCGCTGAGAAAAACCAGGGAGTGCGTCATCGCCGTTCCCACCGTCGACCTGCTGGACAAGGTGATCGGGATCGGAACGTGCTCCGGCGCCGACACGGACAAGTTTGCCAGGTTCAGGCTCACGCCCGTGCGGGGCAGGTTCGTCAAGGCGCCCCTGATCAGGGAGTGCCTGGCCAATATCGAGTGCAGGGTCGTCGATTGGGTCAGGAAACACGACATCGTCGTGCTGAAGGCCGTTGCCGCATACGTGGATCCGACGCGCAAGGAGAAGCGAACGGTTCACGCCGTCGGCGACGGGACTTTCATCGTCGACGGGCGCAAGCTGGACCGAAGAAAAATGATGGCCTCGAAGCTTCCGGACGGCGTCTAGCGTTCAATTTGGCGTAAAGGGTCGCCGTGAACGGGGACCCGTCCGGCCACGGCGGAAACGTGGGCGCCGGTCATCCGGCGGCCGCGCCGAACCCTTTAATTAGCCGCAAAGACGCGGAGGCGCGGAGAAAAACAATAATGAAACCGCCGATGAACGCCGATACACGCCGATAAGTTCAAAACCGGATCGAACCGCATCCCTGCCCTCGATTCAATCGGGGGACACCAAGATTATTTCTATATACAGGCAGATATACAGGCGCATATGCATATATCTGCATTTGGATAGTTCCATATACGGGTATATGCTTTTTACATT
>CAYSRR010000035.1:0-17300 GCA_964433375.1 uncultured Streptomycetaceae bacterium
TCAGCAGCCGGCGCACCTTCTGCCCCTCGGGACCGGTCTGGTGGGTCTTCAACTGCATGCCGAGGATCTGGGAGGCGTGCTGCTTCACTTCGTCGAGGGACTTGGCGACCTTGACCCCGCCGCCCTTGCCGCGGCCACCGGCGTGGATCTGGGCTTTCACCACCCAGACCTTGCCCCCCAGCTTCTTCGCCGCTTCCACCGCCTCGTCGACGCTGAAGCAGGGAAAGGCGCGCGGCGTGGTAACGCCGTACTTGCGCAGGATTTCCTTGGCCTGATATTCGTGGATTTTCATCTGTGACCCGTGTCGTTAGAGGCTGCTGCTGGCGCCGCCGCTCGTGCGTCGGTTTGGACTGTATTACAGCCGTTTGCACGCCGGCCTTGACCGAAGTCAATATCCGGAACCAACCGGATATAGCGCGAATGCTGCGCGGATACGACGTGGATACGGCGCACCGCATGGCCTCGGGCAGGCTCCACTGCGGCATGGAGCCGGCCAGTATAACAAACCGGTTACGCCCGCCTGCCGGCGCGCAGCCGGGCCGGAAACGGGCAAAAAAAAGCGCAACCCGCGAGGGTTGCGCTTGAGGTTCCACCAAAGGAGGAGGATTTTGGAGGAGTACGTCGACTGGCGCCGACGCAACTGCATTATCCCAGATTCCGGGACATAATGCAAGCGTTTGCTGCTGCTGTGCAATATTCCACGATACTGATGGGGTTATTTACAGTAAATAACTAATTATCAACAAGTTAATATCATCTAACGACCAGCACAGGGATCTTGGCATGGGTCAGAACCTTGCGTGTCTCGCTGCCCAGCAGCACCGCCGCGAGCCCCTTGCGCCCGTGCGAGGTCATTACGATCAGGTCGCAGCCACGTGTCTCCGCAGCCTTCAGTATCGCGTCGTAGGGGTGGTCGCTGGTTTCACAAGCGGTATCGCAGGCCGCGCCCGCCTCAGCGGCGCACTTGCGCACGAATGCGAGATAGTTCTCGGCGCGCGCCTTCGCTTCCTCCTCGATGCGCTCCTCGGTGACCGGGTCGAAGGCCCCCTCGTAGGCGATCAGCAGGTGGTAGTCGGGGATGACGTGTATGCCGGTGATCCTGGACTGATGCAGCTTCGCGAGCTCCACCGCGGTTCGCACCGCGCGCTGAGACAGCTCGGATCCGTCGGTCGGTATCAGTATGTTCTTGAACATCGGCCCCTCCTCTTTGCAGCCGTGACCGGGTTCCAGCATCTGGACCCGGAACCAAGCTTGTCGCTCCCCAGGTCGGCTGTCAAGCGTCGCGCCGCCGCGGCCCGGGCACATGGCAGGCCTGGTATATGATCGCGGTTCTCGAATGAGGCAGGAGACATCGTGAGCACCTTTCTTTACCTCACCGGCGATATCAATTTGATGAACGTCACCGATCCGCGCGCGCCGTTCGCGCGCGTCGCGCCGGTGCTCAAGCAGGCGGATGTCCGTTTCGCCAACCTGGAATGCTGCTTTTACGATCCGCCGGGGGAACGCTCGCTCGGCGACGAGGGTTTTTACGCGTCGGCGGCGGCGGCCGAGGCGTTGCGCCTGGCCGGCTTCGACGTCGTGGGCAATGCCAACAACGTCAACTACGGCGCGGATGCGATCAATTCGTCGGTAGCACGCCTGAAAGAACTTGGCATCCCGAGCACCGGGGCCGGCGTGAATTCCCGCGACGCGTACGCGCCCGTGATCATCGAGCGCAACGGCGCGCGCATCGGCTTCATGCAGCGCACGTCGGTCTACTGGCCGACCAATCACGAGGCGGGCGAGCATTCGCCCGGCGTGGCGATCATCCGCGGCAACACGGCCTACCAGGTGCCGGCGCACAAGACGCGCCGCGAGATCCCGCCCATGAACCGCCCCGGCATCCCTCCCATCATATTGACCTGGGCGGAGCCGTCACATCTCGCCCGTTTCAAGGAAGACGTCGCGGCGCTGCGCGCGCAGGCTGATGTCGTTGTGTGCTCACATCACTGGGGCCTGCACCAGGACGTGCTCGACTATATGCCCGAGATCGCGCACGCCGCGATCGACGCCGGAGCGGACATCGTCGTCGGCCACGGCCCCCATTACTCGCTGCCGGTGGAGATCTACAAGGGCAAGCCGGTCTACTACGGGCTCGGCAGTTTCTCGTTCCACACCGGCCACGGCGGCCTGAAGCACGGCGACTGGGTCGGCATGCTGGCGCGCGTGGAAATCGACAAGGGCTCGGTGCGCCGCGCCTCTTTCCGTTTCGCGCGGCACAACGACGCGAACGAAACCGTGCTGTGCGCGATGAAGGACGAGCAGGCCGCGCTGGCCGACATCGTCAAGCGCAGCGAACGCTACGGCGCGAAGATCGCCGTGGAGGGCGACGAGGCCGTCTTCAGCGCCGCGTCGTAAAGGGCGTCTCAGGTGAGACGTCTCAGATAATACGTCTCAGATGAGGCGTCGCAGATAAAGCGAGGTCGGGCAGAGCGACAACCGTGTCGCTTTTTCTGAAACGCGGTACCTGAGACGCCTTATCCGGCACGCTCTCAAATGCCGCCGGGCTCGTCTTCGGGGTGACGCAGATGGCGGCCGGTGTAAACCTTCCCCGGGTATTTCCCGAGCGCCTCCTCGTCGACATCGACGCCCAGGCCCGGCGCGGTCGGCAGCTCGATGTAGCCGTTCCTGGGCTTCAACTGGTTGGGCGAGATCCTGTCGCAAAAATCGACGAACGGCAGGAAGTACTCGGTGATGGTGAAATTCGGCATCGTCGCCGAGGCGTGGACCGTGGAGGCGAGGGCGACCAGCGTCGAGTTGTAGTTGTGCGGCGACATCGCCACCAGGAACGGCTCCGCCATCGCGGCGATCTCCTTCAGCTCCAGGATGCCGCCGACGCAGGCCACGTCGGGATTGAGGATGTCGGCGGAACGCTTCTCCAGCAGCGGCCGGAAACCGGTCTTGGTGTAGGTCGCCTCGCCGATCATCATCGGCACGCCGATCTCGCGGCGGATCAGCGCCAGCTCGTCGGGATACTCGGCCTGGCAGGACTCCTCCATCAGGTAGAGGTCGAACTCGGCCAGCCGCCGGTCGAGCCGGATCGCGTGCATCGGCGCGAGCCGGCGGTGCTGCTCGATCAGCAGATCGACGTCGGGACCGACCGCGTCGCGGATCGCCTTCACCACGCGCACCGCACGCCGCTCGTGCTCTTTCGGTATCCAGGTCCGCCACGGCGCCGGCAGGGGGTCGAATTTCAGCGCGGTGAAGCCCTGCTTCACCACTTTCTCCGCCGCCCGCGCGTAATCGTCCGGCTCCTTCATGCCATAGCTCCAGCCGTTGGCATAGACACGGATCCGGTCGCGGTACCGCCCGCCCAGCAGGTTGTAGACCGGCTGCTTGCAACTCTTCCCGACGATGTCCCACATCGCCTGCTCGATGCCGGAAATCGCGCAGAACAGCTCGACCGAGCCGCGCCGCTGCGCGTAGTCGTCGAAAGCGATCTGGGTGAAATGCTTGATGTCGAACGGGCTGCGCCCCACCGCGTAGCGGCCCAGTGCTTCCAGTTGCGCGGTAACCGCGGTGTCGCGGTCGTACTGGGAATACGCCTCGCCCCAGCCGTGTATGCCGGCGTCGGTCTCGACCTTGACGAAGATCAGGTTCTTGCGCCAGCCGGGATGGACCGTGTAGCTCTTGACCGCGGTGATCTTCATTCGGACTCCGGAACGGGATATCGGTCCGCGGATTATGCACTCGGACACCGGGCCCGGCCATGACCGCGCCGACGCGAGTCCACAGTACGCAATGCGCGCGGCGGCGGCTGGCCAACACGGCGCAACTCTATATAATCGGCGCTCCACGCCGGCGGAGAGCCGGCGGACGCATCCACCCACAGGAGGAAATCCTCATGACCGAATCCGTGCTCCGCGGCGTACCGCCGTCTGACAGTACCCTGGGTGAAACCCGCCTGCGCGACCTCGTGACGGCGCTTTTGCCGCAGGGCTTCGCGAAGATCGTGCAGCCGATCGCCTCCACCACGATCACGACCGATACCGCGGGACTGACCGCGGGCGAGGTGACGATCCAGACCATGACCGGCCCGGTCCCGGCGTACCGCGCCATGCCGGAGAAGGGCGGGAAGCTGCCGCTCGTGCTGGTCGTGCAGGAAATCTTCGGCGTGCACGAGCACATCAAGGACGTCTGTCGCCGGCTCGCCAAGCTCGGCTATTTCGCCATCGCGGTCGACCAGTATTACCGCCAGGGCGACGTCACGAAGTTCACCGACAACCAGGAGATCTTCGCCAAGGTGGTGAACTTCGTTCCCGACAGCCAGGTGATGTCGGACCTCGATGCCGCCGTGGTGTACGCGGAATCCACCGGCAAGGCGGACACCTCGAAGCTGGGCATCACCGGTTTCTGCTGGGGCGGCCGCATCACCTGGACCTATTGCGTGCACAACCCGAAAGTGAAGGCGGGCGTCGCCTGGTACGGGCGGCTCGTCGCGCCCGCCAAGGCCGCGCTGCAACCCGCCTACCCGGTCGAACTCGCGCCGCATCTCAAGGTGCCCGTGCTGGGCCTGTACGGCGGCGCCGACGCGGGGATTTCCGTCGAGAACGTCGAGCAGATGCGCGGAGCGCTCAAAGCCGCGGGCAACACCGTGAGCGAAATCGTGCTCTACGACGGCGCGCCGCACGCGTTCTACGCCGACTACCGTCCGAGCTACCGCAAGGAAGCGGCGGAAGATGGCTGGAAGCGGATGCAGGGCTGGTTCGGGAAACACGGCGTCGCGTGAACGCGGTGACGGGTGAGTTCAGGGATATCGGCGCAGAATTGCCACAGCAGGGGTAATATCCCAACATGCGTCAGCCCGCGCCCGGGCCGATGCAGACGCCTTCGTGGAACTACAGGACGAATTCCGCGCCATCGCTGCGCGTTTTGCCGACAGCGATGCCGGCATGGCCGCCAAGGCGCGGCGGCTGGCGCAGGCAGATACAGGGAAGCGCCTGGCGTGACGGCTTGACCGTCGGTATCCGGCATCGGACACGTTGAGTTGCCGACGCCTCGTGTGGTGGATCCATGAAGCGCAGAGCCGCAATAAAAGCCATCACCTGGTCAGTGTTCGGCGCCGGCGTGCCGATTTCAACTACCGTGTCCATGCGCGGCTGCTGCGCCTGAATCCGCTGGGCGCGGAAGGAAGAACCCCGGAGCAGGCGCTCGACAACGCGGCTCCAAAGGTCATGGAGGTCATGAAGCGCGGCGGTTACCTGAAAACGTGAGTTGCGGACTGCGCGGATCCGGGGCCAGACTTAGGGATCACACAACCGCATGCTCGGCTGGCGAATCCGACCGGGGCCGTCACCCATTTTCCACTGAAAGCGCTGATGCCATGGAAAAGATCTTCAAATTCGTGGGGCGGCTGCGGCTCAACACCCAGTTGCTGCTGGGCTACGGCGGCGGCTTCCTGATTACCCTGATGGTGGGGGTGGTGAGCCTGGTCACCATTCACGAAGTGAGCGAGACCGCCAAACGCACCTACGAGCATGATCTGCTGGGGATTGCCCGTCTCCAGGAAGCCGAAGTCAATCTGGTCAGCATGGGCCGCAGCCTGCGCAACATGGCCTTGAGCTCCACGGCGAGCGACCGGGCCGCCGCACAGAAGGCGCTGAGCGACGCGCAAGCGACGGTGAAGCACGAAGTTGCCGAAAGCCGCAAACACATTTTCCGCGACGCGGTGAAGACGAAGCTGGATGAATTCGATGCGCTGTTTGCGGTTTATTCGAGCAATGTTGCACGCGCGTCCGCACTGCTCGCCAAATCGGATTCCCAAAGCGACGCCGAAGCAACGAGCTTGATCATCAGCGTCGACTTCAGAAAGTCGGGCGACCTGGCCGGTGGCGTGCTGAGTGAAGTCGTGCGGATGAAGGGCGAAGGCAGCGCGCTGGCAGCCAAGCAGACTGCTGAACTGGCGGCGAAAGGGCAGCTGTTCGCTATCGGGCTGCTGGTCATCGGCTTGGTCGCCAGCATCGCCTTCGGGTTGCTGGTCAGCACCTCGATCGGACGCCCCATGAACGACCTGCACAAGAGCATCGAGGGCATCGCCGGAGGGCGGCTCGACCTCATCGTGCCGCACACCGACTATCGCAACGAAATCGGCGTGATGGCGAATTCGGTCCGGACCTTGCAGCAGGGCGCGCAGGTCATGGAGGCTCAACGCTGGGTCAAGCAGGGGCTGGCAGAGGTCGACGAAGCGGTGCAGGCGGTTTCGTCCCACAGGGAATTCGGCGATACGCTGGCGACGCGGCTGGCGCCGATGCTGGGGCTGGTGTATGCCGCGCTGTATCTTGCCGAAGCCGACGGCGCCGGGTTGCGGCGGGTCGGCGGCTATGGCTGCGATGATTCCCTTCACGCGCGCACCTTTGCCCTGGGCCAGGGCCTGGTCGGACAGGCAGCGCTGGATCGCAGGCAGATTGCCCTGTCTCTGCCGGAGGACGAGATGGTCGGCGTCAGCATGGGGCTGGGCCGGCTGGTTGTGCGAGCCGTGCTCATCTCACCCATCGTCGATCAAGACAAGTTACTCGCGGTGCTGGAGATCGGGGCGCTGGAGCCCTTCGATGGCCGCAAGAAAGCGTTTGTCGAGGCCCTGCTGCCGGTCGTGGCCACGAAAATGCAGATCCTTGCCGGCAATGTCGCGACCCGCGAATTGCTCGAAAAGACCCAGGCGCAGGCGAAGGAACTGGAAGCGAGCAAGGCGACCCTGGCGCAAAACGAGGAGCGCACGCGCCTGATCCTGGGCGCCGTCGGTGACGGGATCCTCGGCATGGACACCGACGGCAACATGACTTTCGTCAACCCCGCGGTTCCGTCCATGCTGGGTTACAGCGAAGCGGAATTGATCGGCAAGCCGATGCACGCCCTGGTGCATTACGCCTATCCCGACGGCCGCGAGTTCCCGCGGGCGGAATGCTCGATGTACCTGACCTCCAGAGATGGCCAGCCGCGCAAGGTGGATGACGAGGTGCTGTGGCGCAAGGACGGCAAGGCGATTCCCGTCGAGTACACAACGACACCCGTCAGGAAGGACGGTCAGATCGTCGGTTCGGTCATCGTGTTTCGCGACATCACCGAGCGCAGGCAGACCGAACAGGCGCTCAAGCACGCCAACATGATGAGCGACTCGGCGCTGGACCTGGCCCGGGCGGGTTACTGGCTGATCGACTACAGCGACCCCGATTACTACACAAGCTCCGAGCGTGCCGCCGCCATTTTCGGCGAGCGCCCCACCCCAGGCTACCGTTACCACCTGACAGACGAATGGTTGAGCCGGATCGTCGCGGCCGATCCGAAGATCGCCGAAGCGACCGGTGCGCACTATGCCGCGGCCGTCGAGGGACGCGTGCCGCGCTACGACGCAACCTACCCATACAAGCGTCCCGTGGACGGTCAAGTTGCCTGGATTCGCGCGATCGGCAATGTGGTGCGAGGGGAGGACGGTAAACCGCGCTTCATGCACGGGGTGGCACAGGACGTGACGGAAATGAAGCGAGCCGAGGCCGCGGTGCTGCGTGCCAAGGAGATTGCCGAGGAAGCCACCCAGGCGAAGTCGAGCTTCCTCGCCAACATGAGCCACGAGATCCGCACGCCGATGAACGCCATCATCGGCATGTCGCACCTGGCGCTGCAGACCGAGCTGAATCCGAAGCAGCACAATTACGTCCAGAAGATCGACGCCGCCGCCAAGAACCTTCTCGGCATCATCAACGACATCTTGGATTTCTCCAAGGTCGAAGCCGGCAAGATGCAGTTCGAGCGCGCCGACTTCTACCTCGAGGACGTCATGGAGCACCTCGCCGACCTGTCGGTGATCAAGGCGCAGGACAAGGGGCTGGAACTGCTGTTCGACGTCGGCACCGACGTGCCCACCGCCCTGGTGGGAGACCCGCTTCGGCTGGGGCAGGTGATCATCAACCTGGTCAACAACGCCATCAAGTTCACCGAAAAGGGCGAGATCACCGTGGGCGTGCACAAGATCGCCGAAGAACCCGGAGGCGTGCGGCTGCGCTTCGACGTGAAGGATACCGGCATCGGCCTCACCGAGGAACAGCGCGGGAAGCTGTTCAGTGCTTTTTCCCAGGCCGACGCTTCGACCACGCGCAAGTACGGCGGCACCGGCCTGGGCCTGACCATCAGCAAGCGCCTGGTGGAAATGATGGAGGGGGAGATCGGCGTCGACAGCGAACCGGGCAAAGGCAGCACCTTCCACTTCACCGCCAGGTTCGGCATCCAGCGCGAGCAGCGGCGCCTGGCGGTCAGTGCCGGCGACGTGCGGGGACTGCGCGTCCTGGTGGTGGACGACAACGCCAGCGCCAGGGAAATCATGCAGAGCATCCTCGCATCGCTCAAGTTCGAGGCGACGGCGGTCACGAGCGGCGCGGAGGCCATCGGCGAGCTGGAGCAGGCCCAGATCGAGCACAGGCCCTACGGGCTGGTGCTGATGGACTGGAAGATGCCCGGCATGGATGGCGTGGAAACCATCAAGCGGATTCGCGGGAACAGCGAGCTTTCGCAGACGCCCGCCTTCGTCATGGTCACGGCCTACAGCCGGGACGAACTGCTGCAGGAGGCCGCGGGCGTGCGTCTGGACGGCTTGCTGGTGAAGCCGGTGAGCCCGTCGACGCTGCTGGACAGCATACTCAACGCGTTCGGAAAGGAAATCACGCGGCGCACGCGCAGGCACGAGAAACAGGCCAGCCACCATGAAGTCGTCGCGCGGGTGAAGGGGGCCCGCCTGCTGCTGGTGGAAGACAACGAGGTGAACCAGGAAGTGGCGCTGGAGATCCTGCGGAACGCGGGCCTCAAGGTGGATGTCGCCAGGAATGGCGCCGAGGCCGTGGACAAGGTCGGCCAGGCGGCCTACGACGGCGTGCTGATGGACTGCCAGATGCCGGTGATGGACGGTTTCGAGGCCACGCGCAGGATCCGGCAGGATCCCCGCTTCGCCAGCCTTCCCATCCTGGCCATGACCGCCAACGCCATGGCCGGAGACCGGGAAAAGGTGATCGAAGCAGGCATGAACGACCACATCGCCAAGCCGATCGACGTGGCGCAGTTGTTTCAGACCCTGGCCCGATGGATCCGGCCGAAGCCGGCCCTCGCGAGCGCGGAAACGGCCCGCGACGACGACCCGGCCGAAGGCGTGCCCGACATTCCCGGCCTGGACCTCGCCAATGCACTGGTGCGGATGGGCGGTAGCGCAAGACTGCTGCGCAAGCTGGTTCATCGCTTCGGAGAGACCGAGGCCGACGTAATGGCACGAATCAAGACGGCGATGGAAAAGAACGATGCCGAAACCGCCACCCGTGAGGCGCACACCGTGAAGGGGCTGGCGGGCAACATCGGCGCCACGCGCATGGCCGAGCGGGCCGCACGGGTCGAGAGCATGCTGAAGCGCGGCGAAACCGCGGGGCTCGACGACGCGCTGAATGCCATGGAAGCCGAACTGGTCGGCGTGCTCGGGAGAATCGCGGCGGCTCAGCCGGCACCGGCGGAAGCCGCGGCGCCGGTGCCGGATGGCCTTCCCGTCAGCATAGACAAGGCAGCGCTGGCGGCAAAGCTGCTCCAGCTGGACAAGCTGTTGGCCGACGGCGACCTGAACGCCACCGAGGTGGCCGAGAATCTGGCCGATCAGCTTGCCGCGCTAGGCAAGGGCCGCGTCGCCAAGTCCCTGTTGAAGATGGTGAGCGAGTTCGAGTTCGACGCGGCGCGGGAACGCGTGCAGGAAATAGCGCGCTCCCTGGACCTTGCGCCACCCGAAGCCTGAGTAAAGACCTTATCCGGAAGAGATGCCGATGGCTTGCACCGCAAAGCGTGGTAACGCACTGCTGATCCTGGCGACAGCGCTGTGCGCGGCCTTCTTCGCGGCGAGCGTTGCCGCGGCCGAAAAAGTCACTCTTCAGCTCAAGTGGCTGCCCCAGGCACAATTCGCCGGTTACTACGTAGCCCAGTCCAAAGGCTATTACAAGGCCGAAGGGCTGGAGGTCGCCATCAAGCCCGGAGGACCGGACATCCTGCCCGTTCGGGCAATGGCGGGCCAGGGCGCGGACGTCCTGGTGAGCTGGATGCCCGATGCGCTTGCGTCGCGCGAAGCCGGCATACCCCTGGTGAACATCGCGCAGGTGTTCAATCGATCGGGCCTGATGCTGACCTGCAGGAAATCGAGCGGCGTGCGCAACCCCAAGGATCTCAAAGGGAAGACGCTGGGCGTGTGGTACGGCGGCAGCGAGCTTCCCTTCGTCAACTGGATGGCCAGGCTGGGCTACAAACTCAACTCCGATATCAAGGTCATCAAGCAGAGTGCCAACGTGGATCCCCTGCTGCGGAACCAGGCCGACTGCATCTCCACCATGAACTACAACGAGTACTGGCAACTGGTGGATGCGGGCCTCAAGGAAAGCGAGCTCGTCGCCTTTTCCTACGAGCAATTGGGCGTCGCGACTCTCGAGGACGGCTTGTACGTTCTGGAGGCCAGGCTGGCGAATCCTGCTTTTGCTGCACGCATGAGCAAGTTCCTCAAGGCCAGCCTCAGGGGCTGGAACGACGCCGTGAAGAACCCGGCTGAAGCCGCCAGGATCGTGGTCGCGGCGGCCCCCCCGGGCAGCGCCAGCGAAAAGGTGCAGCAACGCCAGATGCAGAGCGTCGCCAGGCTCATCACCAACGCCGGCACGCGCAAGATAGGCTACCTGGAACCGGCCGATTTCGAGCGTACCGTCAGGGTGTTGATGGCCTCCGGCGCGACGTCCGTGATCAAGCAACACCCCGGCAAAGCCGCCTATACGCATGCCGTGTGGGAAGCAGGCCAGAAATAGGACCGTTGTCCATGAATCGCCTTGACAGCGTGGCGCACGCACCGAGCCTCTCATCGCGATCGAGGCGGGCCGGGGAGCGCCCGTGACAGCGAATCCATCTCTTCGCCGGCTGTTGCCGTGGATGGTCATCGCTCTCCTGTCGCTGGCGGTCGCTCATGGAGCGATCACGCTGGCGAACGTTGCGGCTGAGCGGAACCACAAGAGCGTGCTCGAGACGGAGGTCAGGCGACGCGCCCTGGAATTGGATGCGATCACCATGAGCAGCAATGTCATGGGGTCGGTCGCCGCCTTGGGTCTCATCAATCAGACCGCGAAAGGAGTCGCCCGCGGCGTCACGCCACTGGATCATCCTTCGATCATGGAAGCCCTTCAGGCAATAGGCGAGTCCTATCAGGCCAACGGGGTGTACCTGGTCACTTCGAACGGCATCATCCAGTCCTGCTGGTACACGATCGGCGTGACCCTCACCGGCGTGGACGTCCAGCACCGCCCCTATTTCCAGATTGCGATGCAGGGCAGGCAGAACGTGTATGCGGCGATCGGAACAACGACCGGCGAACGTTCGCTGTATTTCGCTGCGCCGCTGTACGACGAGGCCACGACGCGATCCGCCATCATCGGCGTGGCAGTGGCGCGTCTTGACGTCGGGCGCATCAGCAAGTTGCTGAGTGCCTGGACGTCGGGTCCGGCGCTGTTGCTTTCGCCACAGGACGTGACCTATGCCAGCAACCGCGCCGACCTGAACGAACGCATGCCCGGGGGAAAGACCCCGGAACAACTGAAAACCATCCGTGAATTGAAGCAGTTCGGCAAGAAGTTCGACGATGGTTCACCCGGGACGTTGCCGTTCGACATCGGGCAGGAAACCGTGGGCTTCGAGAATCGCCGCTACGCCGTCGCCCGCGCGCCGGTCCAATGGAATGACTCCAGCGGTGAATGGACGCTGGTGCTGCTGGGCAATCTCGATGAATTGATACCCGCCGGCCGGCGCGCCGCGATCGGCGTCGCCAGCGGCGCCCTGGTGCTGGTCCTGGGGACTCTGTTCCTGGTCTGGCGGCGGCGCCTGGGCCGCGCGAACGCGCAACGGGAATTGGCCCAGGCGGAATTGAAGGCCCATGCCGGCAAGCTCGAATCGGATTCCGCGGCCAAGTCCTACCTGACCGATCTGTCGGATGATCTGCACCGGGCAGCCTCGCTCGTCGATCTCGCCCGGAAACTCATGTTCCACGTCGCGCCCATGGTAACCGCGGAATATGGCGTGTTCTACGTGCCCGACGAAGAAAGCCGGCAGCTGATCCCGGTGGGCAGTCACGGCGCTTCGACCGGTAATCTGGAAAAGGTAGCCATAGGCCAGGGTCTGGTCGGCCAATGCGCGAAGGACCTGACCCCCATCGTGATTTCCGATTGCCGGGACACGCCTATACGCATCGTCTGGGGCACGGGAGAAATCGCGCCCAAGTCGATCCTGCTGCTGCCGGTGGTGCAGGCGGGCCGCCTCATGGGCGTGATCCTGCTGGCGTCGCTGCAGGAGATAGACAAGGACAAGCGCGCGCTGCTCGACGCCATGCTGCCGATGGTGGCGATGAACCTGGAGATCATGGAGCGCAACGTAGCCACGCAGCGCCAAGCGCAACTGCTGCAGAGCCAGCAGGAGCGGCTGAAGGAAACCGAAACCTGGTATCGCAGCATTGTGGAGTCATCTCCTGACGGCATGCTGGTCGTCGACGAGCAGGGCGTGATCGTCCTTGCCAATCCGCGGGCCGAGTCCATGTTCGGCTATGGCGCAGGCGGCCTGGCCGGCCAGAGAGTCGAGATACTGATACCTGCTGCGTTGCGCGCGACTCATCCGGCGTTGCGGGAAGCCTATCTGCGCAGCGGCGTCACGCGCCCCATGGGCGCGTTGGGCAAGGATTTGCGCGGCGTGCGCCGGGACGGCACCGAGTTTCCAGTCGAGATTGGCCTGGCCACGCTGCCGGCGCTGGGAGGGCGCGGCGTGTGCGCGTGCGCGTCGGTGCGCGATATCACCGAGCGCAAGTAAAACGCGGCGACAGGTGGTACAAGGATCCGGGCAGCGAACTCAGAGCGGCTTCTTCAGCCGGGCCAGCAGCTGCTCGAGGTCCGAAATCGCCGCGTCTCGCGCGCTGCCGGTAAGCTGGTCGAGGTTGGCCACGAGGCGCAGGCCCGTGCGTTCACGTCGAACGTAGCGCTCGTTATTCTCCAGGCCCTCGTAGATGCCGCGCAGCGCGTAGGTGGGAATCTCGCGCGCGATGCCTTTGGCAGTGATCGGCCGGCATTCGTCCGCCTCGTAGCGGTCCCGCACCAGGGCGTAGGTTTCATAGGAGAGCAGTATGCTGCCCGGATCCGCGCCCTGCTGCAGACGCGCCGCCAGGTTCACCTCGGCGCCGATGATCGTATAGTCCATGCGCGATTCGCTGCCGAAGTTGCCGACGTTGCAGAAGCCGGTATTGATGCCGATGCGCACCTGGAAGGGATTGTCGTAACCTTTTTCGCGCCACATGTTCTGCAGGTCACGCATGCGCCGCTGCATCGCAATCGCCATTTCGACGCAGGCGAGGGCATCCTCCTTGACTCCCCGGGTTTCCGGGTCGCCGAAGAACATCAGCATGGCATCGCCGACGAACTTGTCGATGGTCGCGCCATGCGCGAGTGCGATCGTCGACATCTCGGTAAAATACTTGTTCAGCAGGTAGGTCAGATCCTCCGGCGACATGGCTTCGGTGGTCGACGTGAAGTCCTTGATGTCGGAAAAGAAGATGGTCAGCTTCTTTCGGTGCCCCTTCAGGGAGGAATCCCTGGCGCCCGAGAATATGGACTGATAGACCTGCGGCGACAGATATTTCGAAAGCTGCCCCGACAAGCCTTGCAGACGCGCATTCTGCGCTTCCAGCTCGCGGCGAATGTCGCGCAGCTCAAGCTGGGTACGCACGCGTGCCAGCACGATCGCCGGCGTGATGGGCTTGTGGATGTAGTCGACCGCCCCGGTCTCGAATCCTTTCGCCTCATCCTCGGCCTGGGTCATCGCCGTGAGAAAGATCACCGGCACGTCGCGGGTGCGGGCATCGGCTTTCAGCCGCCGGCACACCTCGTAGCCGTCCATGCCGGGCATCATCACATCGAGCAGGACGAGGTCGGGTGGCGAATCCTTCGCCGCGAGTTCCAGGGCCTTCGGACCGCTGGTGGCGATGCGCAGATGGTAGAACTTGCGCAGGATGCCGCTCAGGATGTCGATATTCGCCGGCGTGTCGTCCACCAGCAGCAAGGTGTCGCGGTCAATCCGGTCTTCACTCATCTTCGCGGTCGCCTATTTCGTTGGTGTATGACGGAAGCGGACCTCGTCCGCGCCCGTTGGCTGGTGACGGTCATACCGGCGCACGCTTGCCGTCTGCGCCAGCCCTCCCGACCGTTCCGGATTCAACTCCAAATATAGCACCGCCCGTGAAGCGCATGTTCCTGAGACTACGCGCTTCGGACCCCTACGTTCAACAGCTGTCCGATTCGCTCGGAAGACTTCAACCCGGAGCCGGTCAGCACCAGTACCGTCGTTTCACCGGGCCTGATGGCGCCGCGGGCGATGAGTTGCGACAGTCCCGCGGCCGCCGCGGCCGAGGTCGGCTCGACGTAAAGGCCTTTTTTCGCGAGCGCAGCCAGCGCGCGCACGATTTCGTCCTCGCTCACCGCCACGATCGCCCCGCCGGATGCCCGCACCGGCGCGAGCACTTCGCGCATCCGCGTCGGCTTCGACGAGGCGATGCCTTCCGCCACGGTGGGGCTGACCGGCGCCGGCACGAAACTCTCCACTCCCGCCTGGAACGCCGCGTAGTACGGCGCGCAATTCGCGGCTTGTATGCCGTACAGGCGCGGCATCCGCTCGATCTCGCCGCGCCGCCGCAGTTCCGAAAAGCCGCGGTCGCAACCCAGCACGTTGGCGCCGTAACCCACCGGCGCCACCACGGCATCGGGCGCGCGAAACCCGAGCTGCTCCCACAATTCGTAGGCGAGCGTCTTGGTGCCCTCGGAGAAGAACGGCTGCCAGTTGTGGCTGGCGTAGAAGATGTCCCGGCTCATGGCGAGCGCCGCGTCGGCCACATCCTGGCGCGTTCCTCTGATGGTGACGACGTCCGCGCCGCACGCGGCGATCTGCGCGATCTTCGGGTACGACGCTGTTTCCGGGACGAGGATGCGACAGCGCAGGCCCGCCGCGGCTGCATAGGCCGAAAGCGAGGCGCCGGCGTTGCCCGACGAATCCTCCAGGACCTCCGCTATGCCGCGGCTCTTCAGGTAGCTCACCATCACCGTCATGCCGCGATCCTTGAAGGACCCCGTCGGCATCATGAACTCGAGCTTGAACAGGACCGGCACGCCGTCCCACTCGCCGGCCACGAGCGGGGTCCAGCCCTCGCCCATCGTCACGGCGTCCCCGGCATCGACCAGCAACGCCTTGCGGTAGCGCCAGAGCGAATTCAGCGAGGCATCGATGTCGTCGCGGGCGAGGCCCGGCGCATCCGCGAGATTCACATGTCCGCCGGAATCGCCGCGCCAGCGAGGCCGGGCCAGAGGATAGGTCGCGCCGGATATCGAGTCTATGTAGTGCATGCCGAAATGCTAAAAGAAAAGGGCGGGGAATGCCCGCCTTTTTCCGTTCCGCGCCATCGGCGCGGGCGAGACGACCTTACTTCTTCTCTGCCGGAACTGCCGTCGCTTCCACGGCCTTTTTCTTGCCGTCGCCCTTGGCCTTCTTGCCATCGCTCTTGGTCTTCTTCGCCTTGGTCTTCTTCTCGTTCTTGGCCTTCTTGCCATTGCTTTTCGACTTCTTCGCCTGGGCCTTTTTCTCGGCCTTGGGCGCATCAGCCTTGGCCGGGGCCGCCTTGGGCGCATCGCCCTTGGCCGGAGGGGTTTGCGCCGCAGCGCCGAACGTCGTTGCCGCAAAAGCCGCGGCGATCAGGGTGGTCAGCAGTTTGCTCATGTTTTCTCCTTATCCTCGGGTACGGGTAGGCCGGATCATTCTCCGGTTACAGCCAATAACGCGTGAGCAAGCGGCCGGTTGACCGGCCGGCCACACCCCCGGAAGCGATATCGCCAGGCGGGTACAGTAGAATCGACCGTCCGGCGGGCTGTCCCACCCCCATCAACCTTCACCCACAAGCTAACGTCATGGACCTCAAACTGACCGGTCGTACCGCACTCATCACCGGTGGCTCGCGCGGCATCGGCTTCGGCGTCGCCCAGGCGCTCGCCGCCGAGGGCTGCCATCTGCATCTCTCCTCGCGCAACGCAGCCGATCTGGACGCGGCGCGCGCCAGGATCCTGGCGGCGCACAAGGTCAACGTCACCTGCCATGCGCTCGACCTCGGCGTGAGCGAGAACGCCCGCAAGCTGGGGCAGGTCTGCCGCGACGTCGACATCCTGGTGAACAATGCCGGCGCGATCCCGCAGGGCACGCTCACCAAGCTGGAGGAGAAAACCTGGCGCGATTCCTGGGACCTGAAAGTCTTCGGCTACATCAACCTTTCGCGCGAGATCTACGCGGCGATGTGCGAGAAGAAACGCGGCGTGATCCTCAACGTCATCGGCGGCGCGGGCGAGCGCCCAACCAGCGGCTATATCGCGGGCAGCATGGCGAACGCGGGCCTGATGGCCTTCTCCCGCGCGCTCGGCGCGGAAAGCCCGAACTACGGCGTGCGCGTGCTCGGCCTCAATCCTTCCGCGACCGCGACCGACCGCGGCGTCACGCGCTGGCGCAACCAGGCGAAGGAGCAGCTCGGCGACCCGGAGCGTTGGCGCGAATTGACCAAAGGTTTCCCATTCGGCCGCCCGGCCACGGTGGAGGAAGTCGCCGACGTGATCGTGTTCATGTGTTCCGACCGCGCTTCCTACATGTCGGGCACGGTCATCTCCGTCGACGGCGGCGCCGCCGCGCGGAAATAAGTGTTGAGTTTTGAGTGTTTAGTGCTGAGTGAAATCCAGCCCGCCAAGGCTGTGCTTCAACTCAAAACTCAAAACTAAACACTCAACACTGGGGGTCATTTGGCCGGCGGCTTCTCGAAAGCGCGGTCCACGCCGCTCAGCGCCTGGTCGTAGCGCTTGCGCGCCTGCGCTTCCCTGGCCTTCGCCACGTCGTAAGCCTTTTTTGCCTCGTCGAGCTGGCGCCGGCGCTCCTGCGCGTGCTGCTGGGCCACGCGATCCGCTTCCTGCGCGTTGAGTAAATCCTGCTCGGCCAGCCTGGATTCGTACTGCGCCTGCTGCAGCTCGCGGTAAGCGGCACCGGTCACCTGCTGGCTGCGCTGGATCACCTGCTCTCGGCTGGTGAGGTCCTCTACCGGCGCCTGCGCCGCCGCGCCCACAGTCGCCAGCAGCATCGCCAGCCCGATGCTATGCATTTTCACGGAAACAGGGTATCTCGGGTTCATTTCGGGTCTGCCCGTATCGGTTCGCGGTATTGGA
>CAYSRR010000036.1:0-2705 GCA_964433375.1 uncultured Streptomycetaceae bacterium
GTTCGCGGCAAGACGCTGAGAGTGGATCTCCTGACGCCTGCGCGGGGGCGGCGAGACGGTTCGCCTGTGCGCATTCCGCGGTTCAAGGCGTCGGCTCAGCCTCTGGAGTTTCTCGACTATCTGATGGAATCGCCTGTTTCGGCGCCCATCATTAACGGCGGCGCAACGATGGTGAAGGTGCCCGACCCTGCCCGATTCGCGCTTCACAAGCTGGTCGTCAGCATGGAACGAAACGTCGCTTTTCAGACGAAAGCGGGAAAAGATCGCCAGCAGGCGGCCGAAATGATCGAGGTCCTGATGGCAGACCGGCCCGGCGACATCGAATTGGCGGTCGAGAGCATGAACAGGCGGACTGCCGGCTGGCGAAAGAAATTGCGCGACGGTCTCGATCGGCTTCCCGACGGATTGGTCGGGGCAAAACAGAAAATAGCGGCGATGCTGGCTGCCTGAGAACAGCCTGTTGTGGAACAGGAATCGATCGTATTCCACAACAAAATCGGTCGCGGTGAGGTTTCCTTTGCGTCCTCCGCGTCCCCCGCGGTGAGAGTTTGAAGCTTTCCTCCGCGTCCTCTGCGTCCTCCGCGGTGAGAGCTTTTTAGGCCGGTTCCCACTGCTCGATGTTGAATTGAACTGACGTCCGCCCGTTGTACTCGTTGATCCCGGGCGTGTAGACGGCGCGAATCCGACGCGGCACGGATTCGGAATGGAAGAAGTGCATCGCCTCGACGCGCTGCCCGCCGTGCGCGAGCACGAGCTTGAGGTGCTTGCCGCCGACGATGCGCTGGGACGCGACCTCGAACTCGTCGCAGAACCGCGGCTGGGGAAAGCCTTGTCCCCACACCGGGCGCGAGAGCAGCTCGACTGTTTCGAGCGTGCAGTCTTCAGGGGCAAGCGCGCCGTCGGTCTCGATCACGCGCTCGAGATCGCCGGGCGAGAGCAGGCGCCGCGCGGTTTCTTCGAAAGCCGATCGGAACGCTTCAAAGCCCGATTCCTGCAGCGTCAGTCCTGCCGCGGCGGCATGGCCGCCGAACTTGAGGATGAGGCCGGGGTGGCGCACCGCCACCTGGTCGAGCGCGTCGCGCAGATGGAGCGCCGGGATCGAGCGTCCCGAACCGCGGATCTCACCGTCGCTGCCGCGCGCGAACGCGATGGCGGGGCGGTGGAAGCGGTCCTTGATGCGCCCGGCGACGATGCCGACCACGCCTTGATGCCAGGTGGGATCGAACAGGGCGAGCGTGTAGCTGTCGCCGTAGTCCCGCGTTTCCACGGCCGCGAGCGCTTCCTCCTGCATGCCGGACTGGATGTCGCGCCGCTCCCGGTTCAGGCGGTCGAGCTCGGTGGCGATGGCGGCCGCGCGCCCGGCGTCGTCGGTGACCAGGCACTCGATGCCGAGCGCCATGTCGGTCAGGCGCCCGGCGGCGTTCAGTCGCGGCCCCAGCGCGAATCCCAGGTCGCGCGCCGAAACCCGCCGCGGATCGCGCCCGGCGACCTGGAACAGCGCCGCGATGCCCGGCGGCATGCGGCCGGCGCGGATGCGGGCGAGTCCCTGCTGCACCAGGATGCGGTTGTTCTGGTCCAGTGGCACTACGTCGGCGATGGTGCCCAGAGCGACGAGCGGAAGAAGCTCGGCGAGATTAAATCCCCCCGCGCTTTGCGCTCCCCCCTTTTTCAAAGGGGGGCTGGGAGGTTCCCCCGGCACATTCGTGGCTCCCCCCTTTGACAAAGGGGGGTAGGGGGGATTCCCGCGTTCGCGCAGTTCCGCGCGAAGAGCGAGCATGAGGTAGAACATCACCCCCACGCCCGCGAGGTTCTTGCTCGGGAATCCGCAACCGGGCTGGTTGGGATTGATGATGCAG
Organism: uncultured Streptomycetaceae bacterium; assembly: GCA_964433375.1. Classification (GTDB taxonomy): domain Bacteria; phylum Pseudomonadota; class Gammaproteobacteria; order Burkholderiales; family SG8-41; genus SG8-41. The sequence continues at coordinate 1,857 of CAYSRR010000036.1, forward strand.
GTGGCGTCCGGCAACGTGTCCCCGGGCAGGTGGTGGTCGGTGATGAAGGTGGCCATGCCGAGGCGGGCGGCTTCGGCCACGCCCTCGATGCTGGAGATGCCGTTGTCCACCGTGATCAGGATGTCGGGGCGGAAGCGCTCGTGCGCGAGCCGCACGATTTCGGGGGAGAGGCCGTAGCCGTACTCGAAACGGTTCGGAACCAGGTAATCGACTGTTGCGCCGAACGCGCGCAGCGCGCGCATCCCGACCGCGCAGGCCGTGGCGCCGTCGGCGTCGTAGTCCCCGACGATGAGCAGCTTCTTGCGCGCTGCGATGGCGTCGGCCAGCCGGACGGCCATGTCGCGCAGGTTCAGCATGGCGCCGGGCGGCGCGAGGCGGTCGAGCTCGGTCGCCAGGCTTTGCGCGGCGGTAACGCCGCGCGCGGCGTAGATGCGGGCGAGCAGGGCGGGCAACCCGGCCGCCGCCAGCGCGCGAGCGGCGTCCGGGGGCACTTCGCGGGTGACGATCGTGTGCATGCAGCTATCTCAAAGACGCTCAAAACCGAAGCAACCGCCGATAAACGCCGATAAACGCCGATGAAGTTCACGGGCGTCGCTCCCGCGCAGGCGGGAATGGCGCGACGGGGTGTTTGCTTTTTTATCTCGGCGTTTATCGGCGTTCATCGGCGGCTAAATGCTGGTTGCGTTTTTGGCGTTCTTCCCGCCTTCGCGGGAATGACGCGACGGGGGTGTTCACTTTTTTACATCGGCGTTTATCGGCGTTCATCGGCAGCTAAATGCTGGTTGCGTTTTTGACGTTCTTCCCGCCTTCGCGGGAATGACGCGACGGGGGTGTTCACTTTTTTACATC
>CAYSRR010000036.1:2805-16524 GCA_964433375.1 uncultured Streptomycetaceae bacterium
TTCCCGCCTTCGCGGGAATGACGCGACGGGGGTGTTCACTTTTTTACATCGGCGTGTATCGGCGTTCATCGGCGGCTAAATTCTGGTTGCGCTTTTAACGTTCTTCCCACCTTCGCGGGAATGACGTGGCGAGGGCGTTTACTTTTTTATATCGGCGTTGATCGGCGTCCATCGGCGGCTTCCTTGTTTCTATGTCAAGCTGTTCCCGGCGTATGGACTGCGAGCGGGCGCGGCCTGCGCCAGAACTTGAGCAGTTCCGTGGGTATGACGTCGAAGCGCCTGCAGGCGCGCGGGTGCAGGCTGACGATCGCGAGACCTTCGATCTGACGCCGGCGCAGCGCGGCGTGCAGCGGGACCAGCCAGTTGCGCTCGAGTCCTTCGAGCGCCTGCCGCCAGGCGTGCTCGTCGCCGTGGCGCGCCGCGGACGTGTCCGTGACGGCGAGCAGGCGCGCGGAGGTGTCCGCGGCCAGTTGACCGCCTGCCGCCGCATCGGCGGACACGGTTTCCGTTCCGGTTATCGAGGCGAGCGCGTGCGCAAGCGAGTATTCCCCGGCTATCTGAGTGAAGTGCTGGCCGGGCACGGCTGCCCGCCGTCCGCCGCCCCACAACCACACGCTGTTGATGGGCAGTTCGCCGCGCGATTCGCGCCGCTGGTTCACGGGATGATCGTGCAGCAGCATCTGGATTTCGTTCAGTATGCGGCGCCAGCGCGCGCCGTCCTCGCCCGTGGGCAGCATGCCGGCGATGTCGCGGCCCGCTGCCTGCGAGAGATCCCGGGTCGCGAGGCGCGGCGTGCCGGGCGCGCGCACGTACCAGCGCGACGGGTGGTGTGTCTGGAATTCCAGGCCGTCGCCCGCGAAATGGCGATTGAGCAGGGCAATGAACTCGGCGGCGTCCTCCGGGTCGGGCTTGAGCGCGGGCGTATCGATCAGCGTCAGCCGGTCGCGGTTGGCGGCGAAGTGGACGGGGTCCGCGCGCAGCCAGTAATGGTCGCCGGCATCGCCTCCATCGTGGGTGAGCGTGAGCGGCGCGACCGGCCAGTCCTGCTGGCGCTCGACCTCGAATGCCTGGCAGAGCCAGGCTTCGGTGCCGATCGGCGGGAAGTCCTGGCGTTGCGCGCGAGCGAGCAGCAACTCCAGCACCGGCAGCTTCACGCCCCGGTAAGCCGCGCCGCCGTCGTCGCGCGGCCAGAACAGATCGGGAACGAGCAGAGTGACATGCATGACGAGGTCCCGTGCAGTTTAGCACCGGGTGAGGAATTTGTCGGGTGAATCCCGACAAATTCCTAAATGGATTGGCGTCGCACGGACGCTATGGCACACTGCGCCTTTCCCCATTTTCCCCCGCCAATCCACCCGGTGTCGTACGAGACTTTCATCGGCCTGCGTTACACGCGCGCCCGGCGCAGCAGCCGGTTCATCTCGTTCGTTTCCTTCATCTCCGTGCTGTGCATCGCGCTCGGCATGACCGTGCTGATCACGGTGCTGTCGGTGATGAACGGGTTTCAGCGCGAGATCCGCACGCGGATACTGGGGGTTGCGTCGCACGTGCAGTTGAGCGGTGGCGGCGGGACGCTCGCCGACTGGCAGCGCGTCGCGGCCGAGGCGGCGCGCCACGAGCAGGTGATCGCCACCGCGCCTTTCGTTGCGGCGCAGGGGCTGCTCACCAACGGCCCGTCGGTTCGCGGCGCGATCGTGCGCGGCGTGCTGCCCGAGCACGAGGACCGCGTCGCCGACTTCGGCCGGCACATGAGGAGCGGCAGCCTCGCCAATCTCAAGCCGGGCGAGTACGGCGTCGTGCTCGGCGTGGACCTGGCGCGGGCGCTGGGGGTGGTGCAGGGCGACCGGGTCGTGCTGGTCGCGCCCCAGGGGCAGGTGACGCCGGCCGGCGTGATTCCGCGGCTGCGCCAGCTCACGGTGGTCGGCATCTTCGAGGTGGACCACCAGCAGTTCGATTCCGCGCTGGCCCTGCTGGCCCTGGAGGACGCGCAGCGGATCTTCCGTTTCGGCGAGTCCGTGTCCGGCGTGCGGCTCAAGCTGAAGGATCTCTTCCAGTCAGGGCCGGTGGCGCGGGAGATCGTGCAGCAGATGGGGAACGACGTCCACGCCAGCGACTGGACCATGCAGCACGCCAACCTCCTGCGGGCGGTGCAGCTCGAGAAGCGGATGATGTTCTTCGTGGTGTTCCTGATCATCGTGGTGGCGGCGATCAACATCGTCTCGAGCCTGGTGATGGTCGTCACGGAAAAGCAGGCGGACGTCGCGATCCTGAGGACCCTGGGGGCGTCGTCGTCGGGCATCATGAAGATCTTCATGATCCAGGGGACGGTGATCGGCGTCGTCGGCGTTCTCCTCGGGCTGCTCGGCGGCATTTTGCTGGCGCTGAACGTCGAGACCGTGGTGCCGTTCATCGAGAGCCTGTTCGGATTCAAGTTCTTCAGCAAGGACGTCTACGTCATCTCCGACGTGCCCTCGGAAGTGCACGCGTGGGACGTCATGCTGACCGCGGTGTTCTCCTTCGCGGTCACGTTCCTCGCCACGATCTACCCGAGCTGGCGCGCGGCGAGGATCAACCCGGCCGAGGCGCTTCGCTATGAGTAAGGAGTGAGGGGTGAGGAGTGAGGCGACAAGCGGCGGGCCGGTGATCTCCTGCAGAAATCTCCGCAAGTCCTTCTATCAGGGCAAGGTGGAGGTGCCGGTGCTGGCGGGCGTGGACCTGGACGTCGCCTGGGGCGAGCGCGTGGCGATCGTGGGCAGCTCGGGATCCGGCAAGAGCACGCTGCTGCACCTGCTCGGCGGCCTCGACGCGGCCACGGCGGGCGAGGTGCGGGTGCAGGGCGAAGACCTCGGGCGCCAGGACGAGACCGCGCGCGGGCGGACGCGCAACCGCGCGCTCGGCTTCGTCTACCAGTTCCATCACCTGCTGCCGGAATTCTCGGCGCTCGAGAACGTAGCGATGCCGTTGTTGATCCGGCGCATCGGGGAGGACGAGGCGTACGAGACGGCCGGCCGGATGCTGAAACGGGTCGGCCTCGATCATCGCCTGGCGCACCGGCCCGGCGAGTTGTCCGGCGGCGAGCGCCAGCGCGCGGCGCTGGCGCGGGCGCTGGTCACGCGGCCGGCCTGCGTGCTGGCGGACGAGCCCACCGGCAACCTCGACCGCCATACAGCGGAAGGCGTGTTCGGGCTGATGCTCGAGTTGAACCGCGAGGCGGGGACCAGCCTGGTGATCGTCACCCACGATCCCGATCTCGCGCGCCGCGCGGACCGGATCCTGAAGCTGGTGGACGGCCAGCTTCAGGAGCAAGGATGAAGGATGAACGTGGAAGGATGACCGTCGCGCTTCGCACGACAAATGCAGGTCCTTCCCTTTCACTTGCGTCCGGTCAGAAATGCTTCTAGACAAAGCCCGGCCGTGCGCCGGCGAAAGGCCGGGACGGCGGTTCTCCCGTGGAGCGGGGGATCATCCTTCCACGTTCATCCTTCATCCTTCGACGACGAGTTGATGCGGAGCAACCCCGCCCGCGTCACCTCGTCGTAAAACGCCGCGTCCTGCAGCGCCTGGGTCAGGATGAAATGCGGCGCCGAGCGCTTGATGAGCCGGGGCGCGATGAAGCCGACGGCGATGACCGCGAGGCCCGTGTAAATCCACCCGATCAGCGCCAGTCCCACGCCGGCTCCCAGCACCGGCATCATCACGAGCGGCAGCAGCAGCCGCGCCGACAGGTCACGCGCCGCGGCCTTGGGGTCGATCACGACCTTGATCCTGCCGCTGGTGTAGGCGGCGACGAACTCGCCATGAGTCATGGCGAGTTCCTGAAGGATGAGGGATGAAGGATGAGGGATGACCCCATGCTTCGCATGAACGGCTCCCTCCCTTTCACTTCGTCCGGTCGGCATATTTCCGACCGAAGGTAACGAGAGGGCGGGACCTGCTTTTGCGCGCGGAGCGCGCAGGTCAGCCTTCCACGTTCATCCTTCATCCTTTGATGGCGCGCAAGCATTTCAGTACTCAACCGGGATAGGGTCCAGGGAGCGCCAGAGGTACCAAGTAGCGACGGAGCGCCACGGCGCCCAGGCCGCGCCGATCTTCTGCATGCGGGCGAGGGACAGGGCGCGGCCGCGGTTGTAGTGCAGGCGCATCGCTTTCTGCAGCCCGAGGTCGGCGACCGGCAGCACGTCGGGGCGCGCGAGGTGGAACATGAGGAACATCTCGACGGTCCAGCGGCCGATGCCCTTCACCTGCGTCAGCTCCACGATCAGGGCCTCGTCGTCGAGCGCGGGCCAGCGCGCGGCATCGAGCGAGCCGTCGGCGAATCTCCGGGCAAGGTCTTTCAGATATTCGGTTTTCTGGCCGGACAGACCGCAGGCCCGCAGCGTCGGGCGCCGGCTGCGTCCTACGGTCTCCGGTGTGACCGCTCCCAACCGGCCGGAAAACCGATCCCAGACGCTCTGCGCCGCCTTGACCGAAATCTGCTGCCCGACGATGGAGCGCGCGAGCGTGGAGAAGGCGTCGCCGCGGCTGCCGAGCGCGAGCCCCTGGAAGCGGTCGACCAGCTCGCGCAGCACCGCATCGCGCTCGGAGAGCTCGCGCTTCGCCTGTTCCCAGTAGTCCGGTGTAGTCATGGTTTTTCAATAGCCGCAAAGACGCAAGGTTGATAATTAGCCGCAGAGGCGCAAAGTCGCAGAGGAATATAAGAATAGTTTTATTGTGAATGAGTTCAATCTTGGCGTCTCTGCGCCTTTGCGGCTAATCTAGTTCTTGTTTTGCAGCGGTGCGCCCAGGCGCAGCGTACATAAAGCCGCCACGTCCAGTCCACCAGGCAGTAGCCGGCGAGCGCGAGCAGCAGCGCGAACAAGGGCAGGCCGATCACCAGCGGCTTGCCGACCGAGCCCAGCCAGTCCAGCGCGGTCGGTATCCATTCGCGGAAGCCGGTGCCATGCAGATCGAACGCGAGCTTGGGGAGCGTGCCGCCGCTCTGCAGCAGCACGAGCTGCCCGAGCCGGAACGCCGCGTAATAGAGCGGCACGATGGTGAGCGGGTTGGAGTAGAACGTGACGAACACCGCGATCGGCAGGTTGACCCGGCCCGCGATCGCCAGCAGCGCGCCCGCGGTGAACTGCACCGGGTTGCTGCCGGGGATCAGGCCCGCGAACAGGCCCGCCGCCACGCCGCCCGCCACCGACCGGCGGTGCAGGTGCCACAGATTGTGGTGCTGCAGCCGCGGCCCGAGCCAGGCTACGTAGCGATTCGCCCGGATCGACTCGTGGCTGGGCAGGAACTTGCGGAAGTACTTGCGTGGCATGGCGCATTCTAACTAGGGATGAGGGATCAAGGATGAAGGATGAACGTGGAAGGATGATCGTCGCGCTTCACGCGACAACGACAGGTCCCGACCTCTCGTCACCTTCGGTCGGAAACACGCCCCACGAGAAAATTCATTAAATTGAGTAGTTACTGACCGGACGCCCGTGAAAGGTCAGGACTCTTAGCTGCACGCGCAGCGGGGGATCATCCTTCCACGTTCATCCTTCATCCTTTGGTAGTCCTCCTGCGGGCGTTTCGTGCGTTAGAGGCCAATGCGGCTCAATATCCTCAGTTTCACGGCAGGGGCCTGGTGGCTGCAGCAGCAGGCCGTGCTGCCCGAAGCCGGCTGGGCGTGGGCGCTGGGGGCGGCGGGGCTCGTCGCGACCGTGGCGCGCCCGGAGAGCGTGCCGTGGCGGCTGCTGCGCGAGATCGCGGTGAAGGCGGCCTGCTTTGCGCTGGGTTTTTCGTGGGCAGCGCTGTGCGCGCAGCAGCGGCTGGCCGACGCCCTGCCGCCGGAATGGGAGGGCCGCGACCTCGCCGTCGTCGGCGTGGTCGCCGGCCTGCCGCAGATCACCGGTCGCGGCGTCCGTTTCGAGTACGACGTCGAACGGGTGCTGACTCCGGGCGCGCAACTGCCGCGGCGCATCGTGCTGTCCTGGTGGGGCAGCCCGGCGCGGGATGGGCGTCCGGCCACGTTCCCGGCGCTCGAGCCCGGCGAGCGCTGGCAACTGACCGTGCGATTGAAGCGGCCGCGCGGCACCGCCAACCCGCACGGTTTCGATTACGAAGCGTGGCTGTTCGAGCGGGGCCTGCGCGCGACCGGCTATGTGCGGCCGAAGGCGCCGCGCGAGCGCCTGGCGACGATGGTCCATCAGCCCCGTTACTGGGTCGAACGGACCCGCTCGGCGATCCGCACGCGCATCCACGCCGCGCTGCCCGATACGCCGTACGCCGGCATCATCGCGGCCCTGGCGATCGGCGACCAGCGCGCCATTCCGCCCGGGCAATGGCAGACGTTTACCCGCACCGGCGTCAATCACCTGATGAGCATCTCCGGCCTGCACGTCACCATGGTGTCGGGCCTCGTGTTTGCGTTGCTCTACGGGTTGTGGCGGCGCGTGCCGCGGCTCGTGCTGGCGTTGCCGGCATTGAAAGCGGCGGCGGCAGGAGCACTCGGCGCCGCGTTCCTCTATGCGCTGCTGGCCGGCTATGCCGTGCCGGCCCAGCGCACGGTTTATATGCTGGCCGTGGTGGCCGCCGCGTTGTGGCTGGGCGTCTTCGGGTCGGCGTCGGTCGTGCTGTGCACCGCACTTCTCGTTGTCGTGCTGATCGATCCCTGGGCGGTGCTGGCGCCGGGATTCTGGCTCTCCTTCGGCGCCGTGGCGGTGATCATGTACGTTTCCGTCGGTCGCATCGGCCGTTTTCACTGGCTGGCCGGCTGGGCGCGGGTTCAGATCGCGGTGACTCTGGCCTTGATCCCGCCGCTGCTCGCGATGTTCCAGCAGGTCTCGATCGTATCTCCGCTTGCCAACGCGGTCGCGATCCCGGTCGTGAGCCTGGTCGTTGCGCCGCTGGCGCTGATCGGGATCGCGGTTCCGTTCGACTTTGTCCTGTGGTGCGCGCACGCCGTGATGGACGGATGCATGGCCATCCTCGAATGGATGGGCTCGCTGTCCGATGCCGTGTGGGAGCAGCGCGCGCCTCCGGCATGGGCCGTGGTCGTCGCGGTGCTGGCCGTGGCATGGCTGCTTGCGCCGCGCGGGCTGCCCGCGCGCTGGCTCGGACTGGTCGGGCTGCTGCCGCTGTTCGTGGTCGCACCGGCCGCGTTGCGGGCAGGCGACGTGGAGGTGGTGGTGCTGGATGTCGGGCAGGGCGTGTCCACGCTCGTCCGTACCGCGAACCACGCATTGCTCTACGACACGGGTCCGCCGTTCGGGCCCGGCGCGGACAGCGGCAGCCGCATCATCGTCCCTTACCTGCGCGCCGCGGGCGTGCGGCGGCTCGACGGCCTGGTCGTCAGCCACGACGACGACGATCACTGGGGCGGGGCGGCGTCGGTGCTCGATGCGTTGCCGGTCGCCTGGCTGCTGACTTCGCTGCCCGATCTCGATCCCCTGGTGGTGCAGGCGCAGCCGGCCTTGCGCTGCGTGGCCGGCCACGGGTGGGAATGGGACGGCGTGCGCTTCGAGATCCTGCATCCGCTGCGCGGCAGCTACGACGATGGCACGATCAGGGACAACGATCGCAGTTGCGTGCTGGCGATTACCACGCCCGGCGGGCGCGTCCTGCTGCCCGCCGACATCGAGCGGCGTTCGGAGGAAGCGTTACTGAAGCGCGAGGGCGGAAAATTGGCCGCGGACGTGCTGCTGGCGCCGCACCAGGGCAGCCGGACCTCTTCGACTCCTGACTTCGTGCGGGCGGTCGATCCGCAACTCGTCGTGTTTCCGGTGGGCTATCGCAACCGCTTCGGGCATCCCCACCGCGAGGTGGTGGAGCGCTACCGGGATGCCGGCGCGCGGATCTACCGCACCGACCGCGACGGCGCCGTGATGGTCTCGATTCGCGCGGAAGGAACGATCAGTGTCACGCCGTATCGGTCGCGCTACAAGCGTTACTGGCAAACGCCGATGATCGGGGACCCGGTGGCGGAACCGGAACGATTCAAGGATGAAGGATGAACGTGGAAGGATGACCTGCGCGCTTTGCGCGCAAAATCAGGTCCCGACCTCCCGTTGCCTTCGGTCGGAAATACGCCGACCGGACGAAGTGAAAGGGAGGGACAATCCGTTCATGCGAAGCATGGGGTCATCCTTCCACGTTCATCCTTATCACCTGCTTTCGCGGTAGCGAAAGCAGGTGACGAGGTGGTCATTGACCATGCCCGTCGCCTGCATGAAGGCGTAGCAGATGGTCGAGCCGACAAAGCGGAAGCCGCGCTTCTTGAGATCCTTGCTCATCGCGTCGGATTCCGGCGTGGCGGCGGGCACTTGTTTCATCGAGCGCCGCCGGTTCTGCTTCGGCCGGCCTCCGGTGAATTGCCAGATGTAGCGGTCGAAGTTGCCGAATTCGCGTTGTACGGCAAGGAAAGCCTGGGCATTGGTGACGGCGGACTCGATCTTGAGCCGGTTCCGTACTATTCCGGGGTTTTTCATCAAGGTTGCGCGCTTCACCTTGTCGAAGCGCGCAACCTTCCGGGGGTCGAATCCCGCAAACGCGCGGCGGTAGTTCCCGCGCTTCTTCAGTATGGTGTCCCAGGACAGCCCCGCCTGCGCGCCTTCCAGGATGAGGAACTCGAACCACAACCGGTCGTCGTGGACGGGAACGCCCCACTCGCGGTCGTGGTACGCGATCTGGAGTTCGTTGGTTTCGCACCAGGGGCAGCGTTTTTTCATGCGGCAGGCTCCTGCCGCAGCCGGAGATCCAGGGTGCAGGGGGCCGTGGGATTGGGCGTTTCGGGCGGGACGGCGAGAGCACCGTCGGCGGGGCCGCGCGCGACGAATCGCGCCTTGCGCCGCGCTTCGGCTTCGGCTGCATCCGCGGCCGGTTGTTCGTACTTTTTTCCTCCGAGGTCCGCAGCGTGATAAGTGCAGCCTCCCAGCGAGCGCCGGGTACGCGTGTCGACGACGTCGATGGAGAGCGGCGCGTGGATGCCGATGGTGGGATGGAGCACGGACGGGAAGAGGCGCGCGCGGTAGCGGATGCCGGCGACGTACTCGTCCGCCGTGCCGGTGGCCTGTAGCGGCACGCGCCGGCCGTTGCACAGTACGGCATGGTGCGTCCGGTCCGCGCCGGTCACCCGGACCTGCACTCTTTCCAACGAAGCATCGACGGTGCGTGACGTGCCGCTCACGGCGACGGCTTCGCCGAGCACCGGCCAGGGCTCGAGCGCGTGCCGCAGTTCGAGCGCGACGGGCCCGCAGGCCACGGCGCCGCAGTGCGGAAAGCGGAACTCGAAGAACGGCGCGAGCCATTCGAGCTCGAAAGTGCAGCCCGCCGCGTTCAGTTCCGACACGACGTCGCGCATGTCGGCGGCGAGGTAGTGCGGCAGCATGTAGCGGTCGTGCAGCGCGCCGCCCCACCTGACCAGCCGGTTGCGGCACGGCGTCTTCCAGAACCGCGCGACCAGCGCGCGCACCAGCAGGAACTGCACCAGGGCCATGCGCTCGTGCGGCGCCATCTCGAACGCGCGCAACTCGAGCAGCCCGAGCCGCCCAGCCGGTCCGTCGGGCGAGTACAGCTTGTCGATGCAGAATTCCGCGCGATGCGTGTTGCCGGTGACGTCCACCAGCAGGTTGCGCAGCAGGCGGTCGATCTGCTCCGGCGCGGGCGTGCCGGCCTGCTGCATGCGCCGCAATTGCTGGAACGCGATTTCCAGCTCGTAGAGGCTGTCCTCGCGCGCCTCGTCCACGCGCGGCGCCTGGCAGGTGGGGCCGATGTACTGGCCGGAGAAGAGGTAGGACAGCGCCGGGTGGTTCTGCCAGTAGGTGATGAGGCTGGCCAGCAGGTCCGGCCGGCGCAGCAGGGGGCTTTCCTCCGGCCGGGAGCCGCCGAGCGTGATATGGCTGCCGCCGCCGGTGCCCGCCCGGCGTCCGTCGCGCATGAATTTTTCCGCGGCGAGCCCGAGGCCGCGCGCTTCCTCGTACACGGTGGCGGTGATCGTGGCCAGCTCGTCCCAGTCCACGGCCGGGTGGACGTTGACCTCGATCACGCCGGGGTCGGGCGTGACTCTCAGGGTGAGCAGCGCATCATCGGTGGGCGGCTCGTAACCTTCCGGCAGCACGGGCAGGCGCAGCTCGCGGGCGCTGCTCTCGACGGCCGCGACCAGCGCCAGGTAATCGTCGAGCGACTCGATCGGGGGCATGAACACGTGCAGCCGTCCCTCGCGCGCTTCCACGCACAGCGCGGTGCGCGTTGCTTCGTCCTCCGGCAGGGTGTCGAGCGGGAGCCGGAATCCGATGGGCGAATCGCCCGGCACCGCGTACAGGCGCTCGCGCCTCAGCGGCCAGCGGCTGCTGCGCCATTGGGGCGGGCCGCCGGCGCCGTCCCGGGGAACAGCCTGCAGCGGCAATACATAGCCGGCGACGCTGGCCAACCCCTGTCGCAGCAGCCGCGCCAGCCGCGCGCGCTCGGCTGCGTTGCCCAGGTCGCCGGCCAGCGGATCGATTCCCTCCGGCAGCCGGTTTTCCGCTTCGAGCACCGGCCACGGGTCCTCGTAAGCGGGCACTACGAAATCCGCGGCGAGCCCGAGCCTGGCCGCAAGAGCTACGATCAACTGTCGCGCGCGTTCGACGCCGTGACTCGTGCCGGCTTCCTCGTTCGCGATGAGTTGCGGGTCCTGCCACAGGGGCGGACCGTCACGGCGCCAGATCAGGGCCAGCGCCCAGCGCGGCAGCAGCTCGTCCGGATACCACTTGCCCTGGCCGAAATGCATCAGCGCACCCGGCGCGAAGCGGGCGTGCAGGCGGCGCAGCAGCCGGCCGGCGAGCCGGCGCTTGTCCGACCCCATCGCCGTGAAGTTCCATTCCGGCGCATCGCCTCCGTCCGCCGCGACGAAAGTCGGCTCGCCGCCCTGCGTAAGGCGCACGTCGTGGGCCGCGAGATCGGCGTCCACGCGGCGGGCGAGGCCGTCGATCGCGCGCCACTGCGCTTCGGTGTAGGGACTCATGGCAACCGGTGCACTGTCATCGAGAACTGCATCTGCGAGCCGCAGGGCTCGACCGAGCCGGTCAGCGGCGCGGCGAGCGCGGGCGTGGCCGCGCGAGCGAGCGGGATATGGCCTTCCGCGGCGAGCATGCCCGAGGTCGGGTCGAAACCGATCCAGCCGGCTCCCGGCAGGTAAGCCTCGGCCCAGGCGTGCAGGTCTGCACTGTCGGCCCTGGGGGCGTCGGGCGCGCTGCCCGCCAGTTGCACCAGGTAGCCCGACACGAAGCGCGCCGCGATGCCGAGGTGGCGCAGGATCTGGACGAGGAGCCAGCCGCTGTCGCGGCAGGAGCCGCTGCGCAGGTCGAGCGTGTCTTCGCAGGATTGCACGCCGTGCTCCATGCGGGTGACGTAGGTGATGTCCTGCCGGACGCGCTCGTTGACGCGCACCAGCAGGTCGACGGTGTTGCGGCCGTCGGGCCGGTCGGAGGAGCGGAATTCCTCCAGCCAGCGCCGCAATCGCCCGCCGTTCTCGGTCGCTGCAAGAAAGGGCGCCAGGTCGGGGCGCGCCGCTTCGGAGTAGGACACCGGGTAATGCTCCGCGTCAGGACCGACGAGAAAGTCGAACGGGTTGACCGGCGCGAGATCGGCCGTCAGCACGACGTCGATTTCCAGCAGCGGGACCTTGTCCTGGAACAGCACGCGCGCAACGGGATTGCCCGCCGCGTCGTAATGCCAGTGCAGGGTGTGACGCGCCGGGCGCACGGACAGCGCGTAGGAGGTCACCGGGGTGCGGCCGGCCGGCGCCGGCTTCAGGCGAATTTCGTGCGGGCCGAGCGTGACCGGGCGGTCGTAGAGGTAGCGGGTGTCGTGACGCAGGGAAGCGAGCATGCTCATGCCGCGCGCCGCCGCGGCGCGCGCGGCTTCAGGCGGGTCCCGTGACGTCCCAGTCGGGATTCGGCAGTTGCGAGAATACCTTGCGCAGGCCTTCTCCCCACTGCTTGTGGATCATCGCGAAGTATTCGTCGCTTTCCTCGATGTGGCGCTGGAAGCCGACGCGCAGGCTGTTGCGGTTGTAGACCAGGAGATCGATCGGCAGGCCGACCGAGATGTTGGAGCGCATGGTGGAGTCGAACGACACCAGCACGCACTTGGTCGCGTCCACCAGGCCCGTGCCGGGCTTGATGACGCGGTCGATCACCGGCTTGCCGTACTTGCTCTCGCCGATCTGGAAATAGGGCGTTTCGCGGGTCGCTTCGATGAAGTTGCCCTCGGTGTAGAGGTTGAACAGCCGCTGCTGCTCGCCGCGAATCTGCCCGCCGATGATGAACGAGACGCTGCCGTCGACGTTGCTCTGCTGCAGGTAGGCGCCGTCGCGCTGCCTGACCTCGCGCAGCACGCCGCCGATCAGCTCCGCCACCTCGTACATGGAGCCGACGTTCATCACGGTTCTTGCCGTGTCCTGGTTGCGCGCGTGCTGGTCGAGCAGGCTGATCGTGCTCTGCGTGACCGACAGGTTGCCCGAGGTCAGGATGACGATGACGCGCTCGCCCTCGGCCGCGAACAGGTGCATCTTGCGGTAGCTCGAGACGTGATCGACGCCGGCGTTGGTGCGCGAATCCGACGCGAACACCATCCCGGCGTCCAGCAGGGTGCCTACGCAATAAGTCATCGTGTGCCGGGGCGTGAAAATGCGGTTGCTCGAAGGCGCGAAAGCTTATTGTAACCGGCACGGGATGACAAGCTCGATGGCGGGCAATGGCGGGCGACCGGGGCGCCGCTAGCGCCTGGCGCCGGGGGAGGCGGCCTGCGTCTGCCGCTGGGAGTAGACCGGCACCAGAAAATGATGGCCGATTTCCTCGTTCAGCGCCGACAGCTTGTCGAGCACGTCCATCAGGTACTCGTGCAGGCCGAGCTCGATGATCTGCTCGGTGCGCCCGTAGCGCAGCTGCGCGTTCAATTCTCCGCCGAGGCGCTCCGGCTCGCGCGACGAGGCGTCGCACAGCCCGCGCAGGATCTCGTAGATTTCCCGTGTGCACGCATGCAGCGAGCGCGGCACGTCGTCGCGCAGGATCAGCAGCTCCGCCACCTTCATCGGCGTGATCGCGTCCCGGTAGACCTTGCGGTAGGCGTCGAACGCGCTGACGGAGCGCAGCAGCGCGCCCCACTGGTAGTAATCCACGGCGCCGCCGACGTCGGCGACGCTCGGCAGGAGCGTGTGGTACTTGACGTCGAGGATGCGCGCGGTGTTGTCGGCGCGCTCCATGAACGTGCCGAGCCGGATGAACTGGTAGGCCTCGTCGCGCAGCATGGTGCCGAAGGTGACGCCGCGGAACTGGTGCGAGCGCGTCTTCACCCAGTCGAAGAATTCGCTGATGCCCTGGGCGAACAGGTTTTCGTTGGCGCGGTTCCTCATCTCCAGCCACAGGCCGTTGATGTCTTCGTACATTTCCGAGGTGATCGCGCCGCGCACGGTGCGGGCGTTTTCCCGCGCCGACTGGATGCAGGAGTAGATGCTGGAGGGGTTGGCGGGATCGAGCGCCATGAAGCGCAGCATCCGCTCGGAGGTCAGCGCGCCGGGAAAGCGATCGTAGTAAAACGTCGCCAGCCCGTTGATGACGAGCGGCACCGCCCACGGATCGGCCCAGGATTGATCGGGGGTGCGGTACGGCAGCAGCGACATGCGGTACGTCACGTCCAGCACGCGCGCCGTGTTCTCCGCGCGCTCGATGTGGCGCGACATCCAGTAGAGGTTGTTGGCGGCGCGACTCA
>CAYSRR010000036.1:16534-16889 GCA_964433375.1 uncultured Streptomycetaceae bacterium
GGGAAGTTTTTCCTTCTGTCTTCTGCCTTCTGCTTTCATCATTGGTCTTCCAGGACCCAGGTGTCCTTGGTGCCGCCGCCCTGCGAGGAATTGACGACGAGCGAGCCGTCGCGCAGCGCGACGCGGGTGAGCGCGCCGGGCACCACCGACACCGTCCTGCCGCAGAGCACGTAGGGCCGCAGGTCGACGTGGCGCCCGGCGATGCCGGTGCCGCAGAACGTGGGGCAGGTGGACAGGGCGAGGGTGGGCTGGGCGATGTAGTTGTCCGGATTCTCCAGGATGCGCGCGCGGAACGTCTCGATCTGGTCGCGCGAGGAAGCCGGCCCGACCAGCATGCCGTAGCCGCCCGAGCCGT
>CAYSRR010000037.1:0-16803 GCA_964433375.1 uncultured Streptomycetaceae bacterium
GTGGTGTAGTACCAGGTGCCGTTGGTGCCGACGGCGCCGGTGATGGCGATGCCCTGCACGGCGCCCAGGTCCACGTCGGTGATGCCGCCGGTGAACTCGGAAATCAGCGAGCCCACCGGCCCCGAGGGCGCACCCGCGTTCAAGGCCACCGCCATCGTCAGAGCCGTATCGGCCAGCACCGGCGCGTCGTTGACCGGTGTAGTCATCGCGGTCAGCGTGTTGATGGTGTCGGAGAAAGCCGTCGTCCCTCCGGAGAGGGTGGCATCGACCTTGGTCGCGAAGGTGCCGCTGGTCCGGTCCCAGGCGCGGTACATGATCGAGCCCGAGCCCGCGTTCTGCCCGTCGGGCAGGAAGCGCAGGTGGTCGGTGGAGCGCAGCAGCAGCGCCGAATCCATGCCCACCGTGCCGACGTCGATCCAGGTGGTGCCGTTGGTCGAGTACTGCCACGTGCCGCCTCCCCCGCCGGCGGAGATGACCGCGATGCCCTGCTGCGCGCCCGCGTCGATGTCGCTCACGGTCGCGCCGAGAATGGTCGAGATCTGCTGGTTGTTGTTGGTCTGGTTTTCCGTGATGGTCGTCAGCGCCGGCGATGCCGAAGTCAGCGTCGGCGCGTCGTTGACCGCGACGACGGTGGTGCCGATAGTGCGCGCCGTGGCGGCGATGGGCGTGGAGCCGCCGTTGGTCGACGTGCTGATGGTCACCCGGCTGCCGTCGCTGGTGAAGCCGCCGTTGTAGGTGTTGTCCAGCGCGCGCACCGTCAGCGCGGGCGGCGTGCCGTTGTAATCGGCCACCGGCACGAAGCGAAGCTGCGTGGCGGCCGACAAGACGAGCGACGACCCGTTGGAGACCGTGCCCACCGCGTGCCAGTCGGTGCCGTTGGTGGAGTACTGCCAGACGCCCTGCGTACCCGCGTTCGCCGTGTTGGCGGTAATCGCCAGGCCGCTCAGGAACGCGCCGGGGTTGGGATCGGTGAAGCTGACCCCGCTGTCGGCCAGCAACTGGCTGATGGTGCGCGCGGGCGCATTGAAGACGTCTTCCGTCCCGGAAGCGAGCGTCAGGTTGCCGGACAGCCCCGGCGCCGCATTCGACGAGACGACGGTGATGCTGAAGGCGTTCGGCGTCGGGTCGAGGTTCTGGTTGGTGCCGGCGTTGGACCCGGTGTCCTCCACCTGGAAGGTGAAGCTGGCGGTGCCGGTCGCGCTGGGATTGAAGCGCAGGCGGTTGGCGTCGATGTGCGCCACGGTCACGAACTGGCCCGCGGTCACGTTCGTCCAAGTGCTGCCGTTGTGCCACTGCAGCGTGCCACCCGAGGCCGGCAGCGTGGTGATCTGGACACGGTTGAAGCTGTTGCCGTCCACGTCGGTGAAGCCGAAATCGGATTGCTTGATGATGTAGGCATTGGATGCACCGGTGCCCACGATGGTCACGGCGCGGTCCGTGCCCTCCGGCGCGTCGTTGACGGCGGTCACCGCGATGGTGGCCTCCGCGGTGTTGGATTGGATCCCGGAAGTATCCGTGACCGTGACGTGGATGGTGCGGTTGACCGTCGAAGGCGCGTCGCTGGTATTGCTGAAGAACACCTGCTGCAGGGCGGCGGCATACTGCTCGCGCGTCGCGGTGCCGCTCAGGGTCAGCACGTTGCCGCTGAGGCTGGCCGTGATGCCGCCCGGCAATGTGCCGTAGCTCAGCACGTCGCCCGCCTGCGCGTTGGTCAGCGTGACCGTGGCGCCGGTGAGGCTGTCGCCGGTCGGGTCGGCGATCGAGGCCGTGGCCGAGGCGATCGCCACCGGCACGCCGTTCTCGGTGAACGTCGCCGAGCGGTTGACCTGGTAGGCGTCGATGCGAACGTTGTCGACCAGCAGCGGCCCCGTCAGCCCGGACTGGGACGTGATGAAGCGCACCTGCGCGTTGCTGGACGCGAAATTCGAGACGTCGTAGGACTTCGCGCCGGTCTTCGCCAGTACGTCGGAATCGATCGAGCCCACCGTGGTCCAGGTGGCGCCGTTGTCCGAGGACATCTGTACGTCCACCCTGCCCTGGTTCAGGCCGGTCGCGTTGTAGTCGAAGCTCAACGTCATGCCGACGCGGGTGAGATCCGTGCCGCTCACGGCCAGCATGTCGATGGCGCGCGAAACCGAGGCGTAAGGAGGGCCGCCGTCGATGTCCTGAATGCGTAACTGGCCGCCCGTGATCTGTATCTGCCCGCTGCCCGCGCCGCCGGTATCGTTCGACTCGATCCAGTTGCCGGCCCAGTTGATGGTGCCGTTGTTGTTGCCGTAGTTCGCGGCTCCGAAGGCGTCGGCCGCGTACACGTTGCCGCCCAGCGCCACGCGCGGGCCGGAATCCTGCACGTGGATGGTGACGGTGGCCGTGTCGTAGGTCGGCGCGAGCACGCCGCCGACGTTGCTCAGGTTGGTCTTCAGGCCGCCGGTATCGGCGCCGGAATAGGAGACGATCAGGTCTTCCTGGCCGCTGATCTCGAAGAAGTCGGCGGTGATGGTGTGCGTTCCGGCCTCGAGGAAGACGGTGTTGCTCATTTCCAGCCAGGAATGCGCGCCGTCGTTGTTCACCACCAGCTGTCCGTCGATGTAGAGCCTGGAGCCGTCGTCCGAGCCGGACCAGAAGGTATAGGTGCCGGCCGTGGTGACGGTGATCTGGGTGGTGAACCGGACGACGAAGTTGTCCAGGGTGGGGTTGCCGCCGTCGGCCGCCGCGTCGTCGACGTTGAAGCCGCTCGAAAGGTAGCCGCTGTGGTCGGGGGCGCCGAGAACGTCGTAGATGGCGCTGCCGGCCAGCCCCGCGAGGCCGAGGTCCTGGTCCGGATGCGTGTTCACGTTCCCGACGACGAAGCTTGAGAGCGGCTTGTTCCAGAATTCGTAGTTGGCGCCGGGCACCTGGGCGAGGCTCACCAGCTTGTACGTGAAGGTGTCGGTGTAGCCTCCCGGAACGACGGCATTGGGCGTATAGGTGAACGACCCGTCGGCGTTCATCACGACGGTTCCGTTGGCGGGCTGGGTGACCAGCGTGGTGTCCACCGACAGGCCCGCTGTGTCCGGATCGATGTCGTTCAACATCACGTTGCCGGAGAACGGTCCGTAGACCGGAGCGGTGAACACGTCGTCCACCGCGACGGTCGGGTCGTCCACCGCCGTGACCTTGACGTAGGCAGTGGCCGGCAGGCTGGTCTCCCCGCCCTGGTCGGTCACCGTCACCGTGATGACGCGCATGCCCGCATCCGGATTGCCGCTGGCGTTGGTGAACGTGACGGCCTTGAGCGCGGCCGCGTAGTTCGCCGCCGAGGCGGTTCCGCTCAGCGTCACGACCGTCCCGCCGCCGCTGACGTTGGCGCTGATGCCGGGCGGCAGGGCGCCAAACGCAAGCTCGTCGCCCGCCTTGGCGTTGGTCAGGGTGATGGTGGCGCCGGTCAGCGGCTGTCCGGCGTCGGGGTCGGTGATGAGGGTGTATTCGCCGGCGACCGAGACGGGCAGGCCGCCCTCGACGAAGGAAGCGTAGTGGTTCCTGCCCTCGGCGGTGATGGCGACGTTGTCGAGGAAGAAACGCTCGACGCGGGTGTTGTCTTCGAATCCGGACTTCACCGCGAAGCGGATGACTGTCTGGTCGGAAAGGTAGTTCGAGAGGTCGAAGCTGATCGCGGTGACCGCGGTGGCGCTGGGGTTCAGCGTGCCCAGGGAGAAAAAGCTGGCGCCGGCGTTGCTGGAGACGCTGACCTCGATCAGGTCGTTGGCCTCCAGGTTGTTCGTCATCCGGTAGGTGAACGACAGCGTCGCCGCCTCGTAGGCGGCCAGGTTCACGCTGCGCTGGATGTGGTCGAGGTACTGGCTGCCGTGGCTGACGAAGGCGAGTTCGTTGCCGCCTCCCGCAAGGGTGCCGTAGACGATGTTGCCCGTGTCCGGGCTGTTGTCGCTGTTGCCGGTGCCGGGAATGAGACGCGACTCGGAAGCGTCGAACTCTATCCAGCCGCTCGTCCAGTTGCTGCCGCCTTCGTAGGTCGCGGTATCGAAGGTGTCGGAAATCACGAAAACGCCCGGCCCGTTGAGATCCAGGGTCGGTGGCGCGAGCAGGGACTGGAACGCCGCCAGGTTGGCCGGATCGGCGAACGGACGGGTAAATACTTCGCCGTGGCTCACCTCCAGGGTCCAGTTGCCGCCCAGCGGCCCGGCGCCCGTCAGGTCGGACGAGGCCGCGACGTCGGCCCCGGTGTGCTGCGAGAGCGCGCGCAGCAGGCTCTCCCCCAGCATGCCGTCGCCGGCGTTGCAACCGTAGATCAGGATGTCCGCGCCCGCCGCGAGGCTGTCCGCCCAGGCCGCCACCTCGGCCGAACGGGTCTCCATCGCCTGCAGGGAGAGCACCTCGCTTCCCAGGGCGATGCGTCCGGGATCGCCGTGCGTGACCAGGTGGACCGCGGAGATGTCGCGGCGGCCGGCAAGCGCCTCGGTGATCTGGGCGTAGCCGTCGCGGGAGGCGTCGAGCACCACCACTTCGACGCCTTCCCGCACGCCCGCGAGCAACTGCTGGTAGCCGTGGATGGATCCGTCGACGAACAGAATCTCCGACACCGGGAGATGATCGTCGGCGGCCGTCGCCGCCTCGGTTTCAGGGTCGCCGGCGCCGGAACCGGCGGACGCCGGCGCGGGAGCGGCGCCGAACAGCTCCTCGACGCTCGGCGCGGTTTCGGGTTCGGCCTGGGGGACCTGTTCCGCAGACAGCACATCCGTCGCCTGGGTGGCGATATCGAGCGCTATCGCGCCGTCGAACAGCACGCGCTGCTCGAGCGCGAGCATGCGGGTGCGGCGGCGCGGCGGGCGGCCGGCGCCCCCGGACGGCTTTCCGGCTTTCGACTTACCGGACTTCGGTTTGTCGGATTTCGGTTTCCTGGATTTCGATTTGCGGGCCATGGCGTTTCCCGGCGGGACTAGAAGCCGCTTTCCCGTATCAGGACGGAAAGCGTGCGATAGAGAAAGTTCTCGGCGACGAACCGGAAACTGCCCTCGATGCGCACGGTGCCGCGGACGGCCGCGGTCACCGGCCGGGTCGCGGAGCGCGGTTTCACGCTCACCCTGAAAACGGCCTCGTGCGCGACGAGCACGCCGTTCGCGGCGGGATTCACGAGGATGTCGCCGCCGTGCACGGACGCCAGCACGAGCCGCGAGATTTCCCTGATGGGCGTGCGGTCAACTTCGATGACGACGCCCTCCATCACCGGCGTGTTCGGCAGCGACGGGTAGAATCTGACGGTCTGCCCTGGGGCGATCGCGTCGAGCTGGCGCTCGCCGACGTAGGCCTCGATCAGGGGCTCGGACTCGGAAATGACGCGCAGCAGCAGTTGCCGCGGGTTCACCCATTGTCCCGGCACCACGTCGGGCTGCAGGTCGAACACCGTCCCGGCGTGCGCGGCATAAAGGCGCTGGCGCGCGGCGTCCTCGCGAACGGATTGCATCGAGGCGAGCGCCTGCGCCAGTTGCTGCTCCAGCACGCCGCGGCGTTCCTGCTGGCGCTCGCTCGCCGGCGTGCGCGCGAGCTCGGCTTGCGCCGAGGTGATGGCGACCTGGGCCAGTTCGGCGCGCGATTTCAGGTCCGGCGCGTCGAGATCCACGAGCGGCGCGCCCTTCTCGACCTTGTCGAAGCGATTGACCCCGACCGCGAGCACCCGCGCCGGGAACGGCGCGTAAACGGACTGCTCGTGGGCGGCGCGCAGCAGCCCGGGCGCCGTCACCTCGCCCGACACCGGCAGCATCCAGACGACGACGGCCGCGACCGCGGCGGCGGCCAGTGTCGGCTGCCACGCCATGCGTATCCCGGCGCGGTTTTTCCAGAGGTACGCCACTTCGCCCACGATCGGCCGCGCGATGAAGACGTAGAGCTCGACCAGCATCAGCAGGACGCCGAGGAGCTTGAAGAACATGAAGTAGACCAGCAGCGCGATACCGAGGAACACCACCAGCCGGTAGAGCCAGGTAAGCAGGGCGAACACGACCAGCCGGCGGACATGGCGCCGCTCGAGCGACGGCTCCGGCATGGCGAGCGGCAACTGGAAGAACGTGGTGCGCAGCCACCAGCGCGCGCAGGCGCCGGCCCGCTCGTGCAGGTTGGGAAAATCGAGCGCGTCCGAGAGCAGGAAGTAGCCGTCGAAGCGCATGAACGGGCTCACGTTGATGGCGAGCGTCATGATCCAGGTGGACGTGGCCAGCACGAACAGCACCATCTTGACGGCGCCCTCCGGCGCGAGCGCCCACAGCAGCGTCGCAAACACCGCGAGCGTGAACTCGGCGGCCATGCCCGCGGCGGCGATCACGAACTGCTTGCGGGAATCCGCGAGCTTCCAGGTCTCGGCCACGTCGGTGTAGAGGAACGGCCACAACACCAGGAATGCCACGCCCATCGCGGGCACGCGCACGCCGTAGCGCTTGGCGGCATAGGCGTGGCCCAGCTCGTGCACCACCTTGGCGAAAGTCAGCGCGATCGCGTACCAGAACAGCCCGACCGGCGTCAGCAGGCTCATGAACGCGTCGGTGAATTCGTGCCACTGGCGCACCGCGAGATAAAGATCGATGCCCAGCACGACCAGCACGACGAGCAGGAAACCGCGCGTGAAGAACAGGTCGGTAAGGCCCACCGTGCGCGACAGGAACGCGTCCGGCTTGATCAGCGGCAGGCGGAAAAAAAGGTAGTGGTGCAGCACGTACTCGTACCAGGTGAGCCGCGACGACTGCCACTTGCGCCGGATCGCGTCGCGCGCCACGCCGCTGTCGGGCGCGAGCAACTGGTTCGTGGCGAGGAACTCGATCAGCTCCTCCAGCTCCTCGGCCGTGGGCGCGAGCCGCGTCTCGGCGGCGACCTGAGCGAGCAGCGGCCCGGCCTGCCGGTGCCCGCTCCAGCGCGCCAGCAGCTCGAACTCGAGCCAGCCGATCTCGAAGAACGCGTTGCGTACCGGGTCGAGGATGCGCCAGCTCGGCGAGCCGTCGCGGTGCGGGGACCCGGGGTACAGTTGAAGATCGTCGCGCAAACGCGGCAGCGGCGGGGGCGCGGCCGGCTTCTTTTCAGCGGTTTGCGGAGACGGGGCGTTGGCCATGAAAAGTCGTTCAGGAATAAGCCCTTGAGGGATGTCGCCATTATCGTCCCTCCCGCCTGCTCCGATTGTAAAAAAAGTGTGTACTGCGTGGTAAGAATGCACGCTTTCCAGGCGCCGGACGGCAACCGGCCGGGCACCTAGGACACGTCCCGCACGGAAACGTGCAGATTCGGGAAAAACAGGCTCCCCGGGCGGGCGCCGCCGGCCCCTGGAGGCCCGGTTGCGACGGCTACCCGGCGCTGCGCGCCCAGATCTCGCGGAGCTTCTGCGGCAGCGTCATCGGCTCGAACGGCTTGGCCAGCACGTCGGCCGCGCCCAGCGCCCGCAACCGGGCAACTTCGGCGGACTGAACGGCCGCGGTCAGAAAAACCACCGGCGTGGCGGCTGTCTGCGGGATCGCCCTCAGCCGGGCCAGGGTCTGCGGCCCGTCCAGGTCCGGCATCATGACGTCGAGCAGGATCAGGTCCGCGGCCAGCGTCGGCGCCCGGGCGATGGCGTCGGCGCCCGACGCGCATTCGATCACCTGGAACCCGCCGACGGTCTCGAGCGCCATCGTCCCGACCTTGCGGATGCTTTCATCGTCCTCGATGTAGAGGATGCGCTGCAGCTCCCGCGACTTCCTGCGTCCGGCCAACGGCAGCTCGAACCAGAACACCGAGCCGCCGCCGGACGCGGGCTCGTAGCCGATGCGGCCACCCATGCGCTCGACGAGCATCCTGGAGATCGCCAGGCCGAGCCCGAACCGCCCCGTGCTGCCGCGCGCCGCCGCCGTCTCCTGCGAGAACTTCTCGAACAGCCGCGGCACGAAATCCGGCGACACGCCCGGCCCATGGTCGCGCACCGCGATGCGGACCGCGCCCTCGCGCGCTTCCAGCGTCACGCGCACCGCCGCACCGTTCGGGGAAAACTGGACGGCGTTCGTGAGCACGTTGGTCAGGACCTGGATCGCGCGCTCGCCGTCCGCGCGCACGCGGACGCCGGGCAAGGCCGCGCCCGTCTCGACGCGCACCCCGCGCTGCGCGGCCACCGGGCCGACGGTGGCAACGGCCACGGACAGGAGCCGCGCGGGATCCTCGTCCCGCAGATTGAACATCACCTCGCCCGCCTCGACCTTCTCGATGCCGAGGAGATCGTCCACCAGCCGCACGAGGCGATCGCAATTCGACTTGGCGATCGCGATCAGCCGGCTCGCCGCCTCCGGCAGCGGCCCGGCGGCCCCCCCCGCCAGCATGCCCAGCGCGCCGCTGATCGCCGTGGCGGGGGTGCGCACCTCGTGGCTCATCATGGAGACGAACTCGCTCTTCGAGCGGCCGAGATTCCTGAGATCGGTGATATCGGTGAGCAGCGCGTAGCAGCCCAGCACCTCGCCGCCCGCCCCGCGGTGCGGCACGTAGACGATGGCAAGCTCGCGCAGGCGGCCGTCCGAGAGCGTTTCCTGCCGCTCGTAGTGCACCTCCTCTCCCGCCAGCGCCCGCTTGAGGTGCGGCTCGATCACGGCGTACGCCTCCCGGCCGACGACTTCGCGCACCGGGTGGCCGTCGATCCGCGAGCTGGGTATGCCGAGCCATTGCGCGTAGATGCGGTTATGAAACAGGAAACGCTCGCCGGCGGCGACGTAGGCGATCATCGCCGGCATCGCGTCGACCAGGAGGCGCAACTCGCGCGAGCGCGCCTGCAGCGCCGTTTCGGCGGCACGCCGCGCCCGCTCGTGGCCCTGCGCCGCCCACAGCGACCATCCGAGCAGCAGGCCGGCCAGCACGATCCCGGCCAGGATGGCGCGCCCCATGAATCCCACCTCGCCGGTGGCGTCGTTCTCGCGCTCCGCGACGATGCGCCGGTTACGCTGCGCGAATTCATCGGTCAGCCCGCGCGCGCTTTCGGCCAGCACCAGGCGGCCGGGCGGAAACGCGATCTGCGCCGCCGCTTCCGGGCCCTTGCGCCGCGCCCGCATCGTTTCCTCGATGACCGCCAGCCGCTCCCTGACCGCGCTCTGGATGGCGGGGAGCGCGATGCGCTGGTCGGGGCGCTCCACGCGCTTCTCCAGCTCGGCCAGGTGAGAGCGCACCTTCTCGCGCAGGGTTTCGAACCGCGCCAGCAACGTAGGTTCCGCGCCCGACAGGTACTCGCGCTGCACGACGTCGAGCTCCTGCAGGCCGGCCTGCAGGCCCTCGATATCGGCGATCACGCGCAGCGAAAGCCGCTCCACCCTGAGGGACTCGTTCACGCTGCGCAGGCTGATGTACGCCCCCGCCACCACGACGGCGAGCAGCGCGACGCCGGCGAGCGCCGCGAAGTTCTGCGGTACCGAGAAAAACTGGCGCAAACCCGATTTCACAGCGCTACTCTATACCAGCCCGCGGTTCCCGGTTCCTGCGGTTCAGCCCCGCCCCGACTCCCATCAGCATCGCGCAAGTCCAGAATACCGGCGCCAGCCCCAGCACGGCGCCGAACGCGCCGAACACGGGCGGAATCACGATGTGCGCGCCGTAGCTCACGGCCATGCGCATCGCGATCGCCTCGGCGGAACGGCCCGGCGGCGCGGCGTTGAACGAGAGGATCATGGACAGCGGCTGGCCGCAGCCCATGCCGAGGCCGACGATGAAGGAAACCGTGCCGAGCAGCCAGGGATTCTGGGTGAGCGGTAGCGCGACGTAGGCGACGCACGCGAGCGCGAGCGCGCCGGCGAGCATCGCGCGCTCGCCCCAGCGCGAGGTGATTGGCGGGATCAGCAGCCGCACCAGGAACCCCGCCGCCCCGAACGCGCCCATGATGACGCCGATCTCGCTCGCGGACAGCCCGATGCCGCGCGCGTAGACCGGCAGGTACACCTGGTAGAGATCGATGCCGGTCATGACGATGCCGTTGGTGAGGAGCGCGTTGCGCAGCGCCGGCAGGCGCAGCAGGTCCGCGGCGGGCCCGCGCCGTTCGGTCTCCACCACGCCCGAGCGCGCCGGGATCTCGTGGCGCCCGAAATGGAACACCACCAGGCAAACCGCCGCGATCGCCGCGAGCAGGTAATACGAGGCGCCGTGGCCGAGGCCGTCGATGGCGAAACCGACCAGTACCGGACCGGCGACGTTGCCGGTGGAGTCCGCCAGGCTGTAGTAGCTGTAGTTGCGCGTGCGCGTCTGCGGCGGCGACAGCACGCCGACCAGGTTCTGCGACGCGACGATGAAGATCATGCTGGTGAAGCCGATGAGCGGCGAAGTCACGAACAGCAGCGGCAGCGAGGGGAACAGCGCCGGCAGGGTCAGCGCGGCGGCGAAGCCCGTGAACCCGGCGTACATCAGCACGCGGTTGCCGACGCGGTCGGCCATGCGCCCGGCGTAGACGACGAACAGGAAGGGCACGAGGCCGTAGACCGCGAACAGCATGCCGGTCTCGAACGGGCCGGCGCCCAGCTCGACCGCGAACAGCGTCATCAGCACCCGGCCGCCCTTCAGGCTGATGAACGTGACCGCGGAGAGAAACAGGACGAGGACGATGCCCATGCCCGCTGGATTATATCCGCCAGCGGTCCCGCGCCTGCTTCACATCGCGGATAATCTCGAAGGAGAGGCGAGTTTCAAGTTACAAGTTACAAGTTACAAGTTACAAGTTGCAAGTTGCAAGAAAAAGCCCGCCTGAGTCTTGTAACTTGTACCTTGAAACTTGTAACTGAAGCGGCTACGTGACTACGTAGCCGCTCGGCGTGCCGAGCACGGTGGTGCGCTCCATGTGGCGCAGTTGAGTCTCGTCGAAATCGCCGAGCGCCTGGTGCATGGTGCAGCGGTTGTCCCACACCAGGATGTCGTTCTTGCGCCATTGGTGGCGGTAGACGAATTCGGGCCTGGTCGCATGACGTACCAGATAGTCGATCAGCGGGCGGCTCTCCTCGTCGGTCATGCCGTCGAAGCGCTTCACCTTCTCGCCGATGTAGAGCGCCTTGCGCCCGGTCTCGGGGTGGACGCGCACGACCGGCTGCGCCACCGGCGGGTTCAGCTTCTTTTGCTCGTGCATGCGATCGACGCCGGTATTGTCGTTGGCGAGCTTGCGCGTGCCGGACAGGTGGATGCCGTGGAGGTCGGCGATCAGCTTTTTCATGCCGTCGGACAGCGCGTCGTAGGCCGCGTACATGTTGGCGAACAGGGTGTCGCCGCCGACTTCGGGCACGGCGTAGCTCTTCAGCAGCGAGCCGAGCGACGGCGCGGTCGTGAACGACATGTCGGAATGCCATTGCCGGCCGGTGTACTTGGTATCGGACGGGCTGCCGTCGGGCTTGGGCTCGTTGGTCACCATCAGCAGCTCGGGATGCTTTGGGTGCCGGTCGCGCGGCAGCGAATCGTGGCGGTCGAGCTCGCCGAATCGCCGGCTGAACTCGATGTGCTGTTCGCGCGTGATGTCCTGGTCGCGGAACAGCAGGATGCCGTGGTCGAGAAAGGCGCGGTAGATCTCGCCGAACCGCCCCTCGCTCATGGGCCCGGCGACGTCGATGTCGCAGACCTCCGCGCCGAGCATGTAGGAAAGTTTGCGCAACCTGAGTGTCATGGAACCCCCTCCGGGTCGAAGCGCGATCATCGCGCCTTGCGTGGCTTCGCCATTTTACGGAATTCAGCCCCCCGTTGCAGCCAGCGGTCAAAAAGACAGCGGCAACGGATAAACACCCCCCGCTCCCGCATCCTTCCGCCTCACGCCCGGGGCAGGTCGAAATAGAATGTCGCCCCCTCGCCCGCGACGGAATCGAAGCCGATGCGCCCCCCCATCTTCTCGACCATCGCCTTGCTGATGGCCAGCCCCACCCCGGTGCCGCTTTTCAGCCGCGAGTCGGTGGAATCGGCCTGGGCAAACTTGCCGAAAATGCGGCTGCGGAACTCGTCCGGTATGCCCGGGCCGTGGTCCTCCACCGAGATGCGGTATCCGCGGCCCCGGGCCGCCGCGCGGACGGTGACGGTGCCTCCCCGCGGCGAATACTTGATCGCGTTCGACATCAGGTTCGTGATCACCTGCATCAGCCGCTGCTCGTCGGCCATCACTTTTGCCCGGGGCGGCGGCTCGAGGCGCAGCTCGACATCGAATTGCTGGGCGTAAGGGCGGTTCAGCGCGAGTGACTCTTCCAGGAACGATGTGAGCTCGACCGGCTCGCGCTGGAATTCCATCAGCCCCGACTCCAGCTTCTCGATGTCGAGGATGTCGTTCACCAGCGCCGCCAGCCGCTCGCTGTTCTTTTGCGCCATGCCGAGGAACATCGCGGCCTCGCCCTCGAGCCTGCCGGCGGTCTCCAGCTTGAGCAGGTCGAGCGCGCCGATCACGGAGGTGAGCGGCGTCCGCAGCTCGTGGTTCACGGTGGCGATGAAGTCGTTCTTCATGTTCTCGGCTTCCTTGCGCACGCTGATGTCGTCGATCGAGCCCGAAAACCGCTTGGGCCTGCCCGCCTCGTCCCACAGCGCCTGGCCGCGGCTGTGGAACCAGCCGTAGGCTCCGTTCTTGCGCCGCATCCGGTATTCCTCGTTGTACGGCTCGCGCTGCCCGAGGTGCCGCTCGATGGCGGCGAGCACGCGCGCCCGGTCCTCGGGATGCAGCCGTTCGGCGAAAGCCTTACGGGAATATTTCCACTCGCCGCGGCCGAACCCGAGCAGGGCCTCGTAGTGGGGCGAGACGTAGTACTCGCCCGAGACCAGGTTCCAGTCCCAGATGCCCGCCGCCGAGCCGCTGACCGCCAGCTGGAACCGCTCTTCGCTTTCGCGCAATGCGGCTTCCGCCCGCTTGCGCGCCGAAATATCCGCATTGGTGCCGGTCACGCGCAACGCGCGCCCGGCGGAGTCGCGCGCGGTCACCTTGGCCGTGCTGGCGATCCATTTCCATTCGCCGCCGTGCGTCCGCACCCGGTGCTCGACGTGATAGGACGGGATTTCGCCCCGGAGCGCCTCGTAGAGCTTCCCTTGCAGCACCGGCAGGTCCTCGGGATGCACCCGCTTTTCCACCGCGCCGATCATCGTGACCGTCGGCTGCGCGGGCCCGCCGAGGATCACGTTCCACAGCTCGCTCAGGCGCACCCGGCCCGTCGTGACGTCCCAGTCGAACAGCGCCAGGCTCGACCCCTGCAACGCGAGCGCCAGTTGCAGCCGGCTTTCCCGCAGCGCGTCCTCCGTCTGCTTGCGCCGCGTGATGTCGCGCATGGAGATGATCTTGCCGA
The DNA here is from genome assembly GCA_964433375.1 of uncultured Streptomycetaceae bacterium. GTDB lineage: Bacteria > Pseudomonadota > Gammaproteobacteria > Burkholderiales > SG8-41 > SG8-41. The sequence goes on from CAYSRR010000037.1 coordinate 13,263, forward strand.
CGTGGTTGCCGTCGTCGTCGTATTGCGGAGACGTGGTGACCAGCAGGTCGAGGGGCGCGCCGTCTTTGCCCCTGCGCATGGCTTCGTAGTTCTCCGGCTGCCGGCTCGAGAAACGCTGCCGCACGCGCTCCCATTCCGCGTCGCTGGCCCCCGCGAGATGCAGCACGCGCACCGACTTGCCGATCGCGTCCGCGGCCGAAAACCCGAACAGGTCCGTTGCGGCCTCGTTCCAGCTCGTCACGATGCCCGACAGATCGTGCGAGAACATGGCGTCGCTCGACTGCTCGACCAGGCTGGCGAGCAGGCGGCTTCTCACCTCGCTCGCCCGCAACTGGCTGGTCATGGCCTGGGCGAGCGCGAGGGCGCGCGAGCGCAGGGTCGACAGCAGCCAGACGATCGCCGTCAGCGCGAGGGAGAGCGCGATGCCGCTCGCCAGCACCAGCCGCTGCCGGTCTATGCCCTGGGTCGCATCGAACGCCGGCAGCGAGCTCGCGGACAGGATCCAGGTCCGGCCGTGTATGTTCATCTGCTCGAAACGCCTGAACAGGGGTTTCGTCTCCGGCACGCGTTGCGCCATCGCCGCCGTGCTGTCGTAGAGCAGCCGGTCAGGGATGGCGGAGACTCCGTCGTAGATCTCGAGACGGATGCCCGCGGGATCGAAGGGGATGTGCAGCATGAAATCGTCCATCAGGAACGGGCTGTGGATGTAGCCGATCAGCGCTCTTCGCCGCTCCTCCGGCACGTTGACCGCGACGGCGTTGCGGTAAACCGGGAGGTACATCACGAATCCGGTCTGCACGCCGGTGGGATTGTCCTGAACCAGCCTGAGTTTCGCCGTGACGGCCACGTTGCCGGTGTCGCGCGCGAGATCCATCGCCGCGCGGCGCGCCGGCTCGGTGTACATGTCGTAACCCAGCACGCCGGTATTGCGCCCCTTGAACGGCTCCATATAGATGATCGCCGTGTACTCGGGACGCCCGCCCGCCGGGCGTATCGCGTACTTCGGAAACCCGTCGGCCCTCATGCGGCGTTCGTGCGCCTCCCTCTCCCCGGCCGGTATCCGCAGCGAGAACCCGACGCCCTGTATGCCGGGATAGCGCTGCTCGAGATTGAGGCTGGCCATGTAGGTGCGCCAGCCCTGGCGCTCGACGAAACCGCTCGCCGCGAACAGGCCGGCGCCGCCGCGCAACAACTCCTCGTGGTCGGCCAGGCGGCCGCGGATGGTGTCGGTAATCTGCCTGACGCGGAATTCGAAGCGCGCGCCGGCTTCCGTCTGCGCGTCCTCGCGCACGTAATCCCAGGCGGTGTACGTGCCCCACAGGCCGAGCACGAGCGTCAACCCGACCGCAACCGCGTTGTAGGAAAACGCGCCGCCCGCGCCGATTCCATTCCTGGGAGATATCATGGGTTTCTTTCCGGCCCGCGCGCGCGAAAGCACGGCCGCGCGCGCCGCTTCGGGCTAGTCTAGCGAATTTTTCCGAAACGAGGTTACTATGTCGGCCGGAAGGACGCGACGCCGGACATGAGCGTGGAAGAGTTCAAGCAGCAGATCGAGGCGCTCCGCACCGAGTACCGGGCGGAGCTTCCGGGCAAACTGGACGAGCTCGACAACCTGTGGCGCGGCCTGGCGAGCGGCGCGCTGAAATCCGACCGCATCGCGGATCTGCGGCGCGGGCTGCACTCGCTGGCCGGGTCGGCGAGAACTTTCGGCGTCTCCGGCGTCGGCGAGGCGGCGGCGGCGGCGGAATCCTGGCTGGAACCCTTCTGCAACCGGGGCGCGGTGCCCGGCCCCGCCGAGCAATCCGAATTTCAGCGCCTGCTCGATGCGCTGAAACAGACCGCCCCGTGACGACAACTGCCCCGGTGACCGAACCGCTGCAAAAAATCCTGCTGATCGAGGACGACGACGACATCCGCACCATCCTCAGGGTGGCGCTGGAGAAGGTCGGCGGGTTCACGGTGCGCGCCTGCAGCTCGGGCACCGAAGGGCTCGCGGCGGTGACGGAATTCGCGCCGCAACTGGTGCTGCTCGACGTGATGATGCCCGGCATGGACGGGCCGACCGTTTTGAGCAGCCTGCGGGAGCGTCCCGACACCGCCGCCCTGCCCGTGATCTTCCTGACGGCGCGGGCGGTGCCCGCCGACATCGCGCGGCTGCGCGCGCTCGGCGCGCTCGACGTGCTGACCAAGCCGTTCGACCCCATGACGCTGCACGAGAAAGTGAAAGCAGCGTGGAACAAGAGCGGCAGCGGGTAAACGCCTTCCGGCAGCGGTTATACTTGCCGTTACGCGTCACCCATCACGGTCCTTGAGATGCGCGATTACTGGCTCTCCAAGCTGTTCTTCGACCTGCAGACCCCGGCTGTCGCGGACGAGTACCGCGCGGACCGCAACCGGGTGCTGGCGCGCTACCCGCTGAAGCCCGAAGTGCGCGCGGCGGTCGATTCCGACGACGTGGCGGCGCTGTCGAAGCTGGTGAACCCGTACCTGCTGCGCTTCTACTTCCTCGTGGCCGGCATGCCGGAGGACGAGTTCCTGCGCCGCATCCGCGCGAGCAAGGCAACCGCCGATGAACGCCGATAGACGCCGATGAGCGCGCCCCGCCCCATTCACGGATCGAGATTTATGCCGGTCGAATCACCACTCACGACTCACGAATCACGCCTTTTGACGGGCCGCCGCCATGGCTGAACTCGCCGGCGTTTTCGCCTCCAGCCACGGGCCGATGATCGTGCGCAGCTGGGACAAGCTCGCGCCCGCCGAGCGGCAAAGACTCGACACGGCCTTCCTCGAACTGGGCCGGCGCATCACCGCGGCGCGGCTGGATGCGCTGATCGTCATCTCGCCCGACCACTGGGTGAATTTCTTCATCGACAACCTGCCCTCGATCTGCGTCGGCGTGGGCGAGCGGCACGACGGGCCGCCCGAGCCGTGGTTCAAGGCCTTCCCGCACCGCAGCCTCGCGGGGCACCCGGCGCTGGCGGAGCACGTCGTGCGCACGGCGCTCGCGCACGACTTCGAGCCGTCGGTCTCCTACAAGCTCGCGCTCGACCACGGCTTCTGCATCCCGCTGTGGAAAGCGAAGGTCGAGCCCATTCCCGCCATCGTGCCGGTGATCTTCAACGACATCGAACCGCCGTTTCCCTCGTTCAGGCGCTGCTACGCCTGGGGCGCGATGCTCGCGCAGGCGGTGAAAAGCTTCCCGGGCAACCTGCGGGTCGGCGTGCTCGGCACGGGCGGCCTGAGCCACTCGATCGGCGAAGCCGACATGGGCCGCATCGACGAGCCTTTCGACCGCGACTGCATCCATCTTTTCGAGCAGGGCGACCCGCCCGCGCTCCTCGACTTTCTCACCCGGCGCCAGCCCGGCGCCGGCAACGGCGCCTCCGAAGTGCGCAACTGGATCGCCGCCCACGGCGCGGCCGGCGGGCGCGGCTTCGACCTGATCCATTACGACCCGATACCCGACGTGTACGTCGGCTGCGGCTTCGCGTCGTGGAAGCTCGGCTGAGGCGTTTCGAGTGTCGGGTGTCGAGTGTCG
>CAYSRR010000038.1:0-7898 GCA_964433375.1 uncultured Streptomycetaceae bacterium
GCGCATGTGGGCCTGCAAGCGCTCCGGCGACTGGCCGGTGTAGCCGATGGTCCACATGCGCAACATGCATGTTTTCGACGTGAAGACGCTGCGTGCCAAGGGCGGCAAGGACGCCAAGACCGGCTATGTGCTCGACGGTGACTATTACGGCATGCCGTGGCCGTGTTACGGCAGCGCGGCGATCAAGCACCCCGGGACGCCGAACCTCTACAACACCTCGCTGCACATGATGGACGGCGGCGGCAACTTCCGCGCCAATTTCGGCGTGGAGCGCGAAGGCGTCAACCTGCTGGCGGAGGACGGTTCGCATTCCAAGGGGGCTGATATCACCACCGGCTATCCCGAGTTCGATCACGTCCTGGTGAAGAAGCTCGGCTGGTGGGACGAGTTGACCGACGACGAGAAGAAAGCGGCGGACGGCAAGAACTGGAAGACCGACCTGTCGGGCGGCATCCAGCGCGTGGTGATGAAGCACGGCTGTCATCCCTGGGGCAATGCCAAGGCGCGCGCGGTGGTCTGGAATTTCCCGGACGGCGTGCCGTTGCACCGGGAGCCGCTCTATTCGCCGCGTCCCGACCTCATCGACAAGTTCCCGACGCACGAGGACCAGAAGACCCGCTGGCGCATGCCGGTGCTGTTCAAGACGGTCCAGCAGGCCAACAAGGATGCCGTGAAGAGTTATCCGCTGATCCTGACCAGCGGACGCCTGGTGGAGTATGAAGGCGGCGGCGACGAAACCCGGTCCAACCCGTGGCTCGCCGAGCTCCAGCAGGAGATGTTCGTCGAGATCAACCCGAAAGACGCCAACGACCGCGGCGTGAAGAACAACGAGTACGTCTGGGTCAAAACGCCCACCAAGGCGCAAATCAAGGTCAAGACCCTGGTGACCGAGCGCGTGGCGTCGGGAACGGTGTTCTGTCCGTTCCACTTCGCGGGGCATTTCGAGGGCAGGGACCTGCTCGACAAGTACCCCGAGGGCGCCGCTCCCGTGGTGCGCGGCGAGGCGGTCAACACCGCCACGACTTACGGTTACGACATCGTGACCATGATGCAGGAAACCAAGACCACGCTGTGCCAGGTCGTCAAGGCCTGACGGGACTGTGAGGAGCTAAGCCATGGCAAGAATGAAATTTCTGGCGGATGCGGAGCGCTGCATCGAGTGCAACGGCTGCGTGACGGCGTGCAAGCAGGAGCACGAGATCCCATGGGGCGTGAACCGCCGCAGGGTGGTGACGCTGAACGACGGGGTACCGGGCGAGAAATCGATCTCGGTCGCCTGCATGCACTGCTCGGACGCACCGTGCATGGCGGTATGCCCGGTGGACTGCTTCTACAAGACCACCGAGGGCGTGGTGCTGCACGACAAGGACCTCTGTATCGGCTGCGGCTACTGCTTCTACGCCTGCCCGTTCGGGGCGCCGCAGTTCCCGCAGGACGGGGCGTTCGGTCTGCGCGGCAAGATGGACAAGTGCACGTTCTGCGCCGGCGGCCCCGAGGCCGACCATTCCGCGGCGGAATACAAGAAATACGGCCGTAACCGGCTCGCGGAGGGCAAGCTGCCCGCCTGCGCCGAGATGTGCGCGACCAAGGCGCTGCTCGGCGGCGACGCCGATGTGGTTGCCGACATCTACCGCAACCGCGTGCTGAAACGCGGCAAGGGTTCCGAGATATGGGGTTGGGGCACGGCCTACGGCAAGCCGGAGAGGCAGCCCACGCCGCAACCGGGAGGCAAGTCATGAGGTTGCTGATCGCGGCCACCGCCGTGGCGTTCGCCCTGGGCGCCGCGGGCTGTGGTGAGAGCCCGTCGGTCACGGTTTACAAGCAGGGCAAGTATCAGGGCAAGCCCGATGCGCAACCGTGGGACAACGACCTCTTCAAAGGGGACAAGCTGGCCTGGGAAACGGCGATCAAGAAGCGAAACGAGGGGCAAAACGAGTATTCCCGCGGCACGCCCACTCCCAAGTAAAAAACCATAGGAGAAAGCGCATGGTGCGCATTCGCGACATGCGAACAACGGCAGGTCTTGTATTGGCATTCCTGTGCGTGATTCTGGCCTTGCCGGCCCAGGGCGCCGATGACGTCAGCCAGCAGCAACAGGTCGAACGCCAGGCCTCGCAACCTCTCAACAATGCGCCGGTCTGGCGCGACGTCCGGAAGGGCGAAAACCCGTACCAGACCACCCAGGTGCGCGGCATCGAGACCAACGTCCTGGTGCAGACCCAGGGCGAGATCTGGCGTCAGATCCGCAACGGGCCGATCACGGTCTACGGCGGCTGGCTGATCATCGCCGTGCTGGTCGCGATCCTCGCGTTCTACCTGTGGAAGGGGCCGATCAAGGTTCACGGCCAGCTCACCGGCAGGAAGATCCGGCGTTTCTCGGCCTGGGACCGCACCATGCACTGGACCGTGGCCATAAGCTGGGTGATCCTCGCGGTTTCCGGCCTGGTGCTGCTCTTCGGCAAGTACATCGTGCTGCCGGTGTTCGGATATACGTTGTTTTCGTGGCTGGCCATCCTGTCGAAGAACCTCCACAACTTCGTCGGACCGATATTCCTGCTGGCCGCCGCCCTGATGTTCTTCACCTATCTTGGGCGCAATATTCCGGCGGCGCACGACATCGCCTGGCTGCTCAAGGGCGGGGGGATGCTCACGGGGAAGCATATGCCCTCCGGCTTCTTCAACGCGGGCGAGAAGATCGTGTTCTGGGTCGGCCTGTTCCTGTTTTCGGTCATCGTCGGCGTCTCCGGGCTCGTGCTGCTGTTCCCCAATTTCGACCAGGGGCGCGAGATCATGCAGTACGCGAACATCGTGCACGCGGTCACGGCGGTGCTGTACATCGCGATGATGTGCGGCCACATGTACCTCGGCTCGGTCGGTCTCGAAGGCGCCTACCACAACATGCGCCACGACGGCCTGGTGGACGAGACCTGGGCGAAGGAGCATCACGAATACTGGTACGACGAAGTCATGAAGGGACGTCCCGGGGCCGGCGCGGCGGGCTCCGTGTCCGCGGCCCGCGCGAGCGCCATGAAGGAGGGTTGGAAACTATGAAAGCACCGAGATTCTGGATGGTCATTCCCGCGCTGCTGATCGGGGGCGCGATAGGGCTGGCTTCCGCCAAGCTGCCGCCGCCGAGCGAAGAAGCCAAGGCGGCGGCCGCGGCCAAGAAAGCGAAAGCGGCGGAAGCGGCCAAGAAGGCAAACGCGGCGCTGGCCAAGGCGCAGGACCGTGCAGTGGAGCACTACAAGAAGGAAAAGGGTGTCAGCGCGGCACCGAAGAAGAAATAACCCTTCGCCTGCATGATCGAAAAGCCCGGGATTCCCGGGCTTTTTGTCGTGCGCGATCGTTAGTAGACGTTGCCGAGCAACGGCGTGATGAACAGCCAGGACAGCGCGACGATGACAAGTATGCCAGCGAGGTTCAGCCAGAATCCGGCTTTCATCATCTGGGGCAGCCGTATCAGGCCTGTCCCGAATACGATCGCGTTGGGCGGGGTCCCCACGGGCATCATGTAGGCGCTGCTGGCTCCCAGCGTGCAGGCGAGGATCAGGACGTAGGGGTTCATGCCCAGCACCGGCGCCATGGCCGCGAGCACCGGCACCATGGTCGCGACCTGGGCCGTGTTGGAGGTCAGCTCCGACAGGAACACCGTCATCGCGGTGATTGCGAGCAGCAGGAAAAGCGGGTGGAGCCCGGCGAGCCCGCGGCTCGAGTTGCCGATGAACTCCGAAACGCCGTTCGCCTCGATGGAGGCGGCCAGCGTGAGACCGCCGCCAAACAGCATCAGCACGCCCCAAGGCAGCTTGACGGCGGTGTTCCAGTCCATGGCGCGCACGCCCTTGGCGGAGTCCACGGGAATCAGGAACAACGCCATTGCCGCGAGCATGGCGATCACCGCGTCGGAGAGCGCGGCGAGCGGCTTCATGTCCGCGATCGTGATGCCCTTCAGCAGCGGGCTGAAGATCCACAGGAAGGCGGTGACGCTGAAGACCGCCAGAACGGTCTTCTCGCCGCGGGTGAGGACGCCCAGCTTGCGGTACTCCTCGTCGAAATGCTGCCGCCCGCCCGCGATCTCGCCAATGTCAGAGCGAAAGAGCACGCGCGTCACCAGCAGCCAGGCGATCGGAAGGAAGATGAGGGTGAATGGCCCGCCTATCGTCAGCCAGTCTAAAAAACTCACTTCCTTCTGGAATGTCTGCTGGATGTAGCGCACCGCGATGCCGTTGGGCGGGGAGCCGATGATGGTGGCGATGCCCCCGATCGAGGCGGCATAGGCGACGCACAGCAGCAGGCCGGTGGCGAAATTACGCTCGGGCACGCGGTCCTGTGGAATGCCCCCGTCCTTGAGGCCGACGCCGGTGCGGCTGCGCAGCACGAGGTCGATGACGCTCATGGCGATCGGCACCATCATCGCCGCGCACGCGGTGTTCGAGACCCACATGCTGAGGAAGGCGGTGACCGCCATGAAGCCGCCGATGATGGCGCCCGGGCGCGCTCCGACCAGGCGCAGCGTGAAGAAGGCGATGCGCCGGTCGAGGCCCCAGCGCACGATCGCCAGCCCGATGATGAATCCGCCCATGAACAGGAAGATCACGTCCGCGGCGTAGGAAGGCAGGACCTTCGAAAGCGGCGCAACGCCGAGCAGCGGGAAGGCCACGATCGGCAGCAGGGCGGTGACCTCGATGTCCACCGCCTCGGTCAGCCACCACGTCGCCATCCAGACCATCATCCCGAGGGTGGTGCGCCCGGCTTGCGAGAACTCGACCCACTCGCCCGGACCGGTCGAGTAATGAGGCGGCAGGAAGTAGTAACAGACCAGCGCCAGCACCGGCCCGCCGAACAGGCCGATGCGGCGCACGGTAGCGACGTTCATTGCGCGAGGCCGAAACCGGGCGTTACGCCGCTAACCGGCGCAGGGAATCGCGGCATGCGACGCTCACCGTATGAACAGCATCCAGGGAACGCCGATCAGCAGGAATGCGAGGAAGAAGATCAACCCGAAAATTCCCCCCAGGCGCCAATAGTCCGCCGCCGGCAGGTAGCCGCTGCCGTAGTACACCGGGCTCGGCCCCGACGCGAAGGGCGTGATGATGCCCATGATGCCGAGTTGCAGGCAGAGGGCGAGGGCGAGGGTGTGCATGTTAACGCCCGCGATGGTGGAGCCGACTGCGATCAGCACCGGGATCATCGCGGTGACGTGGGCCGTCACGCTGGCGAAGAGGTAATGTCCGAAGAAGTTGATGAACAGCAGCGCAGCGATTGCCACGTGGGGCGAGACCCCGGCCACCGGGCCGGAAATGGTCTCGGCGAACCACTTGACGAATCCAACCTGGCTCAGGCCGCCGGCGAGGGCGACCAGTGTCGCGAACCACGCCAGCGTGTTCCAGGCGGCCTTGTTCCCCGTGATGTCGTCCCAGGTTACGACCTTGAGCAGCAGCATGAGTGAGATCACGACCAGGGCGGCGGTGGTGGCGTCCATGATGCCGCCGCCGAATATCCAGAGCAGCAGCGCGGTGAGCACGAGGATGCCCAGGGTGATTTCTCGCGCTGTCACCGGCCCCATCTTGGTGAGCTCGCCTGCCGCCCAGGCCGGCACCTCTTTGCTCTCCTTCACCTGCGGCGGATAAATCCAGTAGACGAGGAGCGGTAGCGTCGCCAGCAGCAGGATGCCGACCGGGGCGAACGCGATGAACCAATCCATCCATGCCAGCTCGACTTTCGCCGTTTTATTGACGAGCTCGACCGCCAGCAGGTTGGGGGCAAGCGCGGTCAGGAACAGGGAACTCGTGACGCAGACGGAGCAGATGGCCACCCACATCAGATAGGAACCGACCCGGCGCATGGACGGGTCGTTGGGCTTCGAATCGTAAAGGGCGGGGAGGTTGCGAATAATGGGGTATATCGTTCCGCCGCTGCGGGCAGTGCTGGACGGCGTGAAGGGTGCGAGCAGCGTGTCCGAAATCATGACCGCGTAGCCCAGCGTAATCGTTTTGCGTCCCATCGCCCTGACGAGGAGCAATGCGATGCGGCGTCCGAGCCCGGTCTTGTCATAGCCGAGGGCGAACATGAAGGCGCCGAAGATCAGCCAGACCGTGGTGTTGGAGAAGCCGGAGAGCGCCCAGGAGAGCGAGGCCCGGGCCGAGTTGAAGCCGGGCTTGGCCAGCTGGTCCGGGCTGAAGAAGACGTACTCGGACAGCACCGCGACCAGGGCGACGGCAATCAGCCCGATGGCACCTCCCGGCAGCGGCTCGAACATGAGGCCGACGATGACGCCGACGAAGATTGCGAAGAAGTACCACGCATGCTGCGGCAGGCCTTCCGGCGCGGGTATCAGGGCGATGATGATAGCGACGGCGACGGGCGCTATGGCTTTCCAGTTCATGTTCTTCTCCTTCTCCCTTTGAACAGCTGTGTCAGAAGCCTATCTTGAACAACAAAAAGGCGGCAGCCAGGGTGCCGAGCAGCGCCCCCCCATAGCTCGCTGCCATGGTCCCGGTCCCGGCATGCACTCCAACGTCGTGCAGGCCGTGGTAGATGCGGTGTGCCGCGTGGAACAGGAACAGCGAGATCACGGCGAGAATAATCAATTTTCCGAACCCGTGCTGTGCGAAGCCCAGCACCCGGGCGTATTCGAGCGCCGACGAGGGCATCCACAGGCCGATCGGGGCAATGATTCCGGTGATGAAGATCAGTATCGGCGCGATCAGCGCGGACAGCACACCGCCGGCGCCGAACAGGGACCAAAAAATGGGTTCGTGGGATCGTTTCATGTCACATCCACCGCACGATGACGTAGACGAGAACGGAAGTTCCGAGGGTGGCCAGGAGGCCGCTCCCCGTGATGAGCATCTCGGGTATCGCGCGGCCCGCGATCCGGATATCCGGCGCGGTCTTCGGCGCGACTTGCCACCAGGTATAGGCGTGGTAGCCCACGGTCAGCAGGGCAAGCCAGTGAAAGATGATTGAGAAGGGGCTCGTCAGTGCCGAGCGCCAGGCCTCGTAGGCCGCTTCGCCCTGGGTGAGCCGCAGCAGCCCCACCAGCAGGATCACGGCATAGATCGCGAGGAACACGCTGCTGGATTCCCGGATCATGTAACGCACGAAGAACGGGTTCTTGCGCCACCACCCCGCCATGGGGCGGACGTAGGTCCTGGTTCGAGCCATCAGTCGCCTCCCTTCGGCATCAACAGCTTGCGCACGCCGAAATAGTCCATGGTGCTGTTGACCTTGTTCTGGTTGATGGCGCGCGCCGGATCCACGTGCTTGGGGCAGACCTCGGAGCAGTAGCCGACCAGCGTGCACCCCCATACGCCTTCTTCGGCGTTGAGCACTTCGGCCCGCTCGTCCCACCCGCGGTCGCGCGAGTCGGCGTTGTAGCGGTGGAGGAGGGCCAGCGCCGCCGGGCCGGTGAATTCCGGCTTGAGGCCGTACTGCGGGCAGGCCGCGTAGCACAGCAGGCAGTTGATGCACTGCGAATACTTGTAGTACTGCTGGAACTGCGCCGGTGTCTGCAGGTGCGTGCCGGCCGATACCGGTTTTGCATTCTTCGGCACGATGTAAGGTTTCACCGACGGCAGCTTCTTCTCGAAGAAGTCGCTCTGGTCGATCGCCAGGTCGCGCAGCACGGGAAAATGGTTGAGCGGATCGACGCGCACCTTGCCGGGGTAGTAATCGCGCAGGAATACGTGGCAGGAAAGCTGCGGTATGCCGTTCACCATCTGGCCGCAACTGCCGCAGATCGCCATGCGGCAGGACCAGCGGAAGGTGAGGCTGCCGTCGAGGTAGTCCTTGATGTACTGCAGGCCCTGCAGCACCGACGTGTCGTGGCTGAAGGGCACTTGGAACGTCTGGTAGCGCGGTTCCGCGTCCTTCTCCGGGTTGTAACGCAGCACCTCGAT